>DATICE010000132.1:0-4166 GCA_035456985.1 Burkholderiales bacterium | reverse complement strand
GACGCTCCGGACGGCCAGATCTCGCTGACCGATCCGGATGCCCGCGCGATGGCGACCAGCGCCCGGCGCAGCGGGCTGGTCGGCTACAACGCCCCGGTTGTTGATCAGCGTGGAATAAGGACCCCGCTTACGGGGTGATCGGCTTCCAACAGGGACCCCCTTGGCGAGTGGGTCCACAGTGCTCCCGAGGGATGATCGGGAGCCGAGATTGGGATGCTGGTTGTGGAGACGATCGCCAAGATCCGGCGCGCGTATTTCGTTCAGAAGAAGGCGATCAAGGAGATTTGCCGGGAACTGAAGGTCTCCCGGAAGGTCGTGCGCAAGGTGGTACGCAGCGGCGCGACGGAGTTCGTTTACGAGCGGAAGGTCCAGCCGCAGCCAAAGATCGGACCGTGGCGGGAGGATCTCGACCGGCTGCTGGCGGTGAACGTGGCGCGGGCGAGCCGGGAGCGGCTTACGCTGATCCGCATCTTCGAGGAGTTGCGCGGGCTCGGCTACGAAGGCGGCTACGACGCGGTGCGGCGGTATGCGTCAGCGTGGCAGCAGGAGCGCGCCGCGGCGACGGCGGCAGCGTTCGTGCCGCTGAGCTTTGCTCCCGGAGAGGCCTACCAGTTCGACTGGAGCCACGAGGTGGTGCTGATCGCCGGGGTCACGGTGATGGTGAAGGTGGCGCAGGTGCGGCTCTGCCACAGCCGAATGCTCTTCGTGCGAGCCTATCCGCGCGAGACGCAGGAGATGGTGTTCGACGCGCACGACCGGGCCTTCGCCTTCTTCAAAGGCGCCTGCACGCGCGGGATCTACGACAACATGAAGACAGCGGTCGATGCGATCCTGGTGGGCAAGGAGCGGGACTACAACCGGCGCTTTCAGCAGATGTGCGGGCACTACCTGGTCGAGCCGGTGGCCTGCACGCCGGCATCGGGCTGGGAGAAGGGGCAGGTCGAGAACCAGGTCGGCACGGTGCGGCAGCGGTTCTTCTCGCCGCGGGTGCGGGTGAAGAGCTACGAGGAGCTGAACGCTTGGCTCGTCGATCGCTGCATCGCCTGGGCGAAGGCGCAGCCTCATCCGGACGTTCGCGATCGGACGATCTGGGAGATGTTCGAGGCGGAGCGGCCGAGCCTGGTGCCTTACGCCGGGCCGTTCGACGGCTTCCGCTCAACGCCGGTCTCGCCGTCGAAGACCTGCCTCGTGCGCTTCGATAACAACAAGTACTCGGTGATGGCGAACGCCGTCGGCCGTCCGGTCGAGGTCCGTGCCTATGCCGAGCGGATCGAGCTTCGTCAGGACGGGCGGATCGTTGGCCAGCATCACCGGGTCTTCGGTCGCGGCCAGACCGTCTACGACCCCTGGCACTATGTGCCGGTGCTAGCCAGGAAGCCCGGCGCTCTCAGGAACGGCGCGCCCTTCCAGGACTGGGTGCTGCCGGGCTCGCTCGAGCGGGTGCGTCGCAAGCTGAAGTCGGCGTCCGACGGCGACCGCCAGATGGTCGAGGTGCTCGGCGCCGTTCTCACCGACGGCCTTCCCGCGGTCGAGGCCGCCTGCGCCGAGGCGCTGAGGCAAGGCGTCCACTCCGCCGACGTCATCCTCAACATCCTCTCCCGCCGGCGCGATCCCGGGCCGCCGGCGACGATCATGACCCCCGAGGCGCTGCGGCTGCGGTGCGAACCCGCTGCCGACTGCGCCCGCTACGACAGCCTCAGGAGGGCAAGTGGATGATGGAGCGAAGCGAGATCATGACGACGATGGGCGGCCTGAAGCTCTTCGGCATGCGGGCCGCCTACGACGAGGTTGTCGCCACCGCCGTGAAGCGCCAGCACGAGCCCCAGCGGGTGGTCAGCGACCTGCTGACCGCCGAGCTCTCTGAGAAGCAAGCCCGCTCGATCAAGTACCAGATCGCCATCGCCAAGCTGCCGATGGCGAAGGAAATCGACGAGTTCGCCTTCGACGGCACGCCCATCAACGAGACGCTCGTGCGCGACCTCGCCGGCGGAGGGTTCCTCGCTCAGCAGCGCAACCTCGTGCTGATCGGCGGCACCGGCACCGGCAAGACCCATCTCGCCGTCGGCATCGCCCGATCCTGCATCCGGGGCGGCGCCCGCGGCCGCTTCTTCAACGTCGTCGACCTCGTCAACAAGCTCGAGGCCGAGGCCCGCGCCGGACGCCAGGGTCGTCTCGCCGATCACCTCTGCCGCATGGACCTCGTCGTGCTCGACGAGCTCGGCTACCTCCCCTTCGCCCAGGCCGGCGGCCAGCTACTCTTCCACCTGATCAGCCGCCTCTATGAGCAGACCTCGGTCATCGTCACCACCAATCTCGCCTTCGGCGAATGGCCTGCAGTCTTCGGCGATCCCAAGATGACCACAGCGCTCCTCGACCGCCTCACCCATCACTGCGATATCGTCGAGACCGGCAACGAGAGCTGGCGTTTCAAGAACCGCGCCTGACATCTCCTCGCCCCACCGGAGCGGGACCCGGCCCGACTCCGCCATCCGCACCGCTCCGCCGGGCCGGGTCCCGCTCCTCGCCCAGGCGGGGTCCCGATTGGACGCCGATCAGGGGTCCCCATCCCATGCCGATTGACAATTCAAGCTTGGGATGAATCGCGCGGAGCTTGACGCCTTTAGCAAGGAGCAGCTGATCGAGCTGGTGCTCGGCTTAGCGCAGCGGGTGGCGGAGCTCGAGGCGAGGCTCGGGCTGCCGACGAAGACCCCTGAGAATTCGAGCGTGCCGCCGAGCCAGGGACGCAGGCCCTCGGTCCCGCGCAAGCGGAAGGGGCGGCGGCGCAAGGGGCGGCCCGGGGTCGCCCGGGCGCTCGATCCGAACCCGACCGCGGTGCGCGAGATGCACGCCGCCTGCTGCCCGCACTGCCGGGGCGACCTCGCGGCGGCGGCGCAGACGCCCTGCGAGAGCTACGACCACGTCGAGATCCCGCCGATCCGCCCCGAGGTGACGCGGGTGATGCTGATGGGCGGCACCTGCCCGCACTGCGCCCGGACCTTCAAGGCCGCGGCGCCCGAGGACATGGCGCCCGGCTCGCCGTTCGGGCCGAACCTGCGCGCGCTGGCGCTGCACCTGCGCTTCAGCCAGGGCATCGGCTTCGACCGGCTGCAGCGGCTGTTGCGCGACGTCTTCGGGGTCGCGATCAGCCAGGGCGCGCTGGTCAACATGGCGCGGGCCGCCGCCGCCGCGTTCGCGGCGCAGGCGGCGCGGCTCGCCGAGCGGCTGCGGGCGAGCCCGGTGCTCGCCTCCGACGAGACCGGGCTCCGGGTCGGCGGCAAGAACGGCTGGCTCTGGGTGGTGCACCATGCCGAGACCGCGGTGTTCCGGGCCGACCCGAGCCGGGCCAAGCGGGTGCTCGAGGACTTCCTCGGCGAGCACCGCCCCGCGTTCTGGATCTCCGACCGCTACGGCGCGCAGAAGGGCCTGGGCAGCCGCGGCCACCAGTTCTGCCTGGCACATCTGATCCGCGACGCCCAGTACGCGGTCGACGCCGGCGACACCGGCTTCGCCCCCGGGTTCCTGGCGCTCCTGAAGCGCGCCTGCCGCCTGGGCCCGCTCCGCGACCGCCTGAGCGACGACCAGCTCGAGGCCTGCCACCGCAAGCTCGTCAAGAAGCTCAGCGAGTTGCTGCAGCGGCCGCCGACCCATCCCGAGGGCGCCAAGCTGCAGAAGGCCATGGCCAGGGGCCGCGGCAATCTCTTCCTCTTCGTCACCAACCGGGTGCTCGAGCCCACCAACAACGGCTCCGAACGCGCGCTCCGACCTTGCGTCACCTTCCGCAAGATCATCGGCGGCTTCCGCACCGCCTGGGGAGCCGACCTCTACGCCGACATCCGCTCGGTGCTGGAGACCGCCCGCCGCCGTGCCATCCCGCCGCTCCAGGCTATCCGCCTCACCCTCGACGCACGCCCCCTGACTCTCCTATCCGCCTGATCGGGGTGAGCAGTTACTGCGCAAGTTGCGCGGCATCACAAGTCATTGATTTCGTTGAGGTGCGGAAAATACTTGCCTGAGGCAACCATTTGCGCGCCGGCGCCAGCTGGACCGGTACAAGCCACCGGTTTATAGTCCAGTCTGTTGTCTAGACTGCACCTGGGGTCGTTTGGCATGAAGGAAGTCGGCGCGTTCGAGGCCAAGACCCGGCTCGGCCAGCTTCTCGATCTGGT
>DATICE010000131.1:0-8322 GCA_035456985.1 Burkholderiales bacterium | reverse complement strand
GCGGTGAGGCGCGAACTCCGCGCGCGGTTTGACTCGATCACGCCACCCTCCTCGAGGAGGTCGAGCGTGGCCAGCGCCGCGCGGCAGGCGAGTGGATTGCCGGTGTAGGAGTGCGAGTGGAGAAAGCCCCGCGCGACATCGTCGTCGTAGAACGCCTGGTAGACCTCGTCCCGCGTCAGCACGACGGAGAGCGGCAGGTAGCCGCCGGTGATGCCCTTCGACAGGCAAAGAAAATCCGGCGTGATGGCGGCCTGATCGCAGGCGAAGAAGGTGCCGCTACGCCCGAATCCGGTCATGATCTCGTCGGCGATGAGGTGCACGCCGTAGCGGTCGCAGAGGGCGCGCGCGCGCCGCAGGTACTCGGCGTCGTACATCGCCATGCCGCCCGCGCCCTGCACGAGCGGCTCGACGATAAGCGCCGCGGTTTCCCCATGATGGCGCTCGAAGTGGCGCTCCAGCGCCGCGGCACAGCGCGCGGCATAATCGCGGGCGGGCTCCCCGTTCTCCGCGAGCCGCCAGTCAGGGCTCGCGACCTGCCTGCTCGCCATGACGAGCGGCGCGTAGACGTCCTTGAACAGGCGCACGTCGGTCACCGCCAGCGCGCCGAGCGTCTCGCCGTGATAGCTGCCGGCGAGGCTCACGAAGCGGGTTTTCGCGGGGTTGCCGCGGTTACGCCAGTAATGAAAGCTCATCTTGAGGGCGATTTCGACCGCCGAGGCGCCGTCGCTCGCGTAGAAGCAGTGGCCGAGCGCGCCACCGGTAGCGCGCGCGAGGCGCTCGGAGAGCTCCACCACCGGCTCGTGGCTGCATCCCGCGAGGAGCACGTGCTCCAGCTTGCCGAGTTGATCGGTGAGCGCTGCATTGATACGCGGATGGCAATGACCGAACAGGTTCACCCACCACGAGCTGATGGCGTCGAGATAACGCCGGCCATCGGCGTCGTATAGCCAGCAGCCCGCTCCGCGCGCCACCGGGACGAGCGGCAGCCGCTCGTGGCTCTTCATCTGCGTGCAGGGGTGCCAGACCGCGGCAAGGCTGCGCTTTAGCAGCAGACTACTGCGAGTGCCAATTTGCATTTTAGTCGTGGAGGATTTAAGTATTGGGGCGAGTGCATAAAGACCGTCTTCCGTCAGATCCGCGACATCGGTCACGCACGACCGGGTGCCGGCCCGAACCGGGCCCGCGCAAAACGTCCCGCCGGGTCAACCGCAGCTTCAGCCGTGACGTTAGGATTGAAAGCTTGGCACCAATCTTGCTCGTTTCCGCCCTGGGCGTAGTGAGTTTAGCACCCGAATAGAGCAGCCCTAACCATGGAAATACTTGAGCGCATAGAGGAGCAGATCGCCGCGAGCGGTCTGCCGCTCGTCGGTATCACGCTCGCGGCCGTGCCCTGCCCGGACACGCCGTTGATCCTGACGCTGCACTGGCACGGCTTCATCAAGGAAAAGCTGGCCGACGTGGAGCAGGCCGAGGCGGTGTCCTACACATCGCTGCCGAGCTCCGCGCTGCAGTTGAACGACCGCTGGCGCGATCTGGTTGCGGTGGACCGCGCCGCTATGGAGGCGGCTTGGGAGCTGGGCGCATGGGACGTCGCGCGTGCCGAGCGCAAAGGCTGCATGCGGCCCGGCGCGCCCTCCACCGAAGCACTCGAATGCCTCCAGGCGTTCGGCGCATTCCCGTACGGCATCAACGGGAGCCAGGTGGTGGTGGCCGATGCGCCCGATGCCGACGAGCTGCTGCAGCTTGCGGCGAGACGCGGTTACCTCATGTGGCTGTTCCGGCCAGTCAGCGGCGGAATCTGGGCCGACGTTGCCGATGACGCTACCTTGACCTCCGGGGGACGACGGCCCCCGCCCTGCCCGCATCGTCCGATACCGCCCCGCTGCGACGGCAACCGCAAGATGGTTTACCGCTTCGGGGTCTCCGCCAGCACCTCGCTGGACCTGGACTAACCAGTTAGTTTCTCAGCGTTTTCTGGCGGCTTACGATATCGCCGCCCCCGGGGTTAGTGCGCGCCCACAACGGTGTATTGCAGGTGAGTACGTGCGGCTAACCTATTGACATTACGCCAACTTACGCCTATTGTTAGCACTCGGTAGAGACGAGTGCCAAACAGTCGTTCTCCGTCATTCTGGTTAATCAACAGGAGGCTCAACAATGAAGATTCGTCCATTACACGACCGCGTGATGGTCAAGCGGTTGGAAGAAGAACGCAAGACCGCATCCGGAATCGTCATTCCCGACACCGCCGCCGAGAAGCCCGATCAGGGCGAAGTCATCGCGGTGGGCAAGGGCAAGATCCTGGAAGACGGCAAGGTGCGCCCCCTCGACGTGAAAGTTGGCGACAAGATTCTGTTCGGTAAGTACTCCGGTCAGACGGTGAAGGTCAAGGGCGACGAGCTGCTCGTGATGCGCGAAGAAGACATCATGGGCGTGGTCGAAGGCAGATAATCCAGCGAATTCCGCAATAACAGGAGCAATCAGTTATGTCAGCGAAAGACGTCAAATTTCACGACTCCGCCCGCAACAAAATCGTGGCCGGGGTCAACATCCTGGCCGATGCTGTGAAGGTCACACTCGGCCCCAAGGGCCGCAATGTCGTACTGGAGCGCTCGTTCGGGGCACCGACCGTCACCAAGGACGGGGTTTCGGTCGCGAAGGAGATCGAGTTGAAGGACCGGTTCGAGAACATGGGGGCGCAGATGCTGAAGGAAGTTGCCTCCAAGACCTCGGACGTGGCGGGCGACGGCACCACGACGGCAACGGTGCTGGCGCAATCGATCGTGCAGGAAGGCATGAAGTACGTGGCCGCCGGCATGAACCCGATGGACTTGAAGCGCGGCATCGACAAGGCGGTGGAGGGGATCGTCGAGCAGTTGAAGAAGATTTCCAAGCCCTGCACCACTTCCAAGGAAATCGCCCAGGTCGGCGCTATCTCGGCCAATGCCGACATTGAAATCGGCAAGAACATCGCCGATGCGATGGAAAAAGTGGGCAAGGAAGGCGTCATCACGGTGGAGGACGGCAAGAGCCTGCAGAACGAGCTGGAGGTCGTCGAAGGCATGCAATTCGACCGCGGCTATCTCTCACCCTACTTCATCAACAGTGCCGAGAAGCAGATGTCGGTGCTCGAAAACCCCTACATCCTGCTCTACGACAAGAAGATCTCCGGAATCCGCGAGCTCCTGCCGGTGCTGGAGCAGGTAGCCAAGGCGGGACGGCCGCTGCTCATCATCGCCGAGGAAGTCGAAGGCGAAGCGCTGGCAACGCTGGTGGTGAACAACATCCGCGGCATCTTGAAGACCTGCGCGGTGAAGGCGCCGGGCTTCGGCGACCGCCGCAAGGCGATGCTGGAAGACATCGCGGTCCTCACCGGCGGCGTGGTGATCTCGGAAGAGACCGGCATGCAGCTGGAGAAGGTCACATTGAAAGATCTCGGCCAGGCGAAGCGCATCGAGATCGCCAAGGAAGACACCACGATCATCGACGGCAACGGCGACGACAAGGCGATCCAGGGGCGGGTCAAGAACATCCGCACCCAGATCGACGAGGCGACCAGCGACTACGACAAGGAAAAGCTGCAGGAGCGGGTGGCCAAGCTCGCCGGCGGGGTGGCGTTGATCAAGGTTGGCGCCGCGACCGAAGTCGAGATGAAGGAGAAGAAGGCGCGCGTGGAAGATGCGCTGCACGCGACGCGCGCGGCGGTCGAGGAAGGCATCGTGCCGGGCGGCGGCGTCGCCTATCTGCGGGCGCGCGCCAATCTCAAGATCAAGGGGGACAACCACGACCAGGATGCGGGCATCAAGATCGTGATGCGCGCGCTGGAAGAGCCGACGCGCTGGATCGCCGCCAACGCCGGGGACGAGCCCTCGGTGGTCATCAACAAGCTGGTCGAAGGCAAGGGCAACTACGGCTTCAACGCCCAGACCGGCGAGTACGGCGATCTCGTGCAGATGGGCGTGCTCGATCCGACCAAGGTTGCGCGCTGCGCGCTGCAGAACGCGGCTTCGGTAGCGGGCCTGATCCTCACGACCGACGCCATGGTCGCGGAGCTGCCGAAGGACGAATCCCCGGCGGGCCACGGCCACGGCGGCATGGGCGGCATGGGTGGGATGGATATGTGACGCGTTTTCACGCGTCACATATCCCCTGGACAGGAGAGGAACAGGGGAAACCCATGGTTTCCCCCGTGCCCCCTTCCTTTCAGAACAAAGAACCCCGCGCAAGCGGGGTTTTTTGTTGCGCTCGAGCGGACAAGGGAAAGCCTGCCGCTCAATGAATTTACCCCGTAAGGATGTCATCCTCGCGAAGGCGGGGATCCAGGAAGGCAAGAAACCCCGCACGCAATTGCGGGGTTTTTTGTTGCCAGCGGGGGAGATTTTTCTTGACGCTTGCCGCGATTGACGCTTAAATACCGCGCTTCGTTTTCCGCGCGGGCCAGGCAGCGAGCAGGGGGCTGATAAGATGGCCTTTTCGCGCCCCGAGTGAGTGCTCGCTCACAGCGGAAAATGTGCTTGGATTCAGCGGTTCAGCAGTACTCGGGGGCCAGGTAGCTCAGTTGGTAGAGCAGAGGACTGAAAATCCTTGTGTCGGCGGTTCAATTCCGTCCCTGGCCACCATTTCCTATCCCTCCTGAATCGTGACGGCGTGTCGGGATTTCGGTGAAGGCTAACTCGCTCGCGATGTTAAGCCGGCGTTAGCCGGCGGCCGGAACCAAAATCCTTGTGTCGGCGGTTCAATTCCGTCCCTGGCCACCATTCCTTCACTTCGCGCCGTCTGACTTGAGGATCTCCATCCCCGCCTGCAGGCAGCGCTCGATGCGCGCTTTTTCCCGTGCGATTTTCGCATCGTCCCATTCCCAGAAGCCGCGCTTAGCCTTCATGCCGATGTCGCCCTTGGCCACCATCTCTTTCAGGAACGGCGGCGGCGCCTTTTCGTTGTAGAGATGCGGGTAGAGCGCAGCGCCTACGGAATAGTTGGTGTCCCATCCGGACATTTCCTTTTGCAGAATTGGCCCGCAGGCGATGAAGCGGAAGCCGAAGCCGTAGCGCACCGCGGTATCCACGCCCTCCGCGTCGACGACGCCGTCGTTGATGAGATAAAACGCCTCGCGCAGCATGGCGTGCTGGATGCGGTTGCCGACGAAGCCGGGGACGTCCTTCTTCACCCAGATCGGCGCCTTGCCGAGCGCCTTCGCAAGCGTGACCAGCCCCTCCGCCACCCGCGGGTCGGTGAACTCGGCGCTTACCACCTCCACCAGCGGCACCAGGTGCGCTGGCATGAAGAAGTGCAGGCCCGCGATCCGCGAGCGGTGCTTGAGCCCCCTGCCGATCTCGCCGATCGGGAAGTTCGAAGTGTTGGTTGCAAGCACGATGTCGGGACGCGCGAGCGTCTCGATCTGTGCAAACAGACGCTGCTTGAGCGGCAGGTCTTCGGTCGCGGCTTCCACCACGATGCCGATGTCACGCCACGGCAGTTCCTCGATTCGGACGTAGGTCTTGACGTTGGCCGCGTGGCCCTGCGGTGCCGCGAGCTTCTTGAGGCCTGCCGCAACGCGCGCCGGCAGCGCGTCGCGCGTCTTCTGCGACGGGCTCATCACGTGCACGTTCCAGCCGCCCGCTGCGAAAACGGTGGCGATGTCGCCGCCCATGATGCCGCCGCCGATGATTGCGACGGAGCGTTGCTCGTCTGCCACGGTTACTGGATCCCCGCCTCCGCGAGGATGGCGTGCGTCAGTTGGCGCGGGTTGCGGACCACTTGGCTTCTCCGGCACCGCTCAACGGCTTCACCAAACCCTGCATGGAGTTGCCCGTCACGCGGCCGGAAAAAGCGCGCCGGGCGCCGCTTGCGTCGAGCACCGTGAAGCTCAACTGGTCGCCGCGCAGCTTGACGTCACGCAGCTGCCCCGGCCTGCCGTCGAGCTCGATTTCGCCCTGGACGCTCTGGAACTGCTGGCGCAGCTTGAGCTGGTATTGCTTGGGGCCGCTGCCGGCGCCGTTCCAGCGCCACGCGCCCTCGACCGCCGCCGGGACGATCCACAGATAGGCGGTGCGGCCCTCAACGTTCTCGGTCTGGTCGGGCTGCCACTCGTCCATGGTGAAGGCGTGCGAGACGACGCGCGTGCCGGGCTTCATCTTTAGGATGGTCGGGCGCAGCTTCACGTTGAGGCTCGGCAGGAGATAGAGGGTGAGAACGGTGGCCTGGCTGAAGTCGGTCTGGAAGATATCGCCATTGATGAATTTCGCCTTGCCGGCGACACCCTCCTTGGCGGCAGCCCGCTCCGAGAGCGCAACCATGTCGGGGTTGAACTCCACGCCGAATGCCTGCGCCCCGCGCTTGGCGGCTGCGATAACGGTGCGCCCGTCGCCGCTGCCGAGATCGTAGTGGATGTCGCTCGCCGTCAACTTCGCCATGTCGAGCATCTTCTCGACCAGCGCCTGCGGGGTCGGCACCCAGATGACGTCCTTGCCTTCCTGGCCGACGGTGGGCGCGTAGTCTTTGTTCTGCGCGAGGGCGCAGGCGGAGACGCCGAGCGCGAGGACAAGGAGGATTGGCGCGAGCGAAAGGCGTGCGTGCAGCTTGAGGCTATGCATGGGGTTCTCCGTAGGGTAGATGCAGGCGGATGTGCTGCGGTTTCGGTGCGAATTGAGCGGGCGCATAGTTTACAGCAGGCGCCCCACGTCCATTCCGTCAGGGTCCACGCTGTGGGCGCGGCACCGGCTGCCGCTCACGGTCGTGTGATGCGCCCGTCGAGGGTCGCCCCGCTCGCGACCATGGCCTCGATCGCGGCGGCATCGTAGCCGGCCTCCCGCAGGATCTCGACGCTGTGCTGGCCGAGCTTGGGCGCCGGGGTCCACTCGCGGCGCGTGCCGGTCGACCACTTGTTGGGCAGCCGCATGTTGTGCGTCTTGCCCTCCGTGGGATGGTCCTTTAACTCGAAGAACCCGACATCCTTCAGATGCGGGTCCTCAATCAGGCTGTCGAGCGTGTGATAGGGCATCGCGGGCACATCGCCGCTTTCGAGCAGCCTCAACCACTCGGCGGTGGTCTTCTGCTTCAGCGCTTCGACGCGCAGTCTGAAGTACTCGGCCACGTTGCGGTAACGCGCCGCGACCGAGTTGAACCGTGAATCGCTCCTGAGCTCCGGGCGGCCAATGGCCTCGAAGAACGCAAACGCCTGCTCGTCGGTGTTGGCCGAAATGCAGATGTGGCCGTCCTTCGTGGGGATCGGCCGGTTGCCCGGGTCGAGCAGCCGCGGATCGCCGGTCTCGCCCAGAGGCGGCACGAAGGTCTTGAGGTACATGTGCTCCTCGAGCACGAACTTGACGAGGTTCTCGAACATCGGGATTTCGATCGAGCAGCCCTGCCCGGTTCGCGTGCGCCCGTAGAGCGCCATCACGATCATCTGCACGGCGATGAGCCCCACCGCCTTGTCGGCGACCACCATCGGCACGTAGCGCGGCTCCCCGCCGGCGCGCTCGTTCAGCGCCGCCATGCCGCCCGAGCCCTGGATGATGGTGTCGTAAGCCGGCTTGTCGCGGTAGCGCCCGTCCTGGCCGAAGCCGAACAGGCCGCAGTAGATGATTTTCGGGTTGACCGCGCGTACATCGCCGTAGGAAAGCTTGAGGCGCGCCATGGAACGCGGTCGGTTATTCCAGAGCATGACGTCGGCGCGCTTGAGCAGCCGCAGCAGCGCCTCGTGGCCGGCCGGCTGCTTCAAGTCAAGCACGATCGAGCGTTTGTTGCGGTTCAAGTGCAGGAACTTGGCGCCCATGCCGGGCGTGACCGACTGGCCGTTCATCACGCGCACCAGGTCGCCTGATCTCGACTCGACCTTGATGACCTCCGCGCCGTGATCGGCGAGGATCTGCGTCGCGAGCGGCCCCACCACGACCGATGTGAGGTCGATGATGCGCACGCCTTCGAGGGGGCCTCCGGACATTCGCTACGCGTGAAGGCAAAAGGATGAAGAATGCGGGATGACTCGGGACCTCATCGGAACTCCGCTTCGGCCGTCAGCGCGAGGGCGCCGTCGGGATTGATGGCCCAGAGCTTCGCCGTCTTCCCGCCGGCCGAGGGCTCGCCGCCGAGCGTAATCGGCTGGTTCACGAACAGCGCACGCACGTTGCGCGAGGAAATATGGCGAATGGGCGTGGACGCGTGGGTGCGCGCGAGCTCGAACGCGAGCAGCGTCGTGAGCCCGCCGTTCATGACGAGATCGGGATAGCCCTCGACCTGGGTCACGTACGGCTTGTCGTAATGGATGCGGTGCCCGTTGAAGGTGAGGGCGGAATAGCGGAACAGCATGACGGGGTCGGGCGT
>DATICE010000130.1:0-3859 GCA_035456985.1 Burkholderiales bacterium | reverse complement strand
CCCGGCAGGGTGCGCTAATCTAGCCAGCAGCTCGCCGGCGTTTTCCGCTGCCGGCATGTTCTTATAATGCATTGCGCGGCGCTCGGGCAGAGCACTTCTCCGCGCACGGAGACCGGTCGGTGAAGAAGGTGTTGTGGGTGGCTGTTACTGTCGCGCTGCTTGCGCCGGGACTTGCGGCTGCTCGCGACATGCGCCCAGGCTTTGGCGCAGGGATGCAGGAGCAGGGCGGGCGCCAGGTGAAGAAAGCGCCGGGCCAGCCGCCGCGGGGCGAGGGCAACCGGCGCGGCGAGCATCTCAAGGGACACAAGGGGCGGCTTACGGAAGAAGAGCGGCGCGCGCTCCACCGGGACCTGGAACGTGCCAACCGCGAGATCTACCGGCGTTAGCCGCTGCTCGAGGTGGCAGGCGCTTTACGGGAGAACGACCATGAAGATTCCTGCAAGTGTCGCTGTGGCAACCGCCATGACCCTAATGGTGTTTCCGGCACAGGCGGGCGGAGGAGCCAGGCCGCAGGCGCACGGTGCGTCCATGCATCAACCCCAGGTTCATCAGCCGATGCAGCACAGCAGTCCGGTTCGGGGGGTGGCGCCGCACGGCACCCCCACCGGACCCGGCCAGGCACACATCTTTTATGGAGGCCCCAGGCTGGAGTGGCGCCCCGACCCCAATGACCGGATCCCGTACCGCCCGATGTTCTCGCTCGGTGCCACAAATGCCGGAGAACGGCATCCGTACTACCAGACCCGCAAGGACGGATTTGGCTATCCGGGCGCGGGACCTTCCCCCGTGTATCTCGGAAACGGCGTGTACGTCATTCCCCGATAAACCGACGAAGGAGCCCCATGAATCGATCGCTCATTGCAGCAGTAGTAGTTGCCGCGCTCGCCGCGCCTTCCCTGGCAAGCGAGGGCATCCCGGGAGCCACGGTGCGCTCCGAAAGCGGCAAAGCCGCGGGCGACCGCAAGGCACGCTTCGAGCAATGGTGCAAGGAAAACCCCGAGCAGTGCCGCGAGGCGAAGGCGAAGGCACAGCAGCGCCGGGAGGAATGCAAGGCGAATCCCGAGAAGTGCCGCGCGGAAGCGCAGAAGCAACAGGAAGAACGGTTCAAGCGCGCGGACGCGAACAAGGACGGCAGGCTGACCCGGGAAGAAGCGCGGAAGGGCATGCCTGTTGTCTCGCGCAATTTCGACCAGATCGACGCCAACAAGGACGGCGTCGTGACGAAGGAAGAGATCGACGCCGCCCGCAAATCCCGCGCAGGCGCGGCCAAGGGCAAGGGGAATTGATGCGACTTTTCGGCCTGGCGTTGCGCGGCGCATATTTTCTTGCCGCCTTCGTCGTGGCATCGCCGTTCGCGCTCGCGGCGAGCGGGCCGCTCGGCTTCGATGACGCCCGGCACCTGTTCAACCGCACGAGCTTCGCGGCCGGGCCGGCCGACATCGAGTCCTTCGCCGGCCTGACCCGCGAGCAGGCCGTAGACCGTCTGCTGTCCTGGGCCGGGAAACCCGCCGTCACGCCGCCGCCGGCATGGACAGCGGAACCCTTCGAATCGCTGCGCCGCTTCCGTGGCATGAGCCCGGAGGAGCGCAAGCTCGCGCTGCGCGAGATGAACCGGAAAACCTTCGAGCTGCGGTCGTGGTGGATCACCGAGATGCTGGTGACGCCCTCGCCGCTCACCGAGAAGATGACGCTCCTCTGGCACAACCATTTCGTGTCGAGCCAGCAGAAGGTGCGCTCCCCGCAGCTGATGTACCGCCAGAACGCGTTGCTGCGGCGCCATGCGCTCGGCAATTTCGGTGACCTGCTGCACGCCATCGCGCGCGATCCCGCCATGGTGATCTACCTCGACAGCGCGTCCAACCGCAAGGGCCAGCCCAACGAGAACTTTGCCCGCGAGGTGATGGAGCTCTTCACGCTGGGAGAGGGTCACTACACCGAGCGCGATGTCAAGGAGGCGGCGCGCGCTTTTACCGGCTGGGGCATCGATCCCGACCGGGGTGAGTTCGTGTTCCGGCCGCGCGCGCACGACGACGGGGTAAAGACCGTGCTCGGGCGCACCGGCAACCTGGATGGAAATGCGGTTCTCGGAATCCTCCTCGCGCAGCCGCAAACCGCCGAGCTCGTTGCCGCCAAACTGTGGCGAGAGTTCGTGTCGCCCGACCCGGATCCCGGAGAGGTCAGGCGCGTCGCCGCTGTGTTGCGGGAATCCGGCTACGAGATCCGGCCCGCTCTGCGTGCGCTGCTCACCTCCGATGGCTTTTACGCGCCGCACAACCGGGCCGTGCTGATCAAGTCACCCGTGGAGCTCGTGGTGGGCACGCTGCGCCAGTTCAGCTTCGCGACCGGCGAGCCGCTCCCGTTCGTACTCGGTGTCGCGGCTCTCGGGCAGAACCTGTTTGCGCCACCCAACGTGAGAGGCTGGCCGGGCGGCGAGATGTGGATCAATTCGACGACGCTGCTTGCCCGCAAGGCGTTTCTCGACCGGCTGTTCAGGGTGGAGGAGATGAGGGCGATGGCGGCGGAGGGCGGAGGCGTCGAGGCGTCGGGGATGGCCCCGCGTGCGGCAGAGGGGCGGGAGCGCTATCTGCAAGCAATGCTCGAGATCCAGTTCGACGGTGGCAAGTGGCTGTCGCAGTTCGACGGCCGCCCGCAGCTGCTGCAGCGCGTGGTGCTCGCGTCGGCACCGGTCACGGAGCCGCCGCAGGGGGTGCAGGGCGTGGAGCTGATCCGGCACCTGGTGCTGGATCCCGCCTACCAACTGAAATAAGGATGAAGGATGAAGGCAGAAGGATGACCTGGTTCTTGTTTCCGCACTGCGGGGGTCATCCCTCATCCCTCATCCCTCATCCTTCGCAAATGCGGGGCGACTTATGAACAGGCGCGATTTCTTGAATAGCTTGGGAGCCGTTGCGGTGACGGCAATTGCGCCACGCCCCGCATTTGCGCAGCGATCCGGTGCACGCTACGACCGGCTGCTGGTGCTGGTGGAGCTGAAGGGCGGCAACGACGGCCTGAATACCGTCGTGCCCTACACCGACCCCGCCTACCCGGGGGTGCGGCCGCGGCTTGCGGTCCCGCGCGACCAGGTGCTTCAGCTCGACTCGCAGGCGGGTTTCCATCCGGCGCTAGAACCGCTGATGGCCTCGTGGAAGAGCCGCGAGCTGGCGGTGGTGCAGGGCGTGGGCTATGCGGACGCGAACCTCTCGCACTTCCGCTCGATCGACATCTGGGACACGGCGTCGAACAGCAACGAGTATCTGACGGATGGCTGGCTCGCCCGCGCGTTCGCGGCAGCCCCTGCACCGGCCGCGTTCGCCGCCGACGCCGTGGTGGTGGGCGGCGCCGAGATGGGGCCGTTGCGGGGCGGAGTGCGCGCGATTTCCCTGGCCAACCCCGAGCAGTTCCTGCGCCAGGCCCGTTACGCGGCGCCGGCGGGGCAGGCAAGCAACGCGGCCCTCCATCACATTCTGCGCGTCGAGGAGAACATTGCGCAGGCGGCCACCCGGCTGAACGGCAACCGCAGCTTCGCCACCGACTTTCCGACCCACCCGTTTGGCAATGCCGTGCGCACGGCGGCCCAGCTTGTCGCCGGTGACGCGGGGATCGCGACCATCAAGGTCGCGCTGGGGGGGTTCGATACCCACAGCGGCCAGCCGGGGCGCCATGCGCAGCTGCTCAAGGCCCTCGCGGAAGGCTTGGTAGCCCTGAAGGCCGCGCTCGTGGAGCTCGGCCGCTGGGATTCGACCCTGGTCATGACCTATTCGGAGTTCGGGCGCCGGCCGCGGGAAAACCTCTCGAGCGGAACCGACCACGGCACCGCCAGCGCCCATTTCCTGCTCGGCGGACGGGTGAAAGGCGG
>DATICE010000129.1:0-3408 GCA_035456985.1 Burkholderiales bacterium | reverse complement strand
AACGTGAGCCAGCCGCCGGCAAAATCTGCCATCGGGAAATGGAAGTCTGTCTGTTCGCGGGCGTCAGGAATGTGGAGCGTGCCGTGCTCGCGCAACCAGCGATACGATGGCCTATCTACATCGGTCTCGTAGCGGAGAACGGGTATTGGACCAAAATGAGCCCGCATAACGAATTTGTTCCCCTCGCGAAGTCGCAGCAGCACGTCATCGATCCGGCAAACCCGAGCAGCGCTCTCGACAATAGCATCCAAGACCGGCTGCACCTCCGTCGGCGAGCGGCTGATGATGCCGAGCACCTCGGAAGTTGCCGTCTGATGTTCCAGCGCCTCGCGCAGTTCGGCGTTACGTTCCTGAATCTCTTTGAACAAGCGGACGTTC
This sequence comes from Burkholderiales bacterium, assembly GCA_035456985.1. GTDB lineage: Bacteria > Pseudomonadota > Gammaproteobacteria > Burkholderiales > SG8-41 > SG8-41. The sequence continues at coordinate 3,030 of DATICE010000129.1, read as the reverse complement.
TCGATGGCAATCACCGCCTGGTCGGCGAAGGTTTTGAGCAGAGCGATCTGTTTGTCCGTGAATGGCCCCGGCTTGGCGCGGGTTACTACGATCGCGCCGACGACACTCCCCTCCCGCAGCATTGGTGCGCACAGAATCCCGCGGAATCCCCTGCGTTCGGCTCGCTCTCGGTATTCCTCTCTAATCCATTCTTCCGCGTCCTCCGCGAAGACGTCCGGAATATGCACCACCTCCCGGCGCAGGATGGACCGGTGTGAAGCTATGTAGTTTGCGTCGAGCGGTTGAAGCTCGCCGACGGTACCGGGCGCCCGTGTGCTAGCCACCAATTCGACCTGATCTCCCTTGACAAGCCGAAGCCCTACGTCCAGCCCGTCGAATAAGCGAACGCCGCTTTTCACGATCGCGTCGAACACCGGTTGTACATCGGTGGGCGAGCTGCTGATGACCTTCAGGATATCCGCCGTGGCCGTTTGCTGTTCGAGCGCCTCTTTAGTCTCGTCGAACAGGCGCACATTCTCGATCGCAATTACCGCCTGCTCGGCGAAGGTCTTGAGCAGCTCCTCGGTCGACCTCAGGACCGGCCCCGCCTCGGCCCAGCCGACCACGATCGATCCCAGGGGCTTGCCGTCCCGCAGCATTGGCACCCCCAGCATGCGCCGCCAGCCCATGGCGACGGGAAAGCGCTGATCGTAGTCGGGATCTGACCGCGCGTCCTCCAGCCGAACGACCGATTTGCCGAGCAGTACCCGGCCGGAAATCTGGGATTTGTCGGGGCGCATCGGGTATTTCGACTGGAGCAGTTCAACGTAATCCGGCCCCGTGTTATGGCTCGCGACGTAATGAAGCAGCTCGCCGTCGAAGCGAAATACATTGGCGAAGAGGCTGCCGCACAATGCGACCGCATGGCGCGCGATCGCCTGGAATACTGGCAGAACGTCGCTTGGCGAAGCGCTAATCACCTTGAGGATTTCGGCCGTCGCCGTCTGCTGCTCGAGCGCTTCGGTAACTTCAGTGTTGCGTGCTTGCAGCTCCTTGAACAGCCGGACGTTCTCGATCGCGATGACCGCCTGGCTCGCAAAGGACTGCAGAAGCTCGATTTCGTGTTCGCTGAATGGCCGTACCTCCGGCCGGTTCACGCCGATCACGCCCAGGACTTCGCCCCCGCGGATCATCGGCACGGTCAGCACCGTGCGAATGGGGTCTACGCGGTGCGGCGTCCAGCCGTACTCGGGTTCGGCCCGCACGTCGTGGACGTGGATGGTGCGACCCTCGGCAGCGGCTCGCCCCGCGACGGTGCCGCGCCCTGGAGCGATCGGGTTGTCCGCGAAGAAGCGCCTGAGCTCGGGCGAAACATTGCAGCTCGCCACCACGCGCAGGAACTGCATGTCGAACCTGAAGATGAACGCCTGGCTAGCCCGGCACACCTTCACGGCGTTCTCGGCCAGCGTGTCGAAGACCGGCTGCAGATCGGAGGTCGCCTGACCGATCACCTTGAGAAGCTCGCTGGTCGCCGTCTGCCGCTCGAGCGCCTCCTTGGTCTCATTGAAGAGACGCACGTTCTCGATCGCGATCACCGCCTGGTCTGCGAAGGTCTTGAGGAGCGCGACTTCTTTATCGGAAAACGGTCCTGCCACTGCACGCACGACACTGACCACGCCGATCGCCTTGCCTTCCCTCATCAACGGCGCGGACAAGAACGACCGAAAGCCCCTTTCCATCGCCCGTTGCCTCGAGATTTCACCCACCCACTCTTCCGCAAATATATCGGCAACCTGAACGACCTCGCCACGTGTTAACGCGCGGTTTGTCACGCTGCCTTCGTCGCTAAGAGAAATTCGGTGTCTGGTTGCCGCGTCCGTGCTGGCCACGAGCTCGCTGAAGTCGCCCTTGGCGAGCCTTAGTGATACGGACTTGCCTGCAAACAGGCGCGCGCCGCTTTTCACGATTGCGTCAAAAACAGGTTGGGTGTCGGTCGGCGAGCTGCTGATGACTTTCAGGATCTCGGCAGTCGCAGTTTGCTGCTCCAGTGCTTCCGTGAGCTCGGCGTTCCGTGCATTAAGCTCCGTGGACAGGCGAATGTTTTCGATGGCGACGGCAGCCTGGTCGGCGAAGGCCTTGACCAGCTCGATGTGCTTCGTGTCGAATGGACGGACTTCGCTTCGCCGCAGCAGGATTACGCCAAGGACATTGTCTCCGCGCGCCAGCGGCACGGCGAGCGAAGTTCGATGCCCGTAGCGTCGCTGATATTCCTGTCCCTCCGGAAATTCCTTTGCCGCAGCGGCCATATCCTCGACATGCACCACCGCCCGGTCCAGGATCGCGCGGCCCGTGATCAGACCTCTGATCAACGGGCGTACAGGCTCGGTCGGAAACGGTACTTCACCGAAGCCTGCGACGTATCGCAAGGCATTGCCCTCAACGACAAAAATACGAGCGTCCCGAGACTCGCACAAGCGCGCCGCGCGGTCCGCGATCGCTGCGAGGATCGGCACTAGGTCGGCGGAATACTCGTTCGTCACGCCTGAAACCTCCTCCGGTTTCCGGGCACCCCTGGCTCGGGGGAAACCATGCTACGCGTCGTTCCGAGGGGGGGTCAACGCGGGTTCATTACCACGTCGTCCCCGCGTCGGCGGGGACCCAGGGCGGTCTGGCTTGCCCTGGATTCCCGCCTACGCGGGAATGACGAAGGCGCTTGGTACTTCGGGCTGGGCTTCGCGAACCCGGTCTCGCCGAACCGACCGGCCTGCCCGCAAACCCACTCGATCGCGCCGACGAATCTTTCGGCAACTTGCGCCGTGTGGAAGGCGGCATTGCGCTCATGCTCGGACATCTGGATCGCGTAGAGTTGCTGCTCAAGGCTGTTTCGCTTTGCGTTCATGGTTGCCTCCGTATCCTCTTCCGTTTGCGCCGCCTGTTCCGTGGCGGCGCCTGCGCGGTCGAAACTCGTTTCCGTTTCCTGCGCTGCTTCTGATCTGGCGAGCTTCTGTTCTTGCCTGCCTCTAATGCACCCACCGTGCCAGCATCAGGCGC
>DATICE010000128.1:0-5307 GCA_035456985.1 Burkholderiales bacterium | reverse complement strand
AATGCTTCCTCGACGAGCGTGGACCTGCGCGGCTTCGGCGCCACGGGCACGCAGAACACGCTCATCCTGCTCGACGGGCGGCGCCTGTCGGACAACGACCTCTCCGGTGTGCAATGGTCGTCGATTCCGCTCGCCGCGATTGAGCGCATCGAGATCGTGCGCGGGAGCGGCGCCGTCCTCTACGGCGACGGGGCGACGACGGGCGTCATCAACATCATCACCAAATCGCCCGCCAGGATCGGTAACGTTGCCGTGCTCCAGGGGCGCACGGGTTCGTACGACACCCTGGAGGGCCAGCTCTACGCCAACTATTTCACCGGCGACATTGGCTTCAACCTGATCGCATCCGGCTTCACTTCCGACGGCTACCGCGACAACAACGACAACCACCTGTATAACGTGCAGACGGAGGTGAAATGGATTACCGGGCGGGGAGACCTGTCGCTCAAGGCCGGCACCGACGACCAGGACCTGCGCCTGCCCGGGGCGCGCGCGGTGCAGCCGAGCACAGGGGTGAATCAGCTCGAAACCGACCGCCGCGGAACGTCGACCCCGCTCGATTACTCGCAGCGCACGGGAAGCCGCGCGACGCTCGACTGGCGCCAGGAGACCGGAGTCGGGGAGTTCAATCTCGGGCTCGGTTACCGCGCCAAGGAGCAGAAATCGTTCTTCGACTTCAGCGGGTTTCCCGACTACCGGGAATCCGACCTCGACGTGTGGTCGGTCTCGCCGCGCATGCGTTTTCCGCAGCCCGTTGCCGGCCTGCCCAACACCCTGGTCGCTGGGATCGATTATTACCGCTGGGACTACCGGCTGCGGGTCTCGAACTCGCAGGCGAATATCGTGCAGCCCTTCAATACCGTGGACGCGACGCAGGAGAACGCTGCGTTCTACGTGCACAACACGACGCAGCTCTCGCCGCGCCTGACGCTCGTCTCCGGCGCGCGCGTGGAGCGCTACAAGATCAATGCGAGCGATTCTTTCGACTCGACCGCGCCGGGCGGCGCCTTCGGCTCGGGCGCGGCGCCGGGCAGCCAGAACGAAACGGAGTATGCCTATGAGCTCGCCCTCCGGTACCAGTTCGCCGCGGATTGGGCTGCCGTCGGCAGGGTCGGGCGCAGCTACCGCTTCGCCAACGTCGACGAGATCTACGAGTTTTCCGGTCCGCCGCTGTTCTCCCGCGAGTTCCAGTTCCTGCGGCCGCAGACCGCGGAAACCTACGAAGCGAGCCTCGAGCGGCGGACTGCGAGAAGCGCGCTGCGCGCAACGTTGTTCCAGATCGACGTCCACGACGAGATCCATCTCGACGTCTACAGCACCGGGATCGGCAACACCAACCTGCCTCCGTCGCGGCGCCGCGGACTTGAACTCGAGGGGCAGCACATACTCGGAAAAGCGCTCCGGCTCGCCGGCAGCTACACCTACACCGACGCCGAGTTCCTCCAGGGAGTGCTGCCGGGAAGCGCATTCACCCAGCAGAACGTCGTGATCGCCGGCAAGACGGTGCCGCTGGTGCCGCGGCACAAGTTGAACGCGGGCGCGTCCTGGACCTTCGTTCCCAGGGCGCGGCTCAGTGCGCTCGTCACCTATGTCGGCAGCCAGTACATGGACAACGACGAAGGCAACACCGGAGCGAAGATTCCGGCCTACACGGTGGCCGATCTCAAGCTGGCGTGGGAGGACCGCGGCTGGCGCCTCTCCGCGGCCGTGAACAACCTGTTCGACGAGCAGTACTACAACTACGCCGTGCGGAGCGTCAACCCGTTGACTCTCGACCGCTACAACGCCTACCCCCTGCCCGAGCGCAATTTCACGATGACGGCGGAATACACTTTTCGTTGATCACGCCTTTCCCCGATAGGGGGTATTTGCTATCGTGCATCCCATGCACGCCATGACCAGCACGGAGCTTTACCTGCGGCTGCTCCGCCACGTCAAGCCGTACTGGCGGATGTTCCTGCTGGGAATTCTCGGAATGGTGGTGTACGCGGCGACGACACCCGTGCTGCCGGCGCTGGCGAAGCCGCTCATCGAGGGCACCTTCATCGAGCGCGACCCGGTCGTGATGCAGTGGCTGCCGGCGGCGATCGTCCTGCTCTTCGTCGTGCGCGGCCTCGCCGCTTTCGTGTCGGCCTACGGCATCAACTGGGTGGGCACGCGCCTCGTGACTGCGCTGCGCAACGCGATGTTCGCGAAACTCCTGGTGCTGCCCGCCGCTTTCTATGAGCAGCGGCCCACGGGCGTGCTCATCTCCAAGCTCACCTACGACGTGACCCAGGTCATGGTTGCCGCCACCAGCGCTCTCACCATCGTGTTCCGGGACGCGCTCGTGATCGCAGGGCTGCTTGGCTACCTGGTCTGGCTCAACTGGAAGCTCACGCTCTTCGCGCTGGCGATGGCGCCGCTCGTCGTCGGGATCGTGCAGGTATTCAGCGTCCGGCTGCGCAAGTCGAGCCGCGAGGTGCAGGACGCGATGGGCAGCATCACGCAGGTGATCGAGGAGGCGATCGGCGGGCACAAGGTGGTGAAGCTTTTCGGCGGCCAGGACTACGAGAGCCGGCGCTTCGACCAGGAAGCGAACCACGTGCGGCGCTACCTGATGAAGCAAACCACGGCGGTTGCGGCGAGCGCGCCCATCGTGCAGCTGATCGGGGCGGTCGCCCTCGCGCTCGTCATCTGGTACGCGATGGGGCAATTGAGCACCGCGCACCTCTCGATCGGTGATTTCGCGGCGTTTGTGACCGGCATGATGCTGCTGATGGCGCCCCTGAAGCGCGTGACCGACATCAACGAGTACGTCCAGAAGGGGCTGGCGGCCGCCGAGAGCGTGTTCCGGCTGATCGACGAGGAAGCCGAGCCCGATCGCGGCACGCGCGCGCTCGGGCGCGCGCGGGGCGAGATCCGCTTCGAGAACCTGAGCTTCCACTACGGCGACCCCGGGCGCCTCGCGCTCGAGGCGATCGACCTCTCGATTGCGCCGGGCCAGACCGTGGCGCTGGTCGGACCTTCGGGCGCGGGCAAGACCACGCTTGCGAACCTGGTGCCGCGCTTCTACCACCCGACGCGCGGCCGGGTGCTGCTCGACGGCCATGACCTGGAGAGCCTCACCTTGAGGAGCCTGCGCGCCAACATCGCGCTGGTGTCGCAGGACGTGGTGCTGTTCAACGACACGGTGGCGGCGAACATCGCCTACGGCGCCATGAGCGGCGCCGCGGAGAAGGATGTCGTCGCCGCCGCCGAGGCGGCGCACGCGATGGAGTTCATCCGCGGCATGCCGCTGGGGCTCGCCACGCTCGTCGGCGAGAACGGGGTGAAGCTCTCCGGAGGGCAGCGCCAGCGATTGGCGATTGCGCGCGCGCTACTGAAGAACGCGCCAGTGCTGGTGCTCGACGAGGCGACCTCCGCGCTCGACACCGAGTCGGAGCGCCACGTCCAGGCGGCGCTCGAGGCGCTGATGCGCGGGCGCACCACCATCGTCATCGCGCACCGGCTCTCCACCGTCGAGAACGCGGACCGCATCGTGGTGCTCGACCGCGGCCGCATCGTCGAGTCCGGCACCCACCGCGAGCTGCTCGAGCGCGGCGGGCTCTACGACAAGCTCTACCGCATCCAGTTTGCTCCCGGTGAATCGGTGACCAGTCAGTAGCGATGGCCCATATCTCCGTCGTCACGCCCGTCTACCGCGCCGAGGGTTGCCTCGAGGAACTCTACCGCAGGCTTGTCGCCGTGCTCTCGGCCATCACGCAGGATTTCGAGATCGTGATGGTCGAGGACTGCGGCGGCGACCGCTCGTGGGAGATCATTCGCGAGTTTGCGCGCCGCGACCCGCGGGTGAAGGGCATCCAGTTCAGCCGCAATTTCGGCCAGCACTACGGCATCACGGCCGGGCTCGACCATTGCGACGGCGACTGGGTGGTGGTGATGGACTGCGACCTGCAGGACCGGCCGGAAGAAATACCCGTTCTCTACGCCAAGGCGCAGGAAGGCTACGACGTGGTGCATGCGCAGCGCGACCGGCGCCGCGACTCGATGGTCAAGCGCTGGGGCTCCAATTTCTATTTCAAGTTGCTCAGGTTTCTCGCCGACGTCGGAGACGACACCCCTGGCAATTTCCGCATCCTGTCGCGCAAGGTGGTCGAGAACTTCCGGCAGCTGCGCGAGCAGCTGCGGTATTCGGCGGGCCTGCTCAACTGGATGGGGTTTCCGACGGCGTATGTCAACGTCCAGCAGGCCGAGCGCTTCTCCGGCAAGACGACCTATACGCTGGCGAAGCTGTGGAAGCTTGCCTTCGATATCATGATCGCGTTTTCGGACAAGCCGTTGCGGCTGGCCGTGCGCCTCGGATTCATCATCGCGTTCCTCGCGTTCTGCTACGGGGTGTATATCCTTGTCAGCGCGCTGCTCTACGGATCGCCGATCACCGGGTGGAGCAGCCTGATCGTCTCGATCTACTTCATCGGCGGCATCATCATCGCGATCCTCGGCGTGATCGGCATTTACCTTGGCAAGACCTTCGACGAATCGAAGAAGCGGCCGCTCTATATCGTCATGCATACCACCTTCGACAGCGCGCGCAAGGATGACTGAGCGCGCTTTCGCTTGCACCGTCCAGCCGAACTCCAGCACCGGGTGATCCGATGAGTTACGTATATCTCGCCAGCTCCATTTTGCTCATGGTCTACTGCCAGGTCGTTATCAAGTGGCAGGTCATCGGCGCCGGAACCTTTCCCGATGATGCGGCCGGCAAGCTCGGTTTCCTGCTCGGGCTCCTGCTCAAGCCCTGGATCGTTTCCGCGCTGGCGGCGGCGCTGGTCGCGGCGCTCTTGTGGATGGCGGCGCTCACCAAACTCGATCTGTCTCACGCCTATCCGTTCGTCGGCCTGACCTTCGTGCTGGTGGCCCTCGCCTCGGCGTGGGCATTTCACGAGCCTCTCACGGGGCTGAAAATCGCCGGCATTGCGTTGATCTGCATCGGTGTCGTGATCGGGAGCCAGGGTTGATGAAATGCGTGGTGCTCGGGGGCGCCGGCTTCATCGGCTCCCACCTGGCGGAGCGGCTGGTGAGCGCCGGGCACGCCGTGCGCATCTTCGATCAGCATGATCGGGGCTCTACTCCCTGGGCCGCGGGGCGCCGCGACATCGAGTGGGTGCGCGGGGATTTCCTCAGTCCCGGGGACGTGCGCGCCGCGGTTGCCGGCTGCCAGGCGGTCTTTCACCTGGCATGGACGACGCTGCCGCGGTCCTCGAACGAGGATCCGGCGGCCGACGTTGCGTCGAACATCATCGGCACGCTGCACCTGCTGGAAGC
>DATICE010000127.1:0-49908 GCA_035456985.1 Burkholderiales bacterium | reverse complement strand
TCGCGCCCTTCGCGGAATGGGGGAGAGTCATGCCGATTGACCGGCTCGCGGCGCACGCCACGCTCAAGAACCTGACGTTCGCCCTCTCGCTGGTCCTGTTCGTCTGGGTCATCTGGTACTGCTATACCGGCTTCGGAGGCGCGCAGGAGCTGGTGTCGCGCCTGCTGCCGGTCGCGCTGGTCCTGCAGATCCTCTTCATGTACCAGAACGAGTATCTGTACAAGAAGCTGCCGGCGGCCGCGAACCATGCGCTCGTGGCGCTCTATATCGCGATCTGCGTCTACGGCTTCGTCTACTTCCTCATCTATTACGAGGAGATCTCAATTTACCGGCAGGGGTCCTACACGACGCAGGATTTCGTCGTAGGGCTCCTCATGTTCCTGCTGGTAATGGAGCTCTCCAGACTCGCGCACCCGGTGCTGTTCTGGGTCAATTTCGTGCTGGTGCTCTACACGCTTTTCGGATACTTGAGCCCGCTCGATTTTTTCTGGCACCCGGGCACGAGCTTCTACCGGGTAGTCACCTCCAGCACGGTCGAGATGTCGAACGGCATTTACGGCATATACGGGCAGATTGCGTTGACCCTGATCGCGGCCTTCCTGCTGCTCGCCGCGATTGCCAATGGGTTCGGGGCGCAAAACGCCATGATCCATGTCATGCAGCGGCTCGCCGGCCGCTCGCGCCAGATGGTGCCGCAGGCGGCGGTGATGGGGTCGCTTTCGATCGGCATGGTGAGCGGCAGCGGCTCGGCCAACGCGGTCGTCGTCGGCAGCATCACCATTCCGCTGATGAAGCGTTACGGCGTGCCGGGCGTTTTCGCCGCCGCAACCGAGACCGCGGCCTCGATGGGGGGACTCCTCATGCCGCCCATGATGGGCGTCGGGGCGTTCCTGATGTCGGACTTTCTCGGCGTGCCGTACTGGGATGTGGTGGTCCGCGGATTCTCTCTGGCGCTGACCTACTACGCGTCGCTTGCGCTCGCGGTCTACCTTATCTGCGTTCGCCTGCTGCCGCGCGAAACGATCGAAGCCCCCCGCGTCCCGGCCTACAACCAGACCAAGACCTCTGTCTTCTTTCTCGCGGTCGTGTTTCTCATGATCCTGATGGGCTGGGTCGGCATGGGAGAGCTGCGCGCCGCCCTCTTTACCGCGATCTTCATGTTTGTGCTGCTCCTCATCAATTTTCTCTACTTCAAGTATGCGCTGAAGGATCCGGCGGTGGCGCAGGAGACGTTTCTCGGCAACGTGCGCCTGAGCATCGAGACGCACGCGGACATGACGTCTTACCTGACGCTCCTGCTCGCAACCCTCGGCATCATGATCGGGCTCTTCACCGTGACCGGCTTCATCAACCGCATGGGCGGCATGCTGCTCGAGCTTGGCGCGTGGCACATCATGGCGCTCATCCTCATGTCGTTCATTTTCGGCTGGCTGGTCGGCATGGGCCTGCCGCCGACGGCGACCTACATCATCGGCGCGGTCGTCATCGTCGGCCCCCTCACCAAGCTCGGTGTCAATCCCTGGGTCGCGCATTTCTTCGTCTTCCTGATATCGGTCTGGGGCGAGCTGTCGCCGCCTACCTCGCTCACGGCCGCCATTTCGGCCCGCATCGCCGAGGCGTCGTTCATGAAGACGATGTGGGAAGCGTTGCGGATCTGCCTGCCGATCACGCTCATGACTTTCTCCATCTTTGCGCGGTCCGACATGGTGGTGAATCCCGGCTGGCCGCAGATTGCGGCCACGCTGCTGGTGTTCATCGGCACCAGCGCCGTAGCCTTCGCGATGTTCGGGCGCTTCATCGAGCACGCGGCGACTGACATGGCGCTCCGCACCGTGCTGATCCTGGTTGCGTTCATCACGCTGTTCCACCCGGATGGCAGGGTCGCCGTTGGCGCTGCGGCAGTTCTGCTGCCGGTGACGCTCTTTGGCATCTGGCGTCACCGCCGGCTGGCGGACTCGAAGTTCGGCCTGCAGTCGCAACCGGCGGGGTAGGCGCACGCCGGTCTTGCGCCGCGGTGCGCCGAACGGGGGGCTTCCTGCCGCGGGAAGCCTTGACGTTCCACGGTGGTTCCTATACGGTTTCCTACCAAGCTGCTGCCCTAGACCGGGTCTCGCAAACCGGCAGGCGAAGCATCAGGGATACCAGCCCTATTATTAGGAGGAGGTTATGGACCGTAAGCATATTCATCGAGTTAGCGCCGGATCCGCGGCTGCGATTTTCCTGGCTGCGCTGGCCGCAAGCTCAGTCGCCCCTCAGCCGGCGCAAGCGCAGGATCAGCCGCGCAAAGTGGTGCTGCGCTTCGTATCGGATTTCCCGCCACCTCCGCACCCGGCCGGCCTCGCGATGCGCTACTTCTCGGAGCGGCTGCCGCAGGTAATCCCGGGGAGCGAGGCGCGCGTCTACTACGCCGGCGCGCTCTACACCATTCCCGAGGCCTTCGAGGCGATGCGCCAGGGCAATCTGGAGATGACCTGGATGCAGATCGGCAAGGCGGCGCCGGTCGATCCGTACATGATGACCGTGGTAGGGCCCGGCGTGCTGACGACGGTCGGCGCGGTCGATTCGCTCGATAAGACGAAAACCTACCAGATGCTGGTCGACCGCCTCGCGAAGCGCCAGTTGATCAAGGTGTTCGGGGTCGGGCACATGAGCTTCGGCATGGGCATCGGCGGCAAGCAGCGCTTCGCCAGCCCGAATGATCTGAACGGGAAGAAGATGCGGAGCATGGGGCCGGTCGAAAACGCCGCGCTTTCCTCCTGGAAAGCCTCCCCGGTCGTCATGAACTTCGGCGAGGTGCCGAGCGCGCTCGAGTCAGGCGTCATCGACGGGCTGATGACGAGCCTCGGCGGCTGGAACTCCGTGCGCCAGCAGGCGCCGTTCTACACCATGGGCGGGGCCGGCGCGTTTGTCGGCGACTACTACATGATCAGCGCAAGCCAGCGCTGGTGGGACCGGCTTACCCCGGCGACCCGTACGGCGGTGGAAGGCCTGATCAAGGAGACGATCCAGGTCCAGAAGGAGTACAACTGGTGCTTCGACAAAATGGCCTACGACAAGTACGGCACCAAGGATCCGTCGAAACCGGGCGTCTACTGGCTGACGCCATCCGAGGTCTCTGCCATGGTATCCGCGTTGGGAACCTCGACGATTGATTTCGTGAAGAGCAAAACACCGTCGGATGCGAATGCCTGGGTCGATGCGTTCGTGCGGGAAGGGCGCGAGCTGTCGAAAAACAATCCCCCTGGATCCTCCTGGATCGAGAAGGTTGACTGTTCCAAGCACGCCGCCAAGATCGTGATCAAGTAGCGGGCTCGAACGCGGACCCGGCCGCGTGGAGAAGGCTTACGCTGTGTGGTGCGCGTTCCAGGACCGGGTCCTGGGGCGCGTCGCCGGGCTCCTGCTGCTCGGCTGCACGCTGCTCGCCCTGCTCGAGATCTTCCGCCGCTACATCTTCGGCGTGTCCTTCGAGTGGCAGCAGGACGCCGTCACGTTCTTCATCCTGAGCGGCGTATATCTCTACTTCGGCATCGCGCAGCGCCATGGCTCGCATCTGAACGTCGCGCTGCTGACCGAATCGCTCGAGACCATCGGTCCGCGCACGCGCAAGGTTGCCGACGTCGTGCGCCTGCTCGCGCTGGTGATCTCGTTCGTGTTCATGCTGCTCCTGATCTGGTGGGGCATGCCGGAGGTCGAGGACAGCATCAAGTATGAATCGCGCACCGAGAGCCTGGGGTTTCCGATGTGGCCGTTCCTGCTCGTCCTGCTGGCGGGGTTCGGCTTCATGGCGGTGACGCTGTTCTTCCAGATTTACCGCCAGACGAACTGGCTCTTCGGCCGGAAGGTGCTCGAAGAGCCCTCCGACGCGGGCGCCGCAGAGCACTGATCGCCGCGGGGGCCGCCGGCCCGCCGCGAAAGAAGGGGGAGCGAACTGATGTACGTCGTGTGGATCACGGCTCTGGTCCTGCTCGTGTTGAGCGTGCCGATCGGCATCGCGCTCTCCGCCGCCGCCGCGGCCTATATCGCGATCGATCCGCTGCTCACGAACGAGGCCATCTTCCGCGCGTTCTTCAACTTCATCAGCCGCTATTCGCTGATGGCGATCCCGCTGTTCATATTCGCGGGGTTCCTGATGGAAAAGACCGGTCTCGTCGGCCAGCTTTTCCGCTTCTCCGACGCTCTGGTCGGGTGGCTGCCGGGGGGGTTCGGCGTGGCCACCGTGATGGCGTGCGTGCTGTTCGGTGCGATCTCCGGCTCGAGCGTGGCAATGGCGGCCGCCATGAGCGTCATCGCGATTCCCGAGATGAGAAAGCGCGGCTACCCGGATTGGCTGTCCGGCGGGCTGGTGGCGACCGCCGGCGGCATCGCAATGCTGATCCCGCCAAGCATCATTCTCATTCTCTATGGCATCGTGACCGAGACTTCGATCGTGCGCCTGTTCTTCGCGGGGGTAATTCCCGGGCTGCTGCTTGCCGTGGGGAATGCCCTGAGCGTCATGGGGATTGCTGTCTGGTTGAAGCTCCCGCGGGGCAAATTCGACCGCAGCCGGATCTGGCCCGAGACCAAGCGCGCGCTGCCGGCGCTCGGGATGCCGGTCGTTATCCTCGGCGGGCTTTATGGTGGGCTCTTCACGCCGACCGAGGCCGCAGCCGCTGCGTGCGGCTATGCGCTCGTATACGGCCTTCTGGTGCGGGGGAGGGAATTTCTGCGCGAGGTGCTGCCTACTGCGCTGCGCGCTCTGAATCTTACGGCGGTGATCCTGTTCCTGGTCGGCAGCGTGGGCGTGTTCCAGTTCCTGCTCGCCAACCTCTACTGGCCGCAGAAGGTGACCGAGGCGGTCATCAGTTGGGGGCTGACGCCGCTCGGCTTCATATTCGCGTTCATGGGGGCGCTGATTCTGCTCGGCATGGTCCTCGATGGCGTGGCGATTGTGCTGTTGACCGTGCCCGTGGTGTTTCCGGTCGCCCACGCGCTCAAGATCGACCCCGTGCACCTCGCGATCATGGTCACGTTGAACGTGGAGATGGGTGTGGTCACACCGCCCGTCGGCCTGAACATCTTCGCCGTGAGCGGGACTTCCAAGATACCCTTGATGCAGGTGATGAAGGGCACCATCCCGTTCTTTCTCGGCGATCTCGCGGTGCTGTTGCTGGTGGTCTTCTTCCCCGAATTGGCGCTCTGGCTGCCGGATCTGCTGGTCAAGGATGTCTTCAAGTAACTTCCTCCCAGCCCTCCCCCTAAGCTAGGGGGAGGAAAAGGTGGGGGTGAGCCAGATGCGCTCGATCTGCGGCAGCGCCTGCTCGATCCTCTGATTGATTTCCTCGTCGGTCAGCGAGCTCAAGGGGTGGCCGATGACGACCGCCTCCAGTCCCGTCATGCCGAGCGCGTCGCGCTGCGTCTCGGCCTCGAGCGTGAATTCGCTGGTGACAATCACCGCCACGGGACGGCCGCGCGCCTCCAGCATCACCGCGTCGTGCATACAGCACGACGTGCAGGACCCTCAGTCGCCGATCGCGGTCAGGACGATGTCGTTTTCCGCCGCTATCCGATCGAGCAGCGCCGGAACGGCCGCCGCCGCGAAGCTTTCCTTGCGGTAATAATTCGTCCCCCCCAAAGCGTGCGCCGCGGCAAGCCGGTCGCGCACGCCCCGCAGCAGCTTGTTGGCGTTCCACTTGGTGTTGTCGAGCAGGCCCACCCGCAGACCGTCGAGCTTCTTCACGCGGGGCGAGATCACCCGCGGCGCAGCTTCCACCACTCCGCGCGGGTCATAGACCGGAATCAAATTGGGCATGACGTTTCTCTCCAGGTCATCGTTCTGAATTCTGCCTTCATCCTCTGCGCACGGTAGTCAGACCGCGCAGGTGCCGTCCACGCACTCCGGCCCAACTTTCGGTTGAGCACCGGCGATTCCGCGCAGCACCGGCGAGGACATGTGCCCCCAGCCGGGAATGAAGGCCGAGAAGCGCCCGGCCTCGCCGCCGGCAACGAAGAGATGGATATTGTCCGGGCTCGGCACGATCGGGGTGCGCGCGTCGGGTTCGCGCTTGTACCACACCGGGAGGTTGCGGTTGTAGACCTTACCGTAGCGGCCGTTCCCGTAGAGGTCACCCCACCGGTTGCCGGAATGCGCCCACAGGTAGTGCCGGATGTCGTGGCGCTTCCAGCCGGATTTTGCGATGGTCGCAGCGTGCTCGGGGCCGAGGACGACCGCGCAGTGTCCGGCGGAGACCGCGTTGTTGTTGCAGATCGTGCTCATGGCCGAGCAGACGCTATCGAGGACGCCCCGCGCATCGTTCGCGAAATGATTGGTGACGCTGTGCGGCGGCTCGGCGGCCAGGACGAAGACGGTCGAATCCTCCGCCCGGTAGCCGCGCTCGACGTGGTAGGGCGCGAACGGGCTTGCTTCCTCGTTCTCGGCGATGCAATAGGTGTACTTCCCGGGGTGGCCGAGCGTGCTCTTGTCCAGCAGGCCCGGCCAGCCGCCCCCGACGTTGAGGAGGATCAGGCGCAGGGCGCGCCCGATCGTGGCGTTGGCGCGGTTGCCCGAGCCGAATACGTTGCATCCCGCATTCATGCCGATCGCCCCCCGCACGGGCCCGTTCACCACCAGGAGCGGGCTCGCCATGTGCGTCGTGGCCTGCACGCCGTTCAGATTAAAAGGCGCCTCGCATAGCGCGAGCATTGCCGCCTCGACCACCGGCGCGTATTCGGGCCGGCAGCCCGCCATGACCATGTTGATCGCCAGGACCTCGCGTGTGAGGCCGCCCCAGCGCGGCGGCACGCGGGCAACGAGGCGCCCGGGTTCACCGCCCAGGGCAGCGATGGCCTCCGCAATCTTTCCTGGAACCGGTGGCACCACGGGCAGGCCGTCCGAGCAGCCATGCTCGTAGTACCACTCGATGAGGTCGGTGCCCTCGGGCACCTGGGTGCCTAATGCGGGCGACGGCGCGTCGATGATGTCGGTCTTGCCCATGTTCAGGATGCGAAACGAGAATCCGGGATGGTGGTCCCGCCCATTATCCCACCGGGGCTTCCATGCCGGCGCGGAATTGAGTAGATTGGGGTCCGGAGGAGGGAAACATCATGAGACCAATCATTGCCGTAACCGCTGCTGCCGTCCTGCTGTCCGCTTGCCAGGCCACGCCACCCGAGGCTGACGCGCCGCTGATCGCGACCGCGCAACTGAAGCCGACCAAAGGCAACAAGACTATCGGTGAGGCGACCTTCGAGCAAGCGGGCAACCAGGTGCGGGTCGTCGTGTTCGTCCAGGGGTTGAAGCCTGGCCAGGAGCACGGCTTTCACATCCACGAGGGCTCAGACTGCTCGGGCGACGCGATGGGCGCGAAAGGCCACTTCAATCCCCACGGCAAGCCGCACGGGATTCCCGGCAGCGCGGATCGCCACGCCGGCGATCTTCCGAACCTGAAGGCGAACAAGGCGGGCCGCGCCAATATCCACTACGACGCGGACATCATTATGTTGACGCCCGGTCCGGCGTACATCATCGGGCGTGCGCTCGTCGTTCATGCCGGCCCCGACGATTTCAAGACGCAGCCGACCGGCAACTCCGGCGCCCGGGTAGCCTGCGGCGTGATCCAGAGCAACTGAAGGCAATGACTGCTGCGACCCGCCTGCTCGCCGAATTCGTAGCGGGTATTTCGTACGACATGCTGCCCGTCGAGGTGCGCGAGCGCGTCAAGGCGCTCGCCCTCGACCTCGTCGGCATATCGCTGCGCGCGCGCAATGAAGCCGAATCGACGGCGCCGATGATCGCCGCCGCCGGCCGGCTCGGCCTGACCGGCGGCGCCTGCACCGTGATCGGCGACGCGGCCGGATACACGCCACCCGGCGCGGCGATGGTGAACGGCACGCTCGCTCATTCGCTCGATTTCGACGACACGCACGCGTCCGGCTCGCTCCACGCCAGCGCCCCGATCGTGCCGGCTGCGTTTGCCGCCGCGGAGATGACCGGCGCCGACGGAAGAGCACTCATCGCCGCCATCGTCGGCGGCTTCGAGGTGCAGATTCGCTTGAGTCTCGCACTTGATCCGGCAGCGCATTACGACCGCGGGTTTCACCCGACCGCGACCTGCGGCGCATTCGGCGCGGCGGCGGCGGCGGGGCGGCTGCTTGGACTCGACCCGGCGGGCTACGCCAGCGCTTTCGGGATCGTGCTCAGCATGTCGGCCGGCTCGATGCAGTTCCTGGTGAACGGCGCCTGGACCAAGCGCTCGCACGTCGGCCACGCGGCGATGTGCGGCCTGATCGCGGCGACCCTCGCGCGCGAAGGATATAAGGGCCCGTCCGAGGCCATCGAAGGCAAGTGGGGTTTCCTGCACGCGTATGCTCCCGCCGCCGACGCGGCAAAGGCGGTGGACGGGCTCGGCCGCCGCTGGGAGACGATGAAGATAGCGGTCAAGCCCTATCCGTCGTGCCGTTACGGGCACGCGCCCCTTGACGGCATCCTCGCGCTTTCCCGCCAGCACGGCATCAAGGCGGAGGAGGTGGAAGAGGTCGAGGTCGGCCTGCCCGAGCCGGGCTGGAAGTTGATCGGCGACCCGGAGCCGGCCAAGCAGTCGCCCAAGTCGGTGGTGGACGGGCAGTTCTCGATGGCGTTCTGTACTGCCGTGGCGCTGCGCAGTGGCGGCTTCGCCTGGGACGACTATGCGCGTCATCTCGGCGACCCGGCCACGTTGGCCCTCTGCAAGCGGGTGCGGACGCGGGTCGATCCGAAAGCACAGGCCGATTTTCCGGCGGAGATGGCTGGTAGCGTGCGGATCAAGACCGCGCGCGGCGTGTTCGAGACTTACATGAGGGTGCCCAAGGGGGAGCCCGCGAATTTTCTCTCTGCGGCCGAGCTCCGCGCCAAGTTCGACGGGCTCACCGGGCCGTACCTCTCCGCGCGCCGGCGCGACGAGCTCGCGAGCGCGCTGCAGTCGCTCGAGCAAGTGAAGGACATCGGCGCGGTTCTGCGCCAGACCCGTCCCGAGCACCCACAGCGGATCGCCGCGGCGGGTCGTTAACGGCGATGGCGGTCGAGCGCAAGCCGGTCGGTCCGCGCCGCCACCGCGCGGCCGCCGGCCGCTATTTCGAGGACTTCAAGGTCGGCGAAGTCTACGAACACCGACCGGGACGCACGATCTCGGAAGCCGACAACACCTGGTTCACGCTGCTCACCATGAACACCAACCCGCTGCACTTCGACGCGGCGTATTCCGCAAAGACCGAGTTCGGCCGGCCACTCGTCAACAGCTGCCTGACGCTCGCCATGGTCACTGGCATGAGCGTGAAGGACGTAAGCCAGAAGGCGGTCGCCAATCTCGGCTGGGACAAGGTCCGCCTTACGGCGCCCGTATTTGCCGGAGACACGGTCTACGCCGAATCCGAGGTGCTGGAGGTACGCGAGTCCAAGTCGCGCCCCGCCGACGGCATCGTCAGCGTGCGCACTACGGGCAGGAAGGCCGACGGCACGGTGTTCATGATCTTCGAACGCTCCATTCTCGTGCCCAAACGCGCCCACGCGGCGGACGCCGACGCCGGCTATTGAGGAGACGAATCGTGCTGGTCTTGAGCAACGACGACATCGTGCGCCTGCTTAACATGGAGGACTGCATGGCAGCGCTCGAGCCGATGTATCGCGATTACGTCGAATCGCGCGCGCTGCTCTCGCCGCGCGTCGACAACATCATCCCGAACTCGCACGAGAGTGGCTACTACGCCTTCAAGCACATGGGCGGCGGCTGGCCGGCACAGAGCATCCAGGCGCTGCGCATCAATTCTGACGTCATCACGCACCCGGTCGTGGCCGGCAAGCCGCGCCGCGTCAAGCAGCCCATGGCCGACGGGCGCTGGGTCGGGCTGGTGCTGCTGTTCAACACCGATACCGGGAAGCTCCTAGCGATGTTTCCGGACGGCGTCATGCAGCGCATGCGCGTCGGCGCCGCGAGCGGCCTGGCGTTGAAACATCTCGCGCGCGAGGACGCCTCCACCCTCGCGCTGATCGGCACCGGCTGGCAGGCGGGCTCGCAGCTCATGGCCGCCCGCGCCGTGAGGAATTTCAGCGACGTGCGCGTCTACAGTCCGCGGCGGGAGAGCCGTAAAGCGTTCGTTTCACAATACGAAGGCGTCCGCGCCGTCGATTCGGCGGAAGCGTGCGTCGAAGGCGCCGACGTGATTCTCGCGGCCACTTCCTCAATGGTGCGGGTTATCGAGCCAAAGTGGCTCAAACCCGGCATGCACGTAGGCTGCATCAAGTCGCAGGAGATCGATGGCGAGGTCCTCGACCGCTGCGACCGCGTGTTCGTCCACAACCGGCAGCAGGCGAAGCAGTTCAACAACGTGATGCCGGGCACGCCCAACGTCGACGAGGCGCGCGAGCAGGGCTGGTGGAGGGATCCCGCGCGCAGTGGCCGCTACCCGGATCTGGGCGAGCTCCTGTCCGAGCGCGCCCCGGGCCGGGAGCGCGCTGATGAGATCACCTGCTTTGCGAACAACGTCGGCCTGGGCCTGCAGTTCGCCGCGGCCGGCGCGTTCGTTCTGAGCAAAGCCCGGGAGCAGGGCATCGGGAAAGAGCTGCCGGACGACTGGTTTACCGAGGACGTCCACCCCTGACCCCTTACGCTGGTGAGCGCTAAGCCGCAGGCACACGCAGGCGACGAGCAGGAAACGCTGATCCTGGAGAGCGTGGAGCGCTTCCTCGAGCGCGACGTGCGGCCCGTGGTGCACGTTCTCGAGGCTGCGGACACCTACCCCGCCGCGATGGTCGAGAAGCTGCAGGCGCTCGGGCTCTTCGGCGCCACCATCGCGCCTGAGTTCGGTGGTCTCGGACTCCCCGCCGTGACCTACGCGCGGATCGTCGAGCGCATGTCGGCGGTGTGGATGTCGGTGCCGGGTTTCTTCAATTCGCACCTCATCATGGCGGCGGCGGTCGAGCGCCATGGGACGGACGAGCAGAAGCGCCGTTTCCTGCCGCGCTTCGCAAGCGGGGAACTCCGCGGCGGCATCGCCCTCACGGAACCCGACTGCGGCAGCGACTTGCAGGCAATCCGGACCCACGCCCGGCGCGAGGCCGACCATTACATCGTGAATGGCGCCAAGACCTGGATCACCAACAGCGCGGAGGGGGGAATCCTTGCGGTGCTGGTGAAGACCGACCCGCGCGCACAGCCGCCGCACAAGGGCATGAGCCTGCTGCTGATCGAGAAAGGGCCGGGCTTCAAGGTGGTGCGCAAGCTCGACAAGCTCGGCTATCGCGGCATCGACACGGCGGAGCTCCTGTTCGAGGATTGCCGGGTGCCGGCCGCGAACCTGATCGGAACGGCGGAGGGCCGCGGTCTGCAGCAGGTGCTCGCCGGGCTCGAGCTCGGGCGCATCAACGTCGCGGCGCGCGGAGCGGGCCTTGCACGCGCGTGCCTCGATGAATCGCTGCGTTACGCGCAGCAGCGCAGGACATTCGGCAAACCGATTGCGGAGCATCAGGCGATCCAGATCAAGCTTGCGGACATGGCGACGCGGGTCGAAGCGGCGCGCCTGCTCGTGGAGCACGCGGCGCGCGCCTACGACGCGGGCGGGCGCTGCGACCTCGAGGCGGGCATGGCGAAACTCTATGCGACCGAGGCGGCGCTCGAGAACAGCCTGGAGGCAATGCGCATCCACGGTGCCTACGGCTACTCGAAGGAATTCAACATCGAGCGCTACTACCGCGACGCGCCACTGCTCGCGATCGGGGAAGGGACCAACGAGCTGCAGCGCATCATCATCGCGCGCGAGCTCGTGAAGCGGCACCCGGCATGAAGGCATTGCGATGCTGCCTCTAAGTGGCGTGCGGGTGCTGGCGGTGGAGCAGTACGGTGCGGGCCCGTTCGGCACGATGTTCCTCGCCGACCAGGGGGCGGAGGTTATCAAGATCGAGAACCCGAACGACGGCGGCGACATGTCGCGCGCGGTGGGGCCGTACTTCTTCGCGCCCGGCGACAGCGAGTTCTTCCACAGCTTGAACCGCAACAAGAAGAGCCTCACGCTCGACCTCGCGCGCCCGGATGGGCAGGCCGTGCTGCGCGATCTCGCGCGCAGCGCGGACGCCGTCGCGTCCAACCTGCGCGGGGATGTGCCGGCGCGTCTCGGGCTCGTCTACGATCGCCTCAGGACCGCGAATCCGAGGATCGTCTGCGCGCACCTCTCCGCTTACGGGCGCAGCGGCCCGCGCGCCGACTGGCCGGGATTCGACTACCTGATGCAGGCGGAAGCGGGCTACTTCTCGCTGACCGGCGAGCCGGGCGCTCCCCCGGCGCGCTTCGGCATCTCGATGGTGGACCTGATGACCGGGCTCGGGCTCGCGTATGCGTTGCTGGCGGCGCTCACCGCGGCGCGTGCCACCGGCGCCGGACGCGACATCGACGTGAGCCTCTTCGACATGGCGCTGCACAACACGTCGTATCTCGCAACGTGGTATCTGAACGAGGGTATCGTCACCGGCCGCTTACCGCGCTCGGCGCATCCCTCGCTCACGCCGTGCCAGCTTTACCGCACGCGCGACGGCTGGATCTACATCATGTGCAACAAGGAGAAGTTCTGGCCCGCGCTGTGCTCGAAGCTGGGGCGGCCGGAATGGAGCGCGGACGAGCGCTTTCGCATGTTTCCGGACCGGTTGCGGCACCGCGATCTCCTGACTGAAATGATCGATCGCGAGCTCGCGACCCGCACGACGCAGGATTGGCTCGGGCACTTCGCCGGAGTCGTGCCCGCGGCGCCGATCAACGACCTCGCGCAGGCACTCGAGAACCCGTTCGTGACGGAGCATGGCCGGCTGCAGACGCTGCCGCACCGGACCCGCGGTTCCTATCGCATGGTGGCGCCGCCGGTGCGCTGCGCGGGCGAGGAGCCGCCGGCGCGCGCGGCGCCGGCGCTGGGCGAGCACACCGAGGCGCTGTTGCGGGAGCTCGGCTATGACGGCGCGCGCATTCGGGCGTTGAGGGACGCGAAGATAATCTAGTGACGGCTGACGGCAGATGGCCGGGGAATCGTGAAAATGGACAACACGGCACGGCGCAATTTCCGGCATATCGTAGTGCGTCCGATTGCCGGCGCGCTCGGGGCCGAGGTCGAGGGCGTGGACGCCGCGCGGCCACTTGGCGGCGAGGTCGTCGCCGAGATCCGTCAGGCCTTTCTGGATCATCTGGTCATCTTTCTTCGAAACCAGAAGCTTACCCCGCAGGCGCAGCTTGCCTTCGCGCAGCGCTTCGGGCAGCCCATGGAGTACCCGCAGCTTAAGGGACTATCGGACTGTCCGCTGATCACTCCGGTGATCAAGCTCGAGCACGAGCGCGTGAATTTCGGCGGCATCTGGCATTCCGACACGACCTACCTCGAGTGCCCGCCGATGGCGAGCATGCTCTATGCGGTGGAGACCCCGCCCTATGGCGGCGACACGCTCTTCGCCAATCAGTACCTGGCCTACGAGACGCTGTCGGAAGGCTGCCGGAAACTGCTCGAAGGGCTCGTCGGCGTGAGCAGCTCGCTCAAGGCGGATGCCTCCCGCACGCGGGAAGACCGGCTGCGGGCAGCAGGGGTGGAGCACAAGGCATTGATCGCCGAGCATCCGGTGGTCCGCACCCATCCGGAGACGGGCCGAAAAGCGCTTTACGTCAACGTCGGGCACACGACGCACTTCAAGGGCCTGACCGAGGACGAGAGCCGGCCGCTGCTCGATTTCCTTTTCGCGCATCAGGTGAAGCCCGAGTCCACGTGCCGATTTCAGTGGCAGCCGGGCTCGCTCGCTTTCTGGGACAACCGTTGCACCCAGCACAACCCGGTGAACGACTACCACGGCTTCCGGCGCG
This sequence comes from Burkholderiales bacterium, assembly GCA_035456985.1. Classification (GTDB taxonomy): domain Bacteria; phylum Pseudomonadota; class Gammaproteobacteria; order Burkholderiales; family SG8-41; genus SG8-41. Next base: position 36,073 of record DATICE010000127.1, on the reverse strand, counting down.
TCATGCACCGCGTCACGCTGGCAGGTGACAGGCCGGTCTGAACTGCTGCCGGTCCGCGTGCGCAGGGACGCGCCAAGCGCCTGTTTTCTCGGACGAAATTCCGCGAAACCGCTTCATTTCAAGGCCTTATCGTGGTATCCTCGCGCGTTGAACTCAAGCAACGTAACGCAAGGGAAGCTGAATGGCGGTTGAGCGTACTTTGTCCATCATCAAGCCCGATGCCGTAGCGAAGAACGTGATTGGCAAGATCTACGCCCGATTCGAGGGGGCGGGACTCAAGATCGTCGCAGCACGCATGACCTGGCTGTCGCGATCCGAGGCCGAGGGCTTTTACGCAGTGCACAAGACCCGGCCGTTCTTCAAGGACCTCGTGGATTTCATGATCTCCGGGCCGGTCATGATCCAGGTGCTGGAAGGCGAGGACGCGATCCAGAGGAACCGCGACGTGATGGGCGCGACCGACCCCCGGAAGGCGGCGAAGGGCACTATCCGCGCCGACTTCGCTCAAAGCATAGACGCCAACGCGGTGCACGGCTCGGACTCGCCGCAGGCCGCGGCCGCGGAAATCGCCTACTTCTTCCAGAAGCAGGATATCCACTCACGCTGAGCGCATTGCCGCCATGACCGTCAATCTGATCGGGCTCGACCAGGAGGCATTGCGGGGATTTTGCGCCGGGCTGGGCGAGAAGCCGTACCGCGCGCGCCAGCTGCTGCGCTGGATCCACCACGCGGGGGTGGACGATTTCAACGCCATGACAGACATGTCGCGGCCGCTCCGGGAGCGACTCGCACAGAGCGCGTCGATCGGCGCGCCGCACGTGCTTCGCGATACCACCGCCGCCGACGGCACGCGCAAGTGGCTGCTCGACGTCGGCACCAACAATGCGATCGAAACCGTTTTCATCCCCGAGTCAAACCGGGGCACGCTGTGCATCTCCTCGCAGGCGGGGTGCGCGCTCGAATGCTCGTTCTGCTCCACCGGCAAGCAGGGCTTCAACCGCAATCTCACCGTGGAGGAGATCATCGGCCAGCTCTGGCTCGCAAACCGCAGCCTCGGCCGCGGCGTGACCGAGGAGCGGCCGATCAGCAACGTCGTGATGATGGGCATGGGTGAGCCGCTCGCGAATTTCGAGAACGTCGTAGCCGCCATGCGGCTCATGCTCGACGATTCGGCCTACGGGCTCTCGCGCCGGCGCGTCACGCTGTCGACGGCGGGGCTCGTGCCCGGCATCGACCGCCTGGGCGAGGCGTGCCCGGTTGCGCTCGCGGTCTCGCTCCATGCGGCGAACGACGCGCTGCGCGACGAGCTGGTCCCGATCAACCGCAAATACCCCATCCGGGAGCTGCTCGCGGCGTGCCTGCGCTACCTTTCGAAAGCGCCGCGCGATTTCGTGACCTTCGAGTACGTGATGCTCGAGGGCGTCAACGACAGCGCGGGTCAGGCGCGCGAGCTCGCCGCGCTGGTGCGCGAGGTGCCGTGCAAGATCAATCTCATCCCCTTCAATCCGTTCCCCGGCGTCGGCTACCGGCGCTCGGCCCCGGAGGCGATCGCCCGCTTCCGTGACGTGCTGATGCAGGCGGGTCTCGTCGCGACCGTCCGCAAGACCCGCGGCGACGATATCGCCGCGGCGTGCGGGCAGCTCGCGGGGCGCGTGCAGGACCGGACCCGCCGCACTCGCGTCGGCGAGCAGGAGTCACCCCGATGAAGGTCGCCGGCGTGGCGCTGGTGGTGGCATGCCTGGCGTTCTTCGGTTGCGCCTCGCATCCGGACGGATCGGACCTGAAGTCCGCAACGTCCACCACCGGCGACGAAAGCAACGAGCAGCTGCGCGCGCGCATCCACACCGAGCTCGCCGCGAACTACTTCGGAATCGGCAACGTGGGAGTTGCGCTCGAGGAGGTACGGGAGGCGCTGCGCGCCGACCGCAACTATGGCCCTGCGCACAACGTGGCGGGCCTGGTCTACGCGCAACTGAAGGAGGATCGCCTGGCCGAGGAGAGCTTTCAGCGCGCGCTTGCCATCAATCCGAACGACTCCGATGCCCGTCACAACTACGGGGAGTTCCTGTGCCAGCGCAAGCAGGAGCGCGAGGCAATCCGGCAATTCATATTGGCCGTGCGCAATCCCCTCTATGCGACACCCGATCGCTCCTACGTCAACGCCGGCGTGTGCGCGAGGCGGATGGGCGACGCCGCGGGCGCCGTGGAATTTTTCCAGCTCGCGCTCAAGGTGCGCCCGAACCAGCCGCAGGCCCTGTACCAGATGGCGGACCTGTCCTATGCCCGGCGCGATTACGGCGAGGCGAAGATCTATCTCGGGCGCCTGACGCAGGCCGCGCCCGCGAACGCGGAAACGCTCTGGCTCGGTGTGCGCGTCGAGCGCCGGCTGGGGGACCGCAATTCCGAAGCGAGCTACGCGCTGCAGCTGCGCAACCGGTTTCCGGATTCGCGGGAAGCCCGCGCACTCCTTGCGGGCCAGTATGAATGATTGAAGCCGGCGACATACGGACGACTGCCGCGCCGGGGCCGGGCGCGGCCCCGAACCTCCGGCTGAGCCAGGCGCGCGAGGCGCAGAACCTGACCACTGCGGACGTCGCGCGCCGGCTGAAGCTCTCGGTCTGGCAGGTCGAGGCGCTCGAATCGGGACAGTACGACCAGCTGCCCGGACCGACTTTCGTGCGCGGCTTCATTCGCAACTACGCTCGGCTGCTCAATCTGGACCCGGAAGAGCTGGCGCGCGCGGTCACCGAACTCCTTCCCGCGCCAGCGCCGCACCCCGAGAGCCCGCCCTCGCAGGATATCCCGTTCCCGGTGGCCGGGCCCCGGCGCTGGCCGCGCTACGCCGCTGCCGCGGCGGTGGTTGTCGCGCTGCTCGCGAGCTACGAGTTTTATTTTGGCGAGGGAACCGATACCGTCGTGCCGCCGACGCGGGAGGTTGCGGCGCTTCCGTCTCCGCAGGAGCCGCAGCGCGCGGCTCCAGCCAGCGAGCCGCGGGAACGAGTTGAGGCCGCTCAACCGGCCGTCGCCGCGGCACGCCCCCCGCAGGAAGCCGCAGCGACACCGCCAAAGGCCGCTCCGAGCGCGTCACTTTCGCGCGAAGGAGTCACGCATCCGGATGCGCGCGAGCTGACGTTTGTCTTTGACGAGGAGTCCTGGGTGGAGATCCGCGACCGCAACGACCAGACCATCCATTCGAACTTGAATCAGGCCGGCACCACGCGGCGCGTGAGAGGGTTGCCCCCGCTCCATATCGTGGTGGGCAATGCGCAGGGCGTGCGCATGACCTACAACGGCCGCGAGATCGACCTCGCGCGCCACACCAAGATCGACGTCGCCCGATTGACACTCGAATGAAGTGCTACGCGGAACACGGCCCGGCGCCGCGCCGCAAGAGCCGCCCGGTGCGGGTAGGGCACGTTGCGATCGGGGGCGACGCCCCGATCGTAGTCCAGTCCATGACCAACACCGACACGGCGGACGTGCCAGCGACGGTGCGGCAGGTGATCGATCTGGCGCGCGCCGGCTCCGAGATCGTGCGCGTGACGGTCAACAACGTCGAGGCCGCGGCGGCGGTGCCGCTGATCCGGGAACGGCTCGACGCGGCGGGCGTCAACGTGCCCCTGGTCGGCGATTTTCATTTCAACGGGCATCGCCTGCTTACCCAGCACCCGGCGTGCGCCGAGGCGCTGGCGAAACTGCGGATCAATCCCGGCAACGTCGGGCGCGGCGCGAAGCGCGACGAGCAGTTCGCAACCCTGATCGAGTTCGCATGCCGCTACGGCAAGCCGGTGCGCATCGGCGTCAACTGGGGCAGCCTCGACCCGGAGCTGCTCGCGCGGATGATGGACGAGAACGCGCGCCTGGCGCGGCCGGAGGACTCGGCAGTCGTTACCCGCGGCGCGCTCGTCGCTTCGGCGCTGGACAGCGCCCGCCAGGCCGAAGCGCTCGGGCTCGCGCGCGACGCCATCGTCCTGTCGTGCAAGGTGAGCGGCGTGCAGGACCTCATCGCGGTCTACCGTGACCTCGCGGCCCGCTGCGACTACGCGCTGCACCTGGGTCTAACCGAGGCGGGCATGGGCTCCAAGGGCATCGTCGCCTCCACGGCGGCGCTGGCAGTGCTGCTGCAGGAAGGCATCGGCGACACCCTGCGCATATCGCTTACGCCCGAGCCGGGCGGAGACCGCACCCGTGAAGTGGTGGTGGCGCAGGAGATTCTCCAGACCCTGGGATTGCGCTCGTTCGCTCCGATGGTGATCGCCTGCCCGGGATGCGGGCGCACCACCAGCACCTATTTCCAGGAGCTGGCCGACCGCATCCAGGGCTGGCTGCGGGCGCAGATGCCGCAGTGGCGCGGCCGCTATCCGGGCGTGGAGAACATGCACGTCGCGGTAATGGGTTGCGTGGTGAACGGCCCGGGCGAGAGCAAGCACGCCAACGTCGGCATCAGCCTGCCGGGGTCGGGCGAGAACCCGGTGGCGCCGGTTTACGTGGACGGCGCGAAAACCGTGACGTTGAAGGGCGACCAGATCGCTGCGGAATTCCAGAAGATCGTCGAGCGTTACGTCATGGACCATTACGCGAAGGACGTCTCGGCGGACAAGAGCAAGCCGGCGAAAGACGCCGCACGCGTGTAGTTCCGCGGGCGACGAGCGGCCGGTGGGGCGCTGCGCCACCGGGCGCGAGTCGCGAGCAACGAGTCACGAGCAACGAGTCACGATGCCCTCCAAAAAGATCCAGGCAATCCGCGGGATGAACGACGTCCTGCCGGACGAGGCGCAGCTGTGGGAGTTCTTCGAGGACACCGTGCGCGACTGGCTGCGGGCCTACGGCTACCGCAACCTGCGCACGCCGATCCTGGAAAAAACCGACCTCTTCGTCCGCTCGATCGGCGAGGTGACCGACATCGTCGAGAAGGAGATGTACACCTTTGTAGACGCGCTGAGCGGCGAGAGCCTGGCCCTGAGGCCGGAGGGCACCGCCGCGTGCGTGCGCGCGGTGATCGAGCACAACCTGCTCTACGCAGGCCCGCAGCGACTGTGGTATTGGGGCCCGATGTTCCGCCACGAGCGGCCGCAAAAGGGGCGCTTCCGGCAGTTCCACCAGGTCGGCGTGGAGGCGCTGGGATTTCCCGGCTCCGACATCGATGCGGAGCATCTCGCCATGTGCGCCCGGCTGTGGCGCGCGCTTGGGCTAGACGGCATCGAGCTCGACTTGAACACGCTGGGCGATGCGCAATCGCGGGCCCGCTACCGGCGCCGGCTGGTCCACTATCTGGAGAGCCACGAGCGGCGGCTCGACGCCGACTCGAAGCGGCGGCTTCAAGCCAATCCGCTGCGGATCCTCGACAGCAAGAGCCCGGAGATGGCCGAGCTGATCGCGGGCGCGCCGAAGCTTGCCGACGACCTGGACGAGGTGTCGCTCAGGAGTTTCGAGGATCTGCAGGGACTGCTGCGCGAGAGCGGCGTCGCCTTTCGCATCAACAGCCGGCTGGTGCGCGGGCTCGATTACTATAACGGTGCGGTCTACGAATGGGTCTGCGACCGGCTCGGCGCGCAGAACGCGGTGTGCGCGGGGGGCCGCTATGATGGGCTCGTCGAGCAGATCGGCGGCAAGCCCGCGCCCGCCTGCGGTTTCGCGCTGGGGATCGAGCGGTTGCTCTCCCTGCTCGGAGGCGGCGCGGGCCGGCCGGCGCCGGGGCCCGACGTCTACCTGGTGCGGCAGGGGGCCGCCGCGGAGCGCTACGGCGCGCGCGTGGCCGAGCAGCTGCGCGACGGCGGCCTTGCGGTGGTGCTCCACTGCGGAGGGGGCAGTTTCAAGTCGCAGATGAGGCGGGCGGATGCCAGCAGTGCGCGCTATGCCGTCATCGTGGGCGACGACGAGGCGGCGGCGGGCGTCGTGAGCGTGAAGCCTCTGCGCGAGGCTGCGCAGCAGGTCCGCGCATCGGTTTCCGAAGCGATCGACCTGATAAAGGGTAAAGCGTGACTGTTGAGGCGTGACTGAAAATGCGTGACTGGTAAGACATGACTGATAGGGCGAGTCGTTCCGGCCCTACAGAAAACTACACATTTCCAGTCACGCTCCATCAGTCACGATCCACCAGTCACGCCTCATCAGTCACGAATTTGAGGAACAAATGGCATACGACCCCCAGGAACAGGAACAGCTCGAGGAGCTGAAGGCGTGGTGGAAGGACTACGGCAGGCTGGTGATTCTCGGCGCCGCCCTGGGCGCGCTCGCGGTTGGAGGATTCCAAGGCTGGCGCTATTACCGGCACAGCCAGTCGCTCGCGGCCGTCGCGCTCTACGAGCAGCTCGAGCAGGCGGAGCGCGCCGGAGACCGCAAAAAGGTGCGCGACATTGCGGGCGAGATCGTAGCGAAATACGCATCCACGCCGTACGCTGGCTTTGCCGCCTTGAGCTCCGCCCGCGCGAGCTTCGAGGGCGGGGAGCTGCCCGCAGCCAGGACGCAGCTCACCTGGGTGGTGGAGAACGCGCGCCGCGCGGAGCTGAGGGATATCGCGCGGCTGCGGCTCGCCGGCGTCCTGCTCGACGAGAAGAACTACGCGGAAGCCTTGAAGCTCCTCGAGGCAAAACCGGAGGATTCTATGACCAGCCTCTACGCGGACATGCGGGGCGACATCCTGGTCGCCCAGGGAAAGAACGCGGACGCGCGCAATGCCTACCAGCTGGCGCTTGACCGCAGCGAAGCCGGAAGCCCTTACCGCGCCACCCTGCAGCTCAAGCTCGATTCCCTCGGCGACTCCAAGTGAACCGGCGGCCTGGAGGGTCGCACCCGGTCCGCAGCCTGACACTCTCCTGAAATGGCGCCTCGATTCCCTCTAGGGCCGTGGCTCGTTGCGGCAGTCGTGCTGCTCTCCGGGTGTGGCGGTGCCCCGGTGCAGAAGCCGGCCGAACTCACCGAATTCTCGCCCACGGCGACGTTGACGATGCTGTGGCAGGGCAGCGTGGGCTCCGCGCGGAAGGATGTGTTCTATCCGCGGGTCTCCGGCAACCTCGTGTTCGCGGCCGGGGCCGACGGCGGCGTGACCGGATTCGACAAGGCAAGCGGCAGATCGGTGCTCGCGGTTGACGCCGAGGAACGCGTCTCGGGCGGCGTCGGCACGGATGGAGGCCTGGTGCTGCTGGGCACGCCCAAGGGCCGGGTGCTCGCGTTCGACCGCGAGGGCAAGCCGCGGTGGCAGACGCAGCTCTCCAGCGAAGTGCTGGCGCCCCCGGAAGCGCAGGAGGGCATCGTCGTTGCACGCACCGGCGATGGCCGGATACACGGGTTGGACGCCGCCACCGGCAAGGGAAAATGGGTCTATCAGCGTGCGACGCCCCCGTTGTCGGTGCGCACCCATGTCGGCGTGGTCGTGCGCCAGGGTGGGGTGTTTGCGGGATTTCCGGGCGGACGGCTGGTGGCGCTCGCGCTGACCAACGGTGTTCTCGGCTGGGAGGCGGTTGTCGCACTGCCGCGTGGAACGACCGAGCTCGAGCGGGTCGCGGACGTCACGAGCCTGCCCGTAGTCGACGGCAAGCAGGTTTGCGCCGCGGCGTTCCAGGGACGGGTGGCCTGTTTCGACGCGTTTCGCGGGACCCCGATCTGGGCGCGCGACGTTTCGAGCGGCGCAGGCATCGCGGTCGACGCGCGCTACCTCTACGTGACCGATGACCGCAATGCCGTGCAGGCGCTGGACAAGTCGAGCGGCGCCAGCATCTGGCGCCAGGATAAACTCACCGGCCGCAACGTGAGCGGCCCGCTCGCGCTCGGGCGGCACGTCGTCGTTGGCGACCTCGAGGGCTACGTGCACCTCATCTCGCGCGAGGACGGCTCCTTTGCGGCGCGCATCGAGACCGACGGCAGCGCCATACTTGCGCCGCCCATCGCGCTCGATGCGACGAGCTTCCTGGTGCAGACCCAATCCGGCGGCGTCTTCGCGATCACGATCAAGTGACATGTTGCCTATCATTGCGATAGTGGGCCGGCCGAACGTCGGCAAGTCCACGCTTTTCAACCGGCTGACCCGCAGCCGCGACGCGCTTGTCGCCGACGTGCCGGGGGTGACGCGCGACCGCAACTATGGGCGCGGGCGCCTTGGCGCAAGACCCTATCTCGTCGTTGACACCGGTGGTTTCGAGCCGGTGGCGCGTGAAGGCGTCTTCCGCGAGATGGCGCGGCAAACGCGGCAGGCGGTGGACGAGGCCGATGCCGTGCTGTTCCTGGTCGATGCGCGCGCCGGGGTGGCGCAGCAGGACCGCTTGATCGCCGAGGAACTGCGCAAGACCGGCCGCCGCATTTTTCTCGTGGTCAATAAGGCGGAGGGCATGGACACCGCCATTGCAGGCGCGGAATTCCACGCTCTGGGGATGGGCGATCCCCTGCCGATCTCCGCGGCCCACGGAGAGCACGTCTCGGACCTGATGGATGAGGTGCTTGCGGATCTCCCGGCTGGGGCGGAACCGGCGCAGGAAGCGGCTCGTCATCCCAAGATAGCCGTGGTCGGCCGGCCGAACGTCGGCAAGTCCACGCTGGTGAACGCGCTGCTCGGCGAGGAGCGCGTCGTGGTCCACGGCGAGCCCGGCACGACGCGCGACTCGATTTATGTCGAATTCGAGCGCGCGGGCCGCAATTACACGCTGATCGACACTGCCGGCCTGCGCCGGCGCGGGCGCGTCGCCGAGGTCGTGGAGAAATTTTCGGTGGTGAAAACGATGCAGGCGATTGAGGAGGCCAACGTGGTCATTCTCCTGCTCGATGCGCGACAGGAGATCGCGGAGCAGGACGCCCATATCGCAGGCTATCTGCTGGAGGCCGGGCGCGCCCTGGTGGTCGCAGTCAACAAGTGGGAGCGGCTTTCGGGGGAGGTGCGCGAGCACACCCGGAGAGTACTCGCGCGCAAACTCGATTTTCTGGCTTTCGCGCGCCTGCATTTCATCTCGGCGCTGACCGGCCAGGGTGTGGGCGCGCTGTTAAAGTCGGTGGATGAGGCATACGCCGCGGCGATGGCGCGCCTGCCGACGCCGCGCCTGAACCGCGTCCTCGCGCAGGCCCTCGCGCAACAGGAGCCGCCGCGGACCGGGATGATCCGGCCCCGGCCGCGCTATGCCCACCAGGGCGGCGTCAACCCGCCACGCATCGTGGTCCACGGCAATGCCCTCGATCGTGTGCCGGACACCTACCGGCGCTACCTGGAACGATTCTTCCGGGACGCTTTCAAATTGCAGGGCACTCCGTTGCGGGTTGAGTTGCGGTCGGGGGCGAATCCCTACGCAAGGCGTGCCGGCAGGCGGCGCTAACTACATGGCGCAGCGGCAAAAAAGCGAGTAGAGTACGATGCTCAAAAACACCATAAATACGAGGAAGAACATGAGTAACAAGGGCCAGCTGCTACAAGACCCATTTCTCAATGCCCTGCGCAAGGAGCACATACCGGTCTCGATCTACCTGGTGAACGGCATCAAGCTCCAGGGGCAGATCGATTCCTTCGACCAGTACGTGGTCCTGCTCAAGAACACGGTCACCCAGATGGTCTACAAGCACGCAATCTCGACCGTGGTTCCCGCGCGGGCCGTCAACCTTCAGCTGGACCAGGGCTCCGACGGTTGATGCGGCGTACTCAAGCTGATGTTTGACCGCCCCGGGAACGGCACCGAGGCGGTGCTGGTCAGCCTCGACTTCGGCGAGGCCGGCTACGCGGAGGGAGTGCAGGAAATCAGCGAGCTCGCCGCAAGCGCCGGTGTTTCCGCCCGCGCCCTCGTCGGCGGCCGGCGCGCGCGGCCCGATCCCGCGCTGTTCGCCGGCAAGGGCAAGGTGGAGGAGGTGGCGCGGACGCTAGCCGCCACCGGGTCGCGCCTCGCCATCTTCAATCACGAGCTCTCGCCGGCCCAGGAGCGCAATCTCGAGCGCGAGCTCGGGTGCCGGGTCGTCGATCGTGTCAGTCTCATCCTCGACATCTTCGCGCAACGTGCGCGTACTCACGAGGGCAAGCTCCAGGTCGAGCTCGCGCAGCTCGAGCATCTCTCGACGCGCCTGGTGCGCGGCTGGACCCACCTCGAGCGGCAAAAGGGCGGCATCGGGCTGCGCGGACCAGGCGAGACCCAGCTTGAAACCGACCGGCGGCTGATTGGCAAGCGGGTGAAGGTCCTGAAGGACAAGCTCGAGAAGGTGCGGGCGCAGCGCGCGATCCAGCGCCGCTCGCGCGGCCGCAGCCACCTGTTCACGGCCTCGATCGTTGGTTACACCAATGCCGGCAAGTCGACGTTGTTTAATCGGTTGACGCGCGCCGATGTCTACGCCGCCGGCCAGCTGTTTGCGACGCTCGACACCACGACGCGCCGCGTGCACACTGGCAACGGCGCGCGCGTGGTGCTCTCGGATACCGTCGGGTTCATCCGTCGGCTCCCGCACACGCTGGTGGCGGCGTTTCGCGCGACGCTCGAGGAGACGGTGCATGCTGATCTGCTGCTGCACGTCGTGGACGCGAGCAGCGAGGACCGGGACGCGCAGATTGCGGCGGTCGAGCAGGTCCTGGCCGAGATCGGCGGGCACGCGATCCCGCAGATCCGGGTGATGAACAAGATTGATCGCACGCGGCTGCCCGCGCGGATCGAGCGTGACGGATATGGTAAGATTTCACGCGTCTGGGCGAGCGCGCAATCGGGCGAAGGAACCGAGTTCATCCGCCTGGCGCTCGAGGAATACGCTGGTGCGGCGCCGGTGCCCGCCGAGTTCGACAGTACCGCCGCGGCATAACAACCATTCGGATTTCCATGCTGGCTTATTTCAGGACGTGCCGCGACATTGTACGAGACCGCTCGCTGCGGCTGCTTGGCATTCTCATGTCGCTCAATGACCCGCAGTGGGGCCGCCGCCCCGGCCAGGGCCCGCCCGACCTGGATGAGATCTGGCGCGAATTCAACCGCAAGCTGAATGCCCTCTTCGGGCGCCGCGGCGGCGGCGGCGAAGGGCCGCAGGGGCCGGGCGTGAAGCGATTCGGCGGCGGCGCAGGCCTCCTGCTCGGACTCATCTTCCTGGTGTGGATGGCGAGCGGGTTCTACATCGTGTACGAGGGCCAGCGCGGCATCGTGCTGCGCTTCGGAAAGCTGCTGGAGACCACGATGCCGGGTCCGCGCTGGCACCTGCCATATCCCATCGAGTCGGCGGAGGTGGTGAACGTCGCGGGCGTGCGCAGCGTGGAGGTGGGCTACCGCAACAACGTCAAGAGCAAGGTGCTGAAGGAGTCCCTGATGCTGACCGACGATGAGAACATCGTCGACGTCCAGTTCGCCGTCCAGTACATTCTGAAAAGCCCGACCGAGTACCTCTTCAACAACCGCACGCCGGACGAGGCGGTACTGCAGGCGGCCGAGACCGCGATCCGCGAGATCGTCGGCAAGAGCAGCATGGATTTCGTGATCTTCGAAGGCAGGGCGGAGGTCGCCGCGCGCGCACACAAGCTGATGCAGGAGATTCTCGACCGCTACGGCACCGGCATCAGCATCAGCAAGGTGACGATGCAGAACGCGCAGCCACCCGAGCAGGTGCAGGCCGCGTTCGATGACGCGGTCAAGGCCGGGCAGGACCGCGAGCGCCAGAAGAACGAGGGACAGGCCTATGCCAACGACGTGGTTCCCAAGGCAAAGGGCATGGCGGCGCGCCTCACGCAGGAAGCGGAGGGCTACCGCCAGCGCGTGATCGAGCAGGCCGAGGGCGATGCTTCGCGCTTCCGCCAGATCGTGGCGGAGTACAACAAGGCGCCCCAGGTCACCCGTGACCGGCTCTACATCGAGGCGATGCAGCAGATCCTGAGCAACACGAGCAAGGTGCTGATCGACCAGAAGGGCGGCAACAACCTGATCTACCTGCCGCTCGACAAAATCATGCAGATGAGCGGCGTCGGGCCGGGCGAAGGCCTGGCGAAACCCGCCGAGGCGCCGCCCGTCCAGGATCCTTCGACCACACGCTCGCGCGAGGCATTCCGCTCACGCGAGCGGGAATCACGCCAATGAGAAACCGGCTGGGGGGTATTTTGATCGGCGTGCTGGTGGCGCTGATTATCTGCGCGCTGAGTCTCTTCGTCGTCGATCAGCGCCAGAACGCAATCGTGTTCCGGCTCGGCGAGGTGATCGCCGTGAAGACCGCGCCCGGCCTTTACTTCAAGGTTCCGCTGGTCGACAACGTGCGCAATTTCGACGTGCGCATCCTCACCATCGACACCGCCGAACCGGAACGCTTCCTCACCTCGGAGAAGAAGAACGTGCTGGTGGATCTCTTCGTGAAATGGCGCATCACGGACGTGCGCCAGTATTACGTGAGCGTAGGCGGCAACGAGGGCCTCGCCCAGACGCGGCTGCTGCAGACGATCAACGACGGACTGCGCGCGGAATTTGGTAACCGCACGGTGCACGAGGTGGTTTCGGGCGAACGCGACAAGATCATGGACCTCATGCGCGAGAAGGCTAACGAGGACGCGAGGACGATCGGCGTCGAAGTGCTCGACGTGCGGCTGAAGCGCGTGGACCTGCCGCAGGAAGTCAGCGTCGACGTCTATCGCCGCATGGAGGCCGAGCGCAAGCGGGTGGCCAACGAGTTGCGGTCGACCGGTTTCGCCGAATCGGAAAAGATACGCGCGGACGCCGACCGGCAGCGCGAGGTGATCGTCGCCCAGGCCTACCGCGAGGCGCAGCGCATCAAGGGCGAGGGCGACGCGCGGTCGACCGCGATCTATGCCCGCGCCTACGAGCAGAACGCCGAGTTCTACGCGTTTTATCGCAGCCTCGAGGCCTACAAGGCGAGCTTCCGGGGCAGGAACGACGTGCTCTTGCTCGAACCCAATTCCGAATTCTTCAAGTACCTCAGGTCGAGCGGCCGGCAGGGCAAGTAGCACCGGGCGCGCGGTGGCGCCGGGATGACGCGCTCGCGCCTCGCCCCGCAGGACGACGATGACAAACATCCTGCTAACCGCGCTCGCGTTGATGCTGATCATCGAGGGCGTGCTGCCGTTCCTGCTGCCGGGAGTATGGCGCGACACCTTCCGTCGGCTCACCGAGATGAGCGACGGCCAGATCCGCTTCATCGGGCTTACTTCGATGCTCGCCGGCCTGCTGCTGCTCTTCCTGGTGCGCCACTAAACCGCGGGAATCGGGATGCGGGAATCAGGATTTGGCGAAAGCGCCTGATTTCTCAACTATAATTTCCCCCTGAATCCCGGATCCCGACCCCTGAATCCTGCAATGCGTACCTGGGTCCTGCCCGAATACATCGAGGACATCCTGCCGCTCGAGGCCGCGCGGCTGGAGCGGCTGCGCCGCGACCTCCTCGACCTCTTCCGTGCGCAGGGCTACGAGCTGGTCATGCCGCCGTTGCTGGAGTACGTCGAGTCGCTCCTCACCGGCACCGGTCACGACCTCGACCTGCGGACCTTCAAGCTGGTCGACCAGCTCTCGGGGCGCATGATGGGCGTGCGCGCCGACATCACGCCGCAGGTAGCGAGGATCGACGCGCACCTGCTCAATCGGAAGGGCGTGACGCGGCTGTGCTATTGCGGGAGCGTCCTGCACGCGTTGCCGGCTGCCCCGGCCGCAACGCGTGAGCTGATCCAGATCGGTGCCGAGATCTACGGCCAGGCCGGCATTGTGGGGGATCTGGAGATCCAGGCGCTGCTTACCCGTGCGCTGGCGACGGCGGACGTGCGCGGCGTGCGCATGGATCTCGGCCACGTCGCGGTGTTCCGGTCCCTCGTCCAGGCGGCCGGCGTCGGCGCGGCGCTTGAGGGTGAGCTGTTCGAGGCGCTTCAGAAGAAGGACGCCCCCGGGCTCAAGCGGCTTGCCCGCCCCCTCGACGCGAAGACGAGGTCGGCGCTCGCGCTGCTGCCGGAGCTGTACGGTGGCCCGGAGGTGCTGGCGCTCGCCGAAAAGAAGCTGCCGCGAATTCCCGAGCTCGCCCGCGCCCTGGGGACGCTGCGGGCGCTCGCGAAAGCGTGCCCGGTCCCGGTGAGCATCGATCTCGCCGAACTGCGCGGCTATCACTATCACTCGGGGGTGGTGTTCGACGCCTATTGCGAAGGCGTGACCGGGGCGATCGCGCGCGGCGGACGCTACGACGAAGTCGGGAGGGCATTCGGACGGCCGCGGCCCGCCACGGGCTTCTCGATCAATCTGCGGAGCCTGGCCGGGGCGGGCATGGGACCACGGCGGCGACGCAAGCCGGGCGGCAAGGGCAAGACGCGATGAAGCGGATTGCGCGCAACGTCGTCGTCATCGGCGCCCAATGGGGCGACGAGGGCAAGGGCAAGATCGTCGACTGGCTCACCGACCATGCCCAGGGGGTGGTGCGCTTCCAGGGCGGCCACAACGCCGGGCACACGCTGGTGATCGGAGGCAAGAAGACGGTGCTGCACCTCATTCCCTCCGGCATTTTGCGCGGGAACGTGGCGTGCTACATCGGCAACGGGGTGGTGCTCTCGCCGCAAGCGTTGATCGAGGAGATCGAGATGCTTGAGGCCGCGGGCGTCGACGTGCGTTCGCGGCTGAAGGTGAGCGAGGCGTGTCCGCTGATCCTGCCGTTCCACGTTGCGCTCGATCAGGCGCGCGAGCACGCCAAGGGCGACTTCAAGCTGGGCACCACCGGGCGCGGCATCGGGCCGGCCTATGAAGACAAGGTGGCGCGCCGCGCGCTGCGCCTGCAGGACCTGTTTCATCCCGAGCGATTCGCCCTCAAGCTGAAGGAGCTTCTCGATTTCCACAATTTCGTCCTGGTGAACTACTTCCATGCCAAGCCGGTGGATTACCAGAAGGTCTTGGATGAGACGATGAAGCTGGCGCGGCATATCAAGCCCATGGTGGCGGACGTGCCGCAGCTCCTGCACAAGGCGCACAAGGCGGGCCACAGCCTGCTGTTCGAAGGAGCTCAGGGCTCGCTGCTCGACATCGACCACGGCACCTATCCTTACGTGACCTCCAGCAACTGCGTGGCGGGCGCGGCGGCGGCCGGAGCCGGCATCGGGCCGCAGCAGCTGCAATACATTCTGGGGATCACCAAGGCCTACACCACGCGGGTCGGCGCGGGCCCGTTTCCCACGGAGCTTGACAACGATATCGGCCGGCGAATCGCTGCTCGCGGCAACGAATTCGGAGCCACCACCGGGCGGCCACGCCGCTGTGGCTGGTTCGATGCGGCTGCGCTGAAGCGCTCGATACAGATCAACGGCGTATCGGGACTGGGCGTCACCAAGCTCGATGTTCTCGACGGAATGGCGTCGGTGCAGCTGGCGGTGGGCTACCGCCTCAACGGCGTGTTGAGCGATATCCTTCCGGTGGGTGCTGAGGAGCTCGAGGAATGCGAGCCGGTCTACGAGGAAATGCGCGGCTGGAACGAGAGCACTGTCGGGCTCACGCGCTTTACGCAGTTACCCAAGCCGGCGCAGCGCTACCTGAAACGCATCGAGAAGGTCTGCGGCGTGCCCATCGACCTCATCTCCACGGGGCCCGAGCGCGCGCAGACCATCGTGCTGCGCCACCCTTTCAAGGACAAGTGACGGGGTGGTGCCCAGGAAGGGATTCGAACCCCCACACCATTGCTGGCGCCAGGACCTGAACCTGGTGCGTCTACCAATTCCGCCACCTGGGCGTGCGCGCGAAATTCTAGCCGAACCCGCCTGTTCTATCAAATGAAACAACGCAAAAATCGATCACCCCAGCGCTCCTCGAAACGCAGCGCGCGCGATCCTCAGTACGAACGCGAGGCGGCCCGCTACGAGCATCCGGTGCCGAGCCGGGAATTCATCCTGGATACGCTGACGACGCGCGGCGTGCCGGTCTCCGAGCAGGAGCTTGAGGGGCTGCTGCACATCGCGCCAGCGGAGAGAGAAGCATTCGCGCGCCGCATCGCCGCAATGGAGCGCGATGGCGAGATCATGCGCAACCGCCGCAACGCCATCTGCGTGGTTGCGAAGCTCGATCTCGTGCGCGGGCGGGTGCAGGGACACCCCGACGGTTTCGGCTTCCTCGTGCGCGATGACGGCGGGCCGGATCTCTTTCTCGGGCCGAAGGAGATGCGCGAGGTCATGCACGGCGACCGCGTGGTGGCGCGCGTCTCCGGCGCCGACCGCCGCGGCAGACCCGAGGGCAAGGTAGTGGAGGTCCTGGAGCGCGCGCAGCAGCGGCTCGTCGGGCGCGTGCACCGCGAGCACGGAATACTGTTCGTGAGCGCCGAAGATCGGCGCATCAGTCACGAGTTTCTGGTGACGCCGGACGGCGCCGGAGGCGCAACGCCGGGGCAGGTGGTGACGGTGGAAGTCGTCGCGCAGCCGTCCCGCCACGCGCAGCCGGTGGCGCGCGTGGTGGAAGTGCTCGGAAATTACGCCGACCCGGGCATGGAGATCGAAATCGCCCTGCGCAAGCACGCCCTTCCTCACGTGTTTCCGCAGGCGGCTGAGCAGCTGTGCGCCCGGCTGCCCGATGCGGTCACCGAGGAGGACCACCGCGGCCGCACCGATCTCACCCGCCTGTCGCTGGTCACGATCGACGGGGAAAGTGCAAAGGATTTCGACGACGCGGTCTATTGCGAGCCGGCGGACGGTAAAGGTGGGAATGCCGGCTGGCGTCTGCTCGTCGCCATCGCCGACGTCAGCCACTATGTGAAGCACGGCGACGCCCTCGACCAGGAAGCCCGCAACCGCGGCAACTCGGTCTACTTCCCGCGGCGCGTGATCCCGATGCTGCCCGAGAAACTCTCCAACGGGTTGTGCTCGCTCAATCCGAAAGTGCCCCGGCTCGCGATGGTGTGCGACATGCAGATTGCCACGGACGGTGATATTCGCTCCTACCGCTTCTATCCCGCTGTATTCCGCTCGCAGGCGCGGCTCACCTATACCGATGTCGCGGCGATGCTGGACGACGAGGGGAGCGAGGCGGCACGCCGCCATCACGGCCTGCTGCCGCACATCCGCAGCCTCCACCGCCTCTACCGGCTGCTTGCGAAGGCACGCGAGCGGCGCGGGGCGATCGACTTCGAGACCATCGAGACCGAGATGATCTTCGACACGCACGGCAAGATCGAGCGCATCGTGCCGGTCCGACGCAACGACGCGCATCGTCTGATCGAGGAATGCATGCTCGCTGCCAACGTCTGCGCCTCGGATTTCCTGCGCGACAATCATCACTCCATGCTCTACCGCATCCACGAAGGCCCGACGCCGGAAAAGCTCGCGGCAGTGCGCGAGTTCCTGAAGGGCTTCGGATTGCAGCTTGGCGGCGGGGACGATCCACACGCGCGCGACTACGCGAAGCTCCTGGCGCGGGTGAGAGACCGTCCGGATGCGCAGTTGCTGCAGACGGTGCTGCTGCGTTCGCTGCAGCAGGCGGTCTATAGCCCAGACAATGTGGGCCACTTCGGGCTGGCCTACGAGTCGTACACGCACTTCACCTCGCCGATCCGCCGTTACCCCGATCTGCTCGTGCACCGCGCCATCAAGGAGGTACTGCGCCGGCGGCGCTACGAGCCGGGCAACTGGCACGAGCTCGGGGCGCACTGCTCGATGACCGAGCGGCGGGCCGACGACGCGACGCGCGACGTCGTCGCCTGGCTCAAGTGCTACTACATGAAGGACCGGGTGGGCGAGACGTTCACGGGCAGCATCAGCGGCGTTACCTCTTTCGGTGCGTTCGTCGCGCTCGACGACGTCTACGTCGAGGGCCTGGTGCATGTCTCCGAGCTCGGCAACGATTACTTTCACTTCGACGCGGCGAAGCACCAGCTCATGGGAGAGCGCACGCGCAAGCGCTACCGCCTCGGCGACCGCTTGCGGGTGAAGGTGGCACGCGTGGACCTCGACACCAGCCGCATTGATTTCACGCTCGCCTGACGGCTGTGAAGCGCGACGAGCGACCCTTCGACAGGCTCAGGACAGGCTGAATGATGAGTGAGACACGTCTCATTTACGGATTTCACGCCGTCACCAGCCGGCTGCGGCAGAAAGCGGCGGGCGTCCACGAGGTCTACCTCGACCGCTCCCGCGGCGACCGCCGTATGCGCGACCTAGCGCAATCGGCACAGGCACGCGGCGTGCGAGTCATCATGGTGGAGGGCGTCCGGCTCGACGGCATGACGGGTCACGCTCGCCATCAGGGCGTTGCCGCGCGGGTCGAGGCGCCGGTGCCGGCGCGGGATCTGGAGAGCGTTCTTGACGGCCTCGACGAGCCCGCGCTTCTGCTGGTACTCGACGGCGTCACCGATCCCCACAACCTCGGTGCCTGCCTGCGGGTTGCCGACGCCATGGGCGTGCACGCGGTGCTCGCGCCCAGGGACCGCGCCGCGGGCATCACGCCGACGGTGGAAAAGGTCGCGAGTGGCGCAGTGGAGAGCGTGCCGTTCATTCCGGTCACCAATCTCGCGCGGGCGCTGCGCGAGCTCAAGGAACGGGACATCTGGCTGATCGGTGCGGACCAGGGCGCACCGCGCGACCTCTATTCGGTCCGGCTCGAGGGCCCGCTCGCGTGGGTGCTCGGGGCGGAAGGAGAAGGCATGCGGCGGCTCACGCGCGAGAGCTGCGATGAGCTCGCACGCATCCCCATGCTCGGCACGGTGGAAAGCCTCAACGTGTCGGTGTCGGCGGGCATACTCCTCGCCGAGACGCGCCGCCAGCGCCGCTCGCGGAGCTGACCCGCCGGCCCCGGGGCGCCTTTAACCGGATGAGAAAGTCCTGTATAATCCGCGCCTTCATGATTTCGGCCGGACGCCGGGATCATCGTCCTTGCCTCACTGCATGTGCGACGCAGGAGGCTCGGGGCTCATGGATTTCTGAGCCCTCAACCCATAAGGAGAATTGCAGGTGCGTCATTACGAGATCGTTTTCATCGTCCATCCGGACCAAAGCGAGCAGGTCCCCGGGATGGTCGAGCGCTACCGGCAGCTGGTCACGGGCCGCAGCGGGAAGATTCACCGGCTCGAAGACTGGGGCCGGCGCCAGCTCGCTTTTCCCATCCAGAAGGTCCATAAGGCGCACTACGTTCTGATGAACGTCGAGTGCGACGGCGAGACGCTGAACGAGCTCGACCACGCCTTCAAGTTCAACGACGCGGTGCTGCGCCACCTCATCGTCAAGATGGGGGAAGCGGTGACGACACCCTCGCCGATGATGAAGGAAGAGAAGTCGAGATCGCTGACGCCCGCTCCCGAGGAGAGCGCGAAACCCGCCCCGGTAGCGGATGAGGCGGCGGCACAAGCTTGACGAATGAGGTTGCGCTCAGCGGAGAACTGACCGCCATCGAGCCGCTGCGCTACACGCCCGCTGGCATCCCGTTGCTCAATTTCCGGCTGCTTCACCGTTCGCAGCAGGCCGAAGGGGGAGTCAAGCGCCAGGTTGAATGCGAGGTGAACGGGGTGGCGATGGGTGAAGTGGCGGTGGGTCTGTCCCGCCTCAAGCCGGGGCAGGCGGCGCGGGTGAAGGGATTTCTCAACCGCAAGAACCGGTGGAGCGCGCAGCTGGTATTTCATGCAACGGATGCACAGGCGATAAAGGAATAGTCATGGCAATGGCACGGCAAGGCATGTCGAGAGGCTCCGGAGGCAGGGGCCGCGGCAAGGGCAAAGGCAAGTTCGGCAAGGGCGCCAAGGGCCGCGACACGCGCGGCGGCCGCGGGCAGCTGTTCCGCCGCCGGCGCTTCTGTCGCTTCACGGCGGAGAAGGTCAAGGAAATCGACTACAAGGACATCGGAGTGCTCAGGGAATTCATCAACGAGAATGGCAAGATCATCCCCGCGCGGATCACCGGCACCAAGGCACGTTACCAGCGCCAGCTGAGCGTCGCGATCCAGCGCGCGCGGTTTCTCGCGCTGCTGCCGTATACCGACCTGCACTAAGAGGAAGCACGCACCATGCAAGTGATACTGCTCGAGAAGATCGTGAACTTGGGAGGGCTCGGCGACGTCGTCAAGGTGAGGGACGGTTTCGCCCGCAACTTCCTGATTCCGCACGGAAAGGCAAAGCGCGCGACGCCCGCCAACGTAGCCGAGTTCGAGCGTCGCCGCTCCGAGCTCGAACAGGCGCAGGCGGACGCGCTCGCCAAGGCTCAGGAGAAAGCCGCGAAGCTCGAGGGCCTCATGGTGCAGATCACGCAGAAGGCGGGCGTCGACGGCAAGCTCTTCGGCTCCGTCACTAACGTGGACGTGTCCGAGGCTCTGAAAGCCCACGGCTTCGATGTCCCGAAGGCCGCAATCCGCATGCCCCAGGGGCCGCTCAAGATCGTTGGAGACCACCCGCTCAAAGTCGCGCTGCATGCCGATGTCGTGGTCACCGTGACGGTATCGGTGCTGGGAGAACAGTGACGAGCTGGCCTCGCGGCGCTTATACGTTCATTCGAAACGGAAAAATTTTTTTCTAAAAAAAGGGCTGGCACCAGCCCTTTTTTTTCTGTAGATTGCAACTTCGTCGCGCGACCTCTCGCGCGATGCTTCACTCCAGACAAATAACGCAGACAGCGCAACGGCGGCGGCACGCGGCATGGCTCAGGCCCTAGTTACCTCGATCGTTAAGGACGCACAGGTCGAGGCAGCGCGGGTTCCGCCCCAGTCGATCGAGGCGGAGCAGTCGGTGCTGGGCGGGCTGCTACTCGACAACACGGCGTGGGACCGGGTCGCCGATCTCCTCGGCGAGCATGACTTCTATCGGGCCGACCACCGCCTGATTTTCCAGCACATCGGCGCGCTGATCGAGCACGGCAAGCCGGCCGACACGCTGACCGTGGCCGAGAGCCTCGAGCGCAGTGGCAAGCTCGGGGAGGTCGGGGGGCAGGCCTATCTGGCCGCGCTGTCGCTCAACACCCCGAGCGCGGCCAACGTCCGCCGCTATGCCGAGATCGTGCGGGAGCGCTCCGTCATGCGCCACCTCGCGTCGGTCGGCACCGAGATCGCGGAATCCGCCTTCAGCCCCAGCGGCAGGACGGCGGGCGAGCTCCTCGATTACGCGGAGGGGCGCGTATTCGAGATCGCCGAGGCAAGCACCCGCGGCCAGCAGGGCTTTCTCGGAATCGACCAGCTCGCAGCGCGGGTCGTCACCCGCATGGACGAGCTCTACCACGCCGAGAATGCGAGCGACATCACCGGCATCCCCACCGGCTTCACCGACCTCGACCAGAAGACCGCGGGGCTGCAGCCCGGCGATCTCATCATCGTCGCCGGACGCCCGAGCATGGGCAAGACCGCCCTGGCCCTCAACATTGCCGAGCACGTCGGCATCGACTACGGGCTGCCGGTCGCCGTCTACAGCATGGAAATGAGCGGGGAGCAGGTTGCGATGCGGATGCTCGGCTCGATCGCGCGCGTGAGCCAGCACAAGATCCGCACCGGCCGTGTCGAGGAAAACGACTGGTCGAACGTGACCGCGGGGCTGGCCAAGCTGCAGAACGCCAATATCTACGTCGACGAGAGCGGTGCGTTGAACCCCCTGGAGCTGCGCGCGCGGGCGCGCCGGCTCTATCGCCAGTGCGGGAAGCTGGGGCTGGTGGTCGTCGATTACCTACAGCTCATGTCAGCATCGCGCAGCGACAGCGAGAACCGCGCGACAGAGCTCTCGGAAATCTCGCGCTCGTTGAAGGCTCTGGCGAAGGAGCTGCACGTGCCGATCGTCGCCCTCTCGCAGTTGAATCGCGGCGTGGAATCGCGGACCGACCGGCGCCCGCTGATGTCGGACCTGCGCGAGAGCGGAGCGATCGAGCAGGACGCGGACCTGATCCTCTTCATCTACCGGGACGAGGTCTACCGTCCCGACTCGCCCGACAAGGGCCTCGCGGAGGTCATCATCGGCAAGCAGCGCAACGGGCCGATCGGAACCGTGAAGCTGACGTTCCGCGGCGAGTTCACTCGCTTCGAGAACTACGCGGATCCCGGCCGCTTCTAATCACCCCTCACTTCGTTCCTCCGCTCCCTGCCAGGGAGGGGAGGGTCACAGCGCTTCGGCGGCGTAATCGGCGAGGCGCGAGCGCTCCCCGCGCGTCAGCGTCACGTGCGCGCTGTGGGACCAGCCTTTCATGCGGTCGACCACGTAGGTGAGCCCCGAGCTGCCCTCGGTCAGGTAGGGCGTGTCGATCTGGGCGATGTTGCCGAGGCATACGACCTTCGTGCCCGGTCCTGCGCGCGTGATGAGCGTCTTCATCTGCTTCGGCGTCAGGTTCTGCGCCTCGTCGATGATCAGATACTTGTGGATGAAGGTGCGCCCGCGCATGAAGTTGAGCGACTTCACCTTGATGCGCGAGCGGATCAAGTCGCGGGTGGCCGCCCGGCCCCATTCGCCCGCCTCGTCATCGCTCTTGTTGAGCACGTCGAGGTTGTCCTCGAGCGCTCCCATCCACGGGTTCATCTTCTCCTCCTCGGTACCGGGCAGGAAGCCGATGTCCTCGCCCACCGGCACCGTGACCCGGGTCATGATGATCTCGGTATAGGTCTTGTGCTCCAGCGTCTGCATCAGGCCGGCGGCGAGCGTGAGCAGTGTCTTGCCGGTGCCGGCCTGGCCGAGCAGCGTCACAAAGTCGATCTGCGGGTTCATGAGAGCGTTCAGCGCGAAATTCTGCTCGCGGTTGCGCGCAGTGATGCCCCACACGTTGTGGCGCTGGCCGGCGAAGTCGCGCAGCGTCGCGAGGACGGCAGTGGCGCCGCTCGCTTCCCTGACCTGGGCGTGGAACGGGCGCTCGGCTTCGAGGTAGACGAATTCGTTCACCAGCAATTGCGCGCACAGCGGGCCGCGCACCCGGTAGAAGGTGTGCCCGGATTGCTGCCACGATTCCATGTCCCGTCCGTGGCTGTCCCAGAAGTCATCCGGCAGCGGGCGCGAACCGGTGTGGAGGAGATCGGTGTCCTCGAGTACCTTGTCGTTGAAGTAGTCCTCCGCGGCGAGCCCCAGCGCACGCGCCTTGATGCGCATGTTGATGTCCTTCGTCACCAGGATGACCTGGCGCTTGGGGTGGAGCTCCTGCAGGTGCTTGACGACCGCAAGGACCTGGTTGTCGGCAGTGCTGCCTGCAAGGCCGGCGGGGATGCCTCCGTTGATGGCTTCGGTCTGAAGGTAGAGGCGGCCGGTAGCGGTCTTGTCGCCGTGGATCGCGAGCGCGATTCCCGCCGCGATGGCTTCGTCCCAGCGGCTGATCAACTCGTCGAGGTAACGGCTTACCTGTCGGGCATTGCGCGCGACCTCCGACACGCCCTTCTTGTTGTGGTCGAGCTCCTCCAGCGTCGCCATCGGGATGAAGAGGTCGTGCTCCTCGAACCGGAACAGGCTCGTGGGATCGTGCATCAGCACGTTCGTGTCGAGCACGAACAGCTTGCTGGAGACGGGGAGGCGGGCAACGACGGTGGAAGGGGCTGACGCGGTCTTGCGCTGGGTCATGGTCTACTTTAGCGTCTTCATGAAATCGAGCACCTCCTGCACGTGGCCCGGCACCCGCACCCCGCGCCACTCGCGGCGCAGGATGCCCTTCGCGTCGATCGCGAACGTGCTGCGCTCGATGCCACGCACCTTTCTGCCATACATGCTCTTCATCTTGATGACGCCGTAGAGCTTGCAGGCCGTCTCCTCCTCATCGGACAGCAGATCGAAAGGAAATTTCATTTTCGCCTTGAAGGCCTCGTGCGACTTGACGCTGTCGCGCGAGGCGCCGTAGATCGCGCATCCGAGCTTCTGGAACTCGGGATAGAGATCGCGGAACTGCTGGCCCTCCGCGGTGCAGCCCGGAGTGTTGTCCTTCGGATAGAAGTAGAGCACGAGCGGAGCGTTTTTGGCGCGGGCGAGGCGGAACGTCTTGCCGCCGGTTGCGGGGAGCTCGAAATCGGGCGCTGGCTTGTCTACCATCCGGTGGACGTCTTGCTGTTCCGAATCAACCATTATATAGCGAGAAACTCTTCGCCCTCGGTCGCAACCGGAGCGCCGGTTCCCTCACTCGACTGCAGCACGACGTTGCGCCGCGGCAGGTGGGCGAGATTGAGTCCGGCCGCGTATTCGCGCAGCGAAACCACGCGATACCCCAGGGCCTGCCAGCCCGCGAGCAGCGCGCGCAGCGCGGGCGCGAACACCGTTCCCTCGACCTCGGCGCGCAGTGCGTAGACGTGGCCGGTCGGGGCCGGGTCGCGGCTCGCCTCGAGCAGGCGCCGCACCGCCTCATCGGGGGTATTGCCTTCGGCGAGCAGCTCGTCCAGCGTGGGCAGCGTCGTCGGCAACTGCGGGCAGGCGACGAGCTCGCCGCGAACGACCGGAATGAACGGGCCAGAGCCGCGCGTGTCCGAGCAATGCCGGAATCCGAGCCGTTGCGAGTAGCGGAACGCGTAGCGATTCATCCGCCATCCCGGCGCGCCGTGCGTCAATGCGGGGGCGCCGAAAATTTCCTCGTAGCGTTCGCGGGCGCGCCGCAGGGCGGCCGCCGTCCACGCCTCGCCGGCGGCCGCGATTCTTTTCAGCCAGCGTACGCGGTCGTAGGCGAGGATGCCGGCCTCATGTCCCTCCGCTTCGACCGAGCGCATCGCGTCAGCGGCGCGTTTGCCGATGTCGGCACCCGGCAGCAGCGTGCCCGAGACGAGCGCGACCGGACCGTAGCATTTCAGCCGCGGCACGCGCGGAAGGCTGCCGAGCGCGCGCCCGGTGTGATCGGGGCCGAGGCTGAAGAGAAACGTCCCCCCCGCGCCCGCCTCTTTGAGCGCGGCGACGAGCCGCGGCACGGCTTTACGCGTGCCGCGAAGCGTGGCGACTTCGATGCGCAGGCCGAGGTTCACAAAACTGTTTCGGTGTCGAGGCAGCGGCGGGCGAGCGCCGCAAATGCCGTCTCGTCCGCGCTGGCGAGCGCGAGCTTCAGCGCGCGCGGGAGAGCGGTGTAATGCTTGCCGGTCGAGCGGATGTAGGCCGGATCGTAATGCCGCACCAGCAGCTCGACGATGAGCTTGTCCCAACGCCGCGCAGCCGCGAGCTCCTTCCACTTTCCGATGATCGCGTGACCATGCAGGGGCAGGAGCAGCTCGAGGCGCCGCGCCAGCGCCTCGGTCTGCTCGAGAAAGTGCGCGTATTCGCGCTTGAGGAGCTCGACCCGTGCCGCATCCGGCGCCTCCAGGACGATGCAATCGGCCGCCCACATCGCCTCGATCAGCGCCTCGGGCACGCGCAGCACGCCGATCCTGCGGCTTTCGGCCTCGACGTAAACCGCCCGCTTGCGGTCGAACCCCCGCAGCGCCGCCCACACGAGGCTTTCGAACATCTTCTGCGTCGGCTGTGGAGCGTCCGGCAGCTCCCCGAGCACCGAGCCGCGGTGCGCGGCGAGCGCCTCCAGGTCGAGCACCTGCCCGCCGGCATCCTGTATCGCGCGCAGCAGGCGGCTTTTTCCGCTGCCGGTCAGTCCGCACAGGACGCGCAACCGGAACCTGCGCGGCAGGCGCTCGAGGTCTGCGATCACCGCCCGGCGATACGCGCGGTAGCCGCCGTCGAGCCGGCCGACCCGCCAGCCGACCTGATGCAGCACGTGCGCGAACGCGTCACTGCGGCTGCCGCCGCGCCAGCAGTAGACGAGTGGCCGCCACTCGCGCGGCCGGTCGAGAAACCGCTCGTTCAGGTGCCGCGCGATATTGGCGCTCACCAGTGCCGCGCCGATTTTCTTGGCCTCGAATGCGGAGCGCTGCTTGTAGATGGTGCCGACGCGCGCGCGCTCCGCGTCGTCGAGAACGGGGCAGCAGATTGCGCCGGGGACGTGATCCTCGACGAACTCGCCCTCGGAGCGCACGTCGATGACCTCGTCAAAATCGGGCAGGTGTGCTACGGTTGCCGTGGCCGGTCCTCGCACGGGGATCCTGGTTTTTTCTGTGCGCACCGGAGCATAGTTTACGGGAAATCATGAACAAGCCTAATGAGGCCGGTACGATCCGCCTGACCCAGTTCGCGCACGGCGGCGGGTGAGGCTGCAAGCTCACGCCAGCGTTGCTGAGCGAAGTGCTTGCGGGGACGCCGCTGGGCAGGACGTGGCCCAATCTTCTGGTCGGTCACGAGACGAGTGACGACGCGGCGGTGTATCGCCTGAACGCGTCACAGGCGCTGGTCGCGACCACGGATTTCTTCACGCCCATCGTGGACGATCCGTACGATTTCGGGCGCATCGCCGCGACCAACGCGATTTCGGACATCTACGCGATGGGCGCGCGTCCCATCATGGCGCTGGCGCTGCTCGGCGTGCCGCTCGGGAAGCTCCCAACGTGGGCGGTACAGCGCATCGTCGCGGGCGGTCATGACGTGTGCGACCAGGTGGGCGTGCCGATCGCCGGCGGGCACTCCATCGATTCGCCCGAGCCACTCTACGGGCTGGTGGCGCTGGGCCTGATCGATCCTGCCAAGGTCAAGCGCAACGACCGCGCACGGCCGGGCGACGTCCTGATCCTCGGCAAGGGACTCGGCATCGGCGTGATGGGCGCCGCGCTGAAGAAGGGAGAGCTCAAGGACAAGGCGTATCGCCAGATGCTGGAGACCGCGACCCAGCTCAACACGCCGGGCCTCAAGCTCGCGGAGCTGGAGGGAGTGCACTCGCTGACCGATGTCACAGGCTTCGGTCTCCTCGGGCACCTGCTCGAGATGCTCCGCGGCTCGAAGCTCCAGGCGCAGCTCGAGTTCGACCGCGTTCCGATCCTGTCGGCGGCGCGCCAGCTGGTGGAGGCCGGCTACGCGACCGGCGCCTCGGATCGCAACTGGGCAAGCTGCCAGGAGGAGGTAACGCTGCCCGCGGAATGGCCGCAATGGCGCCGCAAGATCCTGACCGATCCCCAGACGAGCGGTGGCCTGCTCGTGGCGTGCGATTCCGCGACCGCGCCTGCGGTGCTGGATGTCTTCAAGCAGGAGGGATTCAGTCACGCGGCGCGCATCGGCACGTTCAGCGCCGGCGCGCCCCGCGTCGTCGTTACTTGAGCAGCGGCCGCAGCTCCTTCCATACCGTCTCGAGCATCAATGGCTGGGCCGCGGCGGCGGGGTGGATCCCATCGTTCTGAAACAGCTCCCGGTTTTCGGAAAAGCCGTCGAGCAGGAACGGCACCAGCGGCAGCTTGCGGCTCTGCGCGACCGCGCCGAACACGTTCTGGAACTTCGCTGTGTAATCCATGCCATAGTTCGGTGGCAGGCGCATTCCTACCAGGAGCACATGCGCCCGGGTGCGGCGGCACGCATCGCTGATCGCTTCCAGGTTGCGGCGGATCGATTCCGGCGTCGCACCGCGCAGTCCGTCGTTCGCACCCAGCTCGAGTATGACGAGGGCAGGGCGGTGCGTCTTGAGCAGGGCGTCGATGCGGTTACGGCCGCCGACGGTGGTTTCCCCGCTGACGCTCGCATTGACTACCTTATAATCCATCTTTTCCGCGCGCAGGCGTTGCTCGAGCAGCTGCACCCAGCCCTGTTCCCGGGGCAGGCCGTATCCCGTCGAGAGACTGTCGCCCATGACCAGGATGGTCGCGGCGGAGAACGCCGCAGCTGGAGCCGCCAGCGCATACACAAGTACTAGACGCACCACGATGCCGAACAGTCGCGCGCAGATCATCCTCAGGGCCTCGGGAATCGGCAAGCAGGTTACCACCGGCACTACGGAACTGACCATTCTGAGCGACGTGAGTTTCGAGGTCCGCGCCGGCGAGACGGTCGCGATCGTCGGAGTGTCGGGGTCCGGAAAGTCCACCCTGTTGGGCCTCCTGGCGGGACTCGATACCCCGAGCGCCGGGTCGGTTGGCATCGACGGACACGACCTCTACGCACTCGATGAGGATGGCCGCGCCGCGCTGCGCGGGCGGATGGTCGGCTTCGTGTTCCAGTCGTTCCAGCTGCTGCCGGCAATGACCGCGCTGGAAAACGTGACGTTGCCGCTCGAGCTCGCCGGCACGGCGGAAGCGGTGGCGCCGGCGCGAGCGATGCTCGCGCGCGTGGGCCTCGCCGAGCGCCTGCATCATTATCCCAAGCAGCTCTCCGGCGGAGAGCAGCAGCGCGTGGCGATCGCGCGTGCGTTCGTCACCCGGCCCAAACTTCTCTTCGCCGACGAGCCGACCGGCAACCTGGATGCGGCGACGGGCGGCCAGGTCATCGATCTCCTGTTCGAATTGAACCGCGAGAGCGGCACGACGCTGCTGCTTGTCACTCACGACGAGGCGATTACCGGACGGTGTAATCGCGTGCTGCATCTTGCCGCCGGGCGCCTGCAGGCATGAAAGTCGCGCAGGAAATACGTCTGGCGTGGCGGCTCCTGGCGCGTGACTGGCGCGCAGGGGAGATCACGCTGATCGCGGCCGCGATCGTGATCGCGGTTGCCGCCGTCACCACCGTCGGTTTCTTCACCGACCGCGTGCAGCGTGTGCTCGAGCTCGAGGCCAACCGGCTGCTGGGAGCGGATCTCGTGATTTCCGATTCCAGGCCGCTCGACCCGGAGCTGCAGAGGGAAGCCTCGCGCCGCGGGCTCGCCGCGACCGAGATCCTTCGCTTCCCCAGCATGGTGATGCTGCGCGACCGCGCCGTCCTGGCCGAGGTCAAGGCGGTCTCCCCCGGCTACCCGCTGCGCGGGGAACTGCGCATCGCCGAGCGCCTGTTCGGTCCCGACCGCGTCGCCGGGACGATTCCCGGTCCAGGGACGGTGTGGGTGGACGAGCGACTGCACACCTCGCTCGATATCGCGGCGGAAGACCGCGTCGGCCTGGGCAACAGCCGGTTCGCGGTCGGGGCCGTGGTCACCCACGAGCCCGGGGTGGAGCTGGGATTTCTGAGCGGCGCACCGCGCGTCGTCCTGAACACGCACGACCTCGCCGCGACCGGGCTGGTGCAACCGGGCAGCCGCGTCCGCTACCGGTTGCACATTGCGGGGGACAGCGAAGCGGTAGACGCGTACCGTGCCTGGGCACAGCCGCGGCTGCGGCCGGGCATCCGCATCGAGGGTGTGCGCGACGCCCGCCCCGAGGTCCGCTCGGCGCTCGAGCGCGCCGAAAAATATCTCAACCTGGCGGCGCTGACGAGCGTGCTGCTCGCCGCGGTGGCAATCGCACTCGCGGCGCGGCGCTACCTGCAGCGCCACCTCGACGGTTGTGCACTGATGCGCTGCCTCGGTGCGAGCCAGGCCCTGATCATCCGGCTCTACGCCGTGCATTTCACGGTGCTGGGCGTGCTCGCCGCGGCGGCCGGGACCGCCATCGGGGCGGGCGCCCAGGCGGTGCTGGTTCTTTGGCTCGGCCGGGTGGTCGCGGTGACGCTTCCCCCGGCGAGCACGCTGCCGGCGCTCCACGGGGCCGCCGTGGGATGGCTGCTGCTGCTGGGCTTTGCGCTGCCGCCGCTCGTGAGCCTCGCCCAGGTGCCCACGCTGCGGGTGTTAAGGCGCGAGCTCGGCGTTCCCGGCAGCCCGGGACTGTTTGCGTATGCGCTCGGCATGGGCGTCATCGCCGCGATGATCCTGTGGCGCGCACAGGAGCTGCGGCTCGGGCTGACCGTGCTTGGCTGGTTCGTCGCGGCCATGGCGATCGCGTGCGCGCTGACCTGGCTGCTGCTGCGCGCGGTGGGGACGCTGCGCGCGCGCGGCGTCTCCTGGCGGTTTGGCGTCGCGAATCTGCGGCGCAGGACGGGCGGCACGATCCTCCAGGTCGTGGCGCTCGCGCTCGGCATCATGGCGCTGCTCACGCTTACCCTGATCCGCGGCGATCTCCTGCGCACGTGGCGCGAAAGCCTGCCGCGGGACGCACCGAACCGCTTCATCATCAACATCCAGCCGGACCAGGTTGCGGCCATCGGGCGCTTCCTCGAGGAGCGGGGTACGGCCGCCCCGGAGCTCTTTCCGATGGTGCGCGGGCGCCTCGTCGGGATCAGTGGACGCAGCGTGACGGCGGAAGACTACGCGGACGAGCGGGCGCGGCGCCTCATCACGCGGGAGTTCAATCTGTCGTGGGCTACCCGCCTGCAGGCGGACAATCGCATCGTTGCCGGAACCTGGTGGGAGCGCGCCCCCGGGCGCGCGGACCAGTTTTCGGTGGAGCGCGGCCTCGCAGAAACGCTCGGCATCGGCATGGGCGACGCGCTCACGTTCGATGTAGCGGGGACTGCGGTCACCGCCACGGTGACGAGCCTGCGCAGCGTGGACTGGGACAGCTTCAATGTGAATTTCTTCGTCGTGGCCCCGCCCGGGCTGCTCGACGGTTATCCCGCGACCTACGTCACGAGCTTTCACCTGCCAGGGGGGAGGGTCGAAGTGCTCAACGCGCTGGTGAAGGCCTTCCCCAATATCGTCCTCATCGACGTCGCACAGGTGCTCTCCCAGGTGCAGCGGATGATGGATCACGCCGCGCTGGCGGTGCAGTTCGTGTTCCTGTTTACGATCGCCGCCGGCCTGGTGGTGCTCTACGCGGCCGTCGCCAGCACCCAGGACGAGCGGCTCTACCAGGCGACCATCATGCGCACGCTGGGCGCGAGCCGGATCCAGATCCGGCGCGCGCACCTCGCCGAATTCGGCCTGACCGGCGCGGCGGCGGGTTTCGTGGCGGCGGCGGGCGCGAGCGGGCTCGCCTACTACATCGCGCACGGCTTCCTGCGCCTCGCTTACGCGCCCGACCCGACGGTATGGCTGATCGGGATCGCAGGCGGCGCGCTCGGTGTTGCGGCGGCCGGCACCCTCGGCACGCGCCGGGTGCTGGAGGCGGCTCCGCTCAAGGTGCTGCGCGCGCTTGGCTGATATAATTCGCAGGCGATGCCCGATATCCTGTTGGTGATTCTGGGGGTCGCCGTCCTCGTTCTCGTCCTGCTGATCGCGAGGCTGGCGACCCAGGCCACCGCGGTGAGGAAGCTGCCCGAGGATCTCGCTCGCGTGCTCGAGGAGCGGCACCGGGCGATGCTGAACGACCTCCACGGCGGGCTAGCCCAGCAGTCCGACCGCCTGAATTCCCGCCTCTCCGAGGAGCTGAACCTTACCCGGGAGACCCTCCACCGGCTCCAGCTTTCGCTCGCCGCGAACCTTGGCGAAACCACCGACAAGCTCAACGCACGGATCGACCAGCGGCTCGAGCAGATCGCCGGAAAGGTGAATGAGCGACTCGAGGAGGGCTTCAAGAAGACCAACGAGACCTTCGTCAACGTGATGCAGCGCCTCGCCACCATCGACGAAGCGCAGAAGAAGATCGAGACGCTGACCGGCAGCGTGGTGAGCCTGCAGGAGCTGCTCGGCGACAAGCGCTCGCGCGGCGCGTTTGGCGAAGTTCAGCTCGAGGCGCTGGTGCGCAACGTGCTGCCGAACCAGGCCTTCGAAATGCAGTACACGCTCTCGAACGGCACGCGCGTGGACTGCGTGCTCAAGCTTCCCGCGCCGACCGGCCTGGTGTGCGTGGACTCGAAGTTCCCGCTCGAGAACTACAAGCTGATGCTCGACCCGAAGGCCAACGAGGCCGACCGGGCGATCGCGCAGAAGGCGTTCCGCGCGGACGTGAGAAAACACGTCGACGCGATCGCGTCGAAATACATCGTCGACAACGAGACCTCGGACGGTGCGGTGATGTTCGTGCCGGCGGAGGCGGTATTCGCCGAAATCCACGCCTACCACTCCGAGGTGGTGGACTACGCGATCGGCAAGCGGGTGTGGATCGTGTCGCCGACCACGCTGATGGCGGTCTTGAACACCGCGCGCGCGGTGCTGAAGGATGTGGAGACGCGCAAGCAGATCCACGTCATCAAGGAGGCGCTCGCGCGCCTCGCCGTGGAATTCGCCCGGTTCGACGACCGCCTGAAGAAGCTCGCCGACCACATCCGCCAGGCACATGAGGATGCGGAGAAGATCCAGATCACCGGCGGCAAGATCTCGCAGCAGTTCCAGCGCATCGAGTCGGCGGAGATCGAGGCGCCGGAGGCGGCGCGGCTCAAGGTGGTCGAATAGCCATGCAATGGCTCAGCAACTGGCGCCGCGAACGGGTCCTCCGGCGGTCCACTCTCGATGCGGGCACGTGGCAGGCTGTGCTCGAACGCTATCCGTTCATGCGCACGCTGACCCGCGACGAGCGTGCCCGGCTGCGCGAGCGGGTGATACTTTTCCTGCACGAGAAATCGATCGTGGGCGCGGGCGGGCTCGAGGTGCGTGACGAAATGCGTATATGTATCGCGGCGCAGGCCTGTATGCTGATTCTCAACCTCGATCTCGACTATTACCGGGGCTGGGTCGAGGTCATCGTGTATCCGGATGAGTTCGTCGCCGAGTACGATTACGTGGACGAGGACGGCATCGCGCACCATGTCCAGGCGCCGATGACCGGCGAATCCTGGCTCGAGGGGCCGGTGATCCTGTCCTGGGCTGACGCCGAACTGCGCGGCGGGGACCCGGGCTACAACGTGGTGATTCACGAGTTCGCGCACAAGATCGACATGCTAAACGGCGACGCCAACGGCTTCCCCCCGCTGCACCCGGGCATGGACCGGGCGGCGTGGCCGCACGTGTTCCGCGCGGCCTACGAGGATTTCAGCGGCCGCGTGGCGCGCGGAGAGCCGAGCGCGATCGACGCCTACGCCGCCGAGCACCCCGCCGAATTCTTCGCCGTGCTGAGCGAGGCGTTCTTCGAGACCCCCGCCGCCGTCCTGGCCGAGTACCGGGAGGTCTATCGCCAGCTTGCGGCGTTCTATCGCCAGGATCCGGCGGCTCGGCTCTCGCGGCAGCCGCTGACGGCGGGAGGCGCGACCTAGCGTGATGAAGCAACTGCTGGCCAACGCCAAGTCGAAATACCTGCTGTACGCCAGCTTCGGACTGCTGCTCGCCGCGCTGACGGCGCTGATCGCGCTCGGTCTCGGGCGCATCGAATCGTTCAACCAGCAGATCCACACCCTGACCGAGGCGCAGGGCCGCAAGATCAGCACCGCGTCCGAGCTCTTTCTCAGCAACGGTCAGCGCTCGGCGCTGATCGACAAGCTGTTCGGGGCGGAGACGGGGGAGACGCGCCGGACCGTGCACGGGCAGTATTTGCAGGCGATCCGGAGCTACGAGCGCGCGGTTGCGAAACTAAGCGAACTGCAGGTGGCCCCGTCCGAGCGCTCCGCGCGCGACCAGGCGATCGCCGCCGCCGCACGTGCCCGGGCGATCGGCGAGGACATCGTGGCATCTCTCATGAAGGGGGAGATTGCGCGCGCGTCCGAGCTGAATCTCACGCAGGCGGTGCTGGAGGATAGCCGCCTCCAGGAGACGCTCTATCTCATGCTCGAGGCGAACCATGTCCGGACCGCGGAAGCCATCGCCGCGGCCAATGAGGGGATGCGCAACGGCTTTTTGCTGATCGGCGCCGGAGGCCTCCTTGCGTTGCTGGCGGGAATAGTGATCGCGGTGTGGGTAATCCGCATCGTCGCCGCAACCGAGGCGACGCTTGAGCACGAGAAAGAACTCGCGGAAGTGACCCTGCACTCGATCGTGGACGGCGTCATCACCACGGACGCAGCGGGGCGCGTCGAGTATCTGAATCCGGTAGCCGAGCAGTACCTCGGCTGGACCACCTTCCAGGCAGCGGGCAGGCCGCTCACCGAGATCTACCGCGTGCTCGATGAGCGCAGCGGCAGGCCGGTCGATCCGCTGCCGGTAACCGGGGCCTCCCCCGCCGGAGAGTCGGAGCTCGTGGCGGTGCGGCTGGTGGACCGCAATGGGCGCGAGACCCCGGTGCGCTATTCGCACGCACCGATTCTCGGACGCGACGGCACCGTGCACGGCATGATCGTGGTGTTCCACGACGTGAGCCAGCTGCGCGCCATGTCGCAGCAGCTGCTGTGGCAGGCGAGCCACGACGCGTTGACCGGCCTCGTGAACCGCCGCGAGTTCGAGCGGCGCCTGACCGAGCTGATCGAGACCGCCGGGACGCAGCGGCGCGAACACGCGCTGCTGTTCATGGACATGGACAATTTCAAGGCGGTGAACGACACCTGCGGGCACAGCGCCGGCGACGAGCTGCTGCGGCAGCTGACCGCGATCATGCTGACGCGTATGCGCGGCAGCGACACGCTGGCGCGCCTCGGGGGCGACGAGTTCGGCGCGCTCCTCGAGGCGTGCCCGATCGATCAGGCGCTGCGCATCGCCAATGGCCTGCGCGAGACGGTACGCGAGTTTCGTTTCGTATGGGAGGGCAAGACCTTCAGCGTCGGGGTGAGCGTCGGCCTGGTGCCAATCGACTCGGCGAGTGGGGACGTGAACCAGGTCCTCGCGAACGCCGATGCGACCTGTTACGAGGCGAAGAACCGGGGGCGCGACCGCGTGCAGGTCTATCGCCCGGAGGAGCCGAGCCACACCGGCCGGCGCGAGGAGCTGCTGGTCGTGTCGCAGATCAACCGCGCGTTCGAGCTCGGCCAGTTTCGCCTCTACCGCCAGCGCATCGACCGGCTCGACGCGAAGCCGCGCCGCGAGCGCCACTTCGAGGTGCTGGTGCGCATGGTGGATCGCGCAGGGAACCTCGTGCCGGCCACCGGGTTCATGCCCCAGGCGGAGCGCTACAACCTGCTCACCTCGATCGAGCGCTGGGTGGTGAGCTCGCTCGTGGAGTTCCTGCACCGGCAGTGGACCGCCGGCGCGATCCCCCACGAACTGCACGGCAGCGGCGAGCGCGGCTTCTACTCGGTCAATATCTCGGGCGCGAGCATCAACGACAAGAGCTTCCCGGATTTCCTGCGCAATCTCCTGACTCGCTACCAGCTGCCCAGCGGGCTCCTGTGCTTCGAGATCACGGAGACCACCGCGATCTCGAACCTGTCCAAGGCGGCAGAGTTGATGCACGAGCTGAAGGGCATGGGCTGCCGCTTCGCGCTCGACGATTTTGGCACCGGCATGTCCTCGTTTGCCTATCTCAAGTACCTGCCGGTCGACTTCCTCAAGATCGCGGGCGTCTTCATCAAGGACATGGTGACCGACCCGATGGATTTCGCCATCGTGGATTCGATCAACCGCATCGGCCACATCCTGGGCATGCGCACGGTGGCCGAGTCGGTGGAGGACGCGGGCACGCTCGCGCGCATCACCGAGCTCGGGCTCGATTACGCGCAGGGCTATTTCATCGCCGAGCCCGAAGCGCTGGGTGAGGAGCCTGCGCAGACGCAGAAGGCGCTTTTCGCGTAAGCGGGGAGGAATGAAGCGGCGCTATCTGCTCGCGGCGGACGTCGGCGGCACCAAGGCGGCGTTCGCGCTCGCAGCCGCCGGGAGCGCCCGGCCGCAGATCGTGGCGCAGCACGTCTACGCCTGCCGCGAATTCGATGGCCTGCAGCCGATCGTTGCGGCCTTCCTCCAGGAACAGCCGGTGGCAGGGCATCGCGGGGCGATTGCGGCCGCGTGCCTTTCGGTGGCGGGACCGGTGGCGGCGAACGCAACGACTCTGACCAACCTGGGCTGGAAGGTCAGCGGAAACACGCTCGCAGCCGAGCTGCGGCTGCCGGAAGTGAGGCTGGTGAACGACTTCGAGGCTGCGGGCCTCGGCATCAGCCGGATCGCCGCGAACGAGCTCGAAACCCTGCAGGAAGGGAGACCGGTTGCGCGGGCGGCGCGGCTCGTCATCGGTGCCGGCAGCGGACTCGGCGTGGGCCTCCTGACCTGGCAGGACGACGGCTATGCCGTTCATCCCTCGGAGGCGGGGCATGCGGATTTTGCGCCGGTGGATGAGCTCCAGGACAAGCTGCTCGTGCACCTGCGCCGGACCTACGGGCGCGTTTCCTACGAGCGGGTCGTCTCCGGGCCGGGGTTGATGCGCATATTCAGCTTTCTGCAGGAGACCGGCGTGGGAGTGCCCTCGAAGCAGCTGAGCGACGCCGACAGGACGCGGCAGGACACGGCGGAACTGATCGCGGAGTTCGCCGTGGCCAAGCTCGACCCCCTGGCTGCGCGCGCGCTCGAACTCTTCGTCGCGATCTACGGCGCTTTCGCCGGCAACATGGCGCTCGCAATGCTCGCGCACGGCGGGGTCTATATCGCCGGGGGGATCGCTCCCAAGATTGCCCCGAAGCTCAAGGAGGGCGCTTTCATGCGCGCGTTCACCGGCAAGGGCCGCTTCAGCGAGCTGCTGACGACGATGCCGGTGCACGTGGTAATGAATCCGCTCGTCGGGCTCTACGGCGCGCT
>DATICE010000126.1:0-7170 GCA_035456985.1 Burkholderiales bacterium | reverse complement strand
GCGATGGTCTCGCGCTCGTCGTGGCGCGCCTCCTGCCCTTCCGGCGCGACCGCGACAAAGAAGCGGGTATCGTAACGCCGCGGCGAGCCGACCGGGGTGATCCAGTGTCCGAAGTAACGCAGCCGGTCCACGGCAAGCCGCAAGCCCTCGCCGACCATGAATTCCGCGAAATCGCTACGGCCCTCGTCGAGCGCGCGGCGCTGCGCGCGGTAGCGCTCCGCTGTGGCTTCGTCCACGGACACGATCCCGCCGGCGGCGTCGTACGCCAGCAGTATCCCGGCCTCCTCGAACGCCTCGCGGATCGCCGCGATCCAGTGCGCGAGCCCGCCGCGCTGGATTCCGAGCGCACGGCTCGCCGCGGCGTCGTCGATGCCGGCGCACAGCGCGCGCAGCGCCGGCGAATCATCGGCTGCATCCAGCGCGCCGCCGGGAAACACGTGCACGCCGGGCATGAAGGCGAGCGCCTGGCTCCGCTGAAGCATCAGCACCTCCAGCCCGTGCAGCGCATCGCGCACCAGCATCAAGGTGGCGGCCGGCTGCGGCGTGATTTTTTCTGCCTTCACCGTTCCGCCTTCCGGCCTCAACCGCGTTTCAGCACCCGGATGGTTCTCGCCGCAGGGTCGACGCGCACGATGTCGCCGCTCTTCAGGCACTCGCGCGGGTCGCGCGACCAGCCTTCGGTGATCGTCAGGTTCGCGAACACCGCGCCTTGCACCATGACCGGGTTGGTGACGCCGAAGACCAGCGCTTTCGGCGCGATGCCCTTCGCCTTGATATCGTGAAATGCCCAGCCCGCGGCGATGCCTCCCTTCGCGGTCGGGAAAAACAGGATCTTGTCGCGGATGTTGACGCCCTCGAGCTTGTGGCCGCGCCGGGTGATGACGCCGCTCCAGCGGTCGAGATCGTAGCGCGGGCTGAATCCCTCGTCCGAGACCACCGCCTCCCCTTCCACGACCGGGCCGAACGCGCGGTCCACGCGGATCGTGACCGAAGCGGCGCTCACCGGAACACCCCGGTGCAGGCGATCTCGACGCACTCGTGGGTCCTGCGCAGGATGGTATTGAATTTGTGCGCGGTGATCGTGTTCACGATCTTGGCGGAATTGGAGATCATGTTGGTCCATCCGTTAGCGGCGCGCATGCTTGTCAGGTTCTGCAGGATGTAGACGCAGACGCCCTCAAGGATGGTAACGCCCGCCGCCTCCAGCTTCTGCGCGTAGCCGAGCGCCCGCGCCGAGGCCAGCACGCCGTTCGCAGTGGTGACCATCACTGTCGTGCCCGCGCGCACGCGCCGCCCGTCGAAAAGCTCGGCGAGCTGCTTCATCTCGAGGAGCGATTGTTGCGGCCCCGAGAACACCACGAAATTGCAGCTTCCGTCCGGGTTACGGTAGCCGGCGAACACGCGCTCGATGTCGGCGCGGGTGATGCGCATCCGACGGCCCGACTTCCTGCCGACGATCGCCGATCGCAGTGTCGGCGCCTCAGGCGTGACGCCTACCATATGGTACATAGCCATCGAGCCGTAGCTCGCGAGCCCGGCACCCAGGTGCTTGAGCTCATCGGCGCACGGCGCCCGCTTCACCCCGGTGAACACGGGCACCGCGAAATAGCTCTGGTGCGACTCGCCGACCAGCTTTGCCATCGCGCCCCATTCCGCAAAGTCCTTCAGCTCGGTGGCCACCTCGACCACAAACGTGCCCCTGCGATGGCGGTCGAGGTGAAAGCCGTACTCCGGCACCCGTCCCGTCATCGCGGCGGCCATGGCGGCGGGTCCGGACTCGAAATTGGTGCGCGCCCCGCACACGGAATTGGCCCAGATCACGGTGCCGGTGTCGCCCCAGGCGAGGCGCTCGCCGAAATGAGGCTGGTACACGGTCTGGTAGTTGATGCAGGTATCGGTGGTCACGACGTTCATCTCGCGCAGGCAGCCGATCAGCCGCCGCTCCTTGGCCGCCTCGCCGGCGTCCTGCCCGAGCCGCTCGACGTGGGCGAAATCGAAGCAGCGCGCGTTGGTCGTGATCGGAACCCGGCAGCGCGCCCCGGTCTGCGCGAGGCGCTGCAGATGATCGAGTCCGCCGTCGCCCATGACCTCGATGTCGCCCATCATGTGCACGTTGGAGACCGGCACGAAGCGCCGCGCCCCGTAGAACTTCCCGACTTCGAGCTGGAGCCCGAGCGCGCGGCGCACCGGCTCGCCGCGCTCACCGCGCAGCATTGCCCGCTCCTCAGCCGTCAACCGCATTTCTGCCTTCTGCCTGCGGTCAGTCGGTGCCCTTGGCGCCGGACAGCTTGACCAGGTGCGCGAACTTCTCGCTTTCCGAGCGCACGAACCTCGCCAGCTCCTCGGGCGAAGTTCCCACCGCCTCCGCGCCCACGCTGGCGAGCTTTTCCCTCACGTCCGGCTGCTTCAACCCGCGGTTGACTTCCGTGTTGAGCCGCACGATCACCTCGGCACGCGTGCCGGAGGGCACGAAGTAGGCAAACCAGTTGCTGATGTCGAAGCCGGGCACGCCCGCTTCCGTCATCGTGGGCACGTCGGGCGCCGCCGGCGAGCGCCGGGTCGTGGTAACCGCCAGCGCGCGCAGCTTCCCGGCCTTCACGTGCGGCATGGCCGGGGGCATGCCCGAAAAGAACATCGGCACGTGACCGCCGATCAGGTCGGGCATCACGGGCCCCGCCCCCTTGTACGGCACGTGCACCATGTCGAGCTTCATCGAAATCTTGAGCAGCTCGCCTGAGAGGTGCTGCACGCCGCCGGCGCCGGCCGACGCGTAGGTCAATTGCCCCGGCCGCGCCCTGGCGAAGGCGACGAGGTCCTTCACGCTCCGTACCGGAAGCGACGGATGAACCACGAGGATGAGCGGCGTCACCGCCGCGAGGGAAACAGGAGCGAAATCCCTGGCAACGTCATAGGGCATCTTCTGCAGGTGCGGGAGTATCGCCATTTCCGCCGGCACGGCAATCAGGACCGTGTAGCCATCGGGGGCGGCCTTCGCCACGAGATCCGCCCCGATCACGCCGCCCGCCCCCGGGCGGTTGTCGACCAGCACGTTCTGCTTCATCGCTTCCTGCATCTTCTGCCCGACCAGGCGCGCGGTCAGGTCGGTCGCGCCGCCCGGCGCGTACGGCACCACCACCCGGATCGGCCTTACAGGGTAAGTCTGTGCCGTCGCCCCTCCTGGGTCGAACGTCAGGCTGCAAGCAGCGCACGCAACGAGCAGTGCCTTCCGGGAGAACATGTCAGATTCCTCCTCTCGATTGCGGATCGATCACTGGGGCTTCATGCCCGATGCCTTCATGATTTTCCCGTACTTGGCGGCTTCGGCCTTTGCGAAACGCGCCAGCTCCTGCGGCGAGCCCGGCACCACGTCAACGCCGGTGACGTTCTCGAGGTAATTCACCACGTCGGGCAGCCGGAGAATCCTCACGAGCTCGCCGTGAAGCTTACCGAGGACGCCCTTCGGCGTGCCATCGGGAACGTAGAAGGCGAACCATATGGTGGTGTCGAAGCCCTTCAGACCCTCTTCCTGGGCTGTCGGTACCTCAGGCATGAGCTTCGATCGCTTGGCGGTCGTGATGGCGATCGGCTTCACCCGTCCCGCGCGGATGTGCGGCACCGCAGGGCCCATGCCGATGATGCCGAGCTTGACTTCCTGACCGCCCAGCAGAGCCGCCCCGAGAGGGCCGCCCCCCTTGTACGGGACGTGGATGGTCTTGGCTCCGATCAGGATGTTGAACCACTCGAGGGAAAGATGCATCGGCGTGCCCACGCCCGGGGTTCCGATGGACACCGACCCCGGATTCGACTTGGCCTGCGAAACGATGTCCCGCAGCGTGTTACCCGCGAATGAGGGGTGCGCCGCGAACAGCATCGCCGATACCGTGCCGAGGGTGACCGGCGCAAAGTCCTTCACCGGGTCGTAGGGCAGCTTCTTGAACAGGACCGTGTTGATCGACACCTCCCGACTGGTGCCCACGAAGACCGTATGCCCGTCCGGACTCGCCCTCGCGGCAATATCGGCAGCGATGAAACCATTTCCGCCCGGGCGATTGTCTACCACGATCGGCGTGTGCCACGAATCGGTCATGCGCTGGGCGACCGCGCGGGCCAGGATGTCGGTATTGCCGCCCGGCGCGAACGGCACCAGCATCCGGATCGGTCTCGCCGGGTATTCCTGCGCCCATGCCGGCTGTGCAAAGACAGCCGCCGCAACCAACGTCAACAGCAAAGTACGGTTTGTAGTCATTTTGTATCCCTCCTCGTTCGTTTTTCGATTCCCGTTTCTCGCTCATCAACCAAACACCGCCGGGTAGCCCGGCGGGGGGGTGAACCCCAGGTCGCCCCGCTTGATGACCGCTTCGCGCCCGCCGGCCGCCTCGAGCAGCTCGGCCTGGCGCCGTTTCGCCCGGGCGTCCACTTCCGCCGGGTCGAGAATTGCACGCAGCCGGGCCCGGCACTCCTCGAGCACGCCCGAATGCGCTGGATCGCCGGCAAGGTCGCGCAGCTCCTCCGGGTCCCGCTCCAGGTCGAAGAGCTGTGGCCGGTACGCCACGTAGTGCACGTATTTGTATTTTCCGTGGCGGATCATGAACGCGCCCGTCGTGGAGCCCATGCCGTGGTACTCCGAGAGCACATTGCGGTCCGGCTGCTCGCCGCGAGCGAGCGCGAGAAGCGATACGCCCGGATGCCCCTCGTACATCACCGGCCGGTCCTCCCCTGCGCATGCCATGATGAACGGGTAGGTATCCACGTGGCTCGCCGGCGTGCTCACCTTCTTCCCGCGCGGGATGTCGGCGCCGGCGACGATCAGCGGCACGCCCGCGACCTCTTCGTAGAGCGTGGACTTGCCCCACAGCCCGCGCGCGCCGAGGTTGTCGCCGTGGTCGCTCGTGTACAGGATGCGCGTGGAGTCGGCGAGCCCGACCGCCTCCAGCGTGCGGATCACCCTGCCGACGTTGTCGTCCACGAAGCTGCACAAGCCGTAGTAGGCCGCGATCGCCTTCCTCAGCTTGTCCGGATCGAAATAGCGGTCATAGGCAAAGCTCCCCGAGTAGTCGCGCAGGTACGGGTGATCCGGACGCTCGCTTTGCGCGTACTGCTTGGGCACCGGCATCTTCTCGAGCGGATACTGGTAGTAGAAGTCGGCCGGCGCCACCAGCGGGAAGTGCGGGCACACGAGGGACACGAACAGCACCCAGGGCTTGTCGCGATAGCGGGGCGCCTCCTCGCGCAACCAGATCTGCGCGCGTGTCGTGATCTCGCGGTCGTACGCGGTATAGGGCGTCTCACCGGGGCCCGCGAGCTTGGCGATCTTCCAGGCAAGGCGCCGCTCCGGGAGGTCCTTCCTCACCAGCCCCATGAGATCGCCTTTGCCCTCGATGATGTTCATGGGGATGATCTCTTCGCTGAACCCGTTGTCGTCCCCCTTGTGGCCGCGGAAATGGAGCTTGCCGATCGAAACCACGCGGTGCCCGGCGCCGCGCAGGCGGTGGTGCCAGCTCGGGATGGAGCCGTCGTAGGCGTCCGCGTTGTCCCAGAAGCCGATCTGGTGCACGTACTTGCCGGTCGCGAACGCCGCGCGCGCAGGCACGCACACCGGGCAGGTGGTGTAGGCCGAGCTGAACATCGCGCCGCGCGCCGCAAGCGCATCGATGTTGGGGGTCTTCACGATCGGGTGCCCGGCACACCCCATCACCTTGGGGTTGTGCTCGTCGGACATTATGATGAGAAGGTTTGCGGGCTTCATTCAGACGTGGCCGTACTTCGCGAGCACCTGCTCGAGCGTCGCGCCGGCGGCGAGCTCGGCGCGGATCTTCACTTCGGTCGAGGTCAATCGCTCGGCTTCGTTCAGCACTTTCTCCGCTGCTTCGGCGGGAACCACGATAACGCCGTCCGCGTCGCCGAGCACGAAGTCTCCCGGATTGACGATGACGTGCTGCTTGGTCGCACCCGGCAGATACGCCGGCACCTGCCACGCCGTCACCTTCCAGCGGCCGATCGATTGCACCGGAGTGCGGTAGCGCGCGTAGACCGGGAATCCCTGTCTTGCGATCCACTCGATGTCGCGGATGCCGCCGTCGACCAGCGCGCCCGCGCATCCGCGCGTCTTCATACCGAGCGCGATCAGCTCGCCGAAGAAGCACACGCCGTCCCCTGCCCCGCTCCACACGCTGACGCATCCGGGCTTTAGCGCGTCCACCGCCTTCATCTTGTCCGCGTCGCCGCCCCCCGCGTACGGCCGCATCTCGCCGCAAATAGTGTAAGCCCAGCCGGCGAGCTTGCCCGCGGTCTCCGGGTAGGGGGCAAACGTGCCGGCGAGGCCCTGATGGAGGTAGCCGAGCGCATCCAGCACGTCGGACACCGTCGCCGCATCGACCTTGAGATATCGCTGCCGTATCGCTTCCGCAGCTTCCGGATCAAGCATCCTGTTGCTCATGTGCCGTAGCGCACCGGCGACTGCACCGCTTTCAGCGCCGCCAGTGCGCTGTAGCAGGCGAGCCACGCGGTCTTCGGGTTGTCCGGCGCCGGCACGTTCTCGAGCTTGATGCTGATATTGCCGGTGCGGCCCTTCACGTCTATGTAGTGGGTGTTGTGCCGGAGCGCCGGGTCCGCGACCACCTTGAGCCGGGTGCGGTCGAAGCCGATCCCCGCCATGGAGAGCACCGCCGCGATGTTCACGTTGGCGGGAAAATGCGGCACGCCCTCCCGGGCCGGCCCCTCGAACAGGGTGCGCGGCTCCCGCAAGCCGTCCAGATCCACTCCGAGCTTCTCGACGTAGGGAATGCGCTTCCACGCCGCCGGCGGCTTCGTCACCGCGATGGTGACTTCATCCACTCCCGCGACGCACGCCGCCTTCAGCGCGTCGAGCCCGCCGATCCCGCCGGACGGCACCGACAGCAGCGCCCCGCTCTTTTCCGCGGCGCGCTCCAGCTTCCGGCGCAGCGCGTCGTCGCACAGCGCACCAG
Organism: Burkholderiales bacterium; assembly: GCA_035456985.1. GTDB lineage: Bacteria > Pseudomonadota > Gammaproteobacteria > Burkholderiales > SG8-41 > SG8-41. The sequence continues at coordinate 205 of DATICE010000126.1, read as the reverse complement.
CCGACAGCACGATCAGCGCGATCCCCTTCTTGAGGATCGCCTCCCCGTACTCCCGGACCGCCGCGTGCGCGGCCGCTTCCACCACGACGTCCGGCTTCGCCGCGAGCAGCGCCTTGAGGCTCGATACGCAAGGGACGCGGAATGCCTTCGCCAGCTGCCGGGCGCGCGTGCCCCCGCCGCGCCCGACGATGGCGACGACCCGCGC
>DATICE010000125.1:0-20382 GCA_035456985.1 Burkholderiales bacterium | reverse complement strand
GGTGCATCAGGTGCCAGTCGTTCGCGGTGCCGTTGTCGGAGTTGTACTGGCACATCGGGCCGACCATGATGCGATTCGCGAGCTCGAGCCCGCGCAGCTTGAGGGGGGTGAATAAGGCGCTTGCCATGGGAATGCGGTCCTCAGTTCATCTAATTCCCCTCCTTTTCAAGGAGGGGTGGATGCGAAGCAGACGGGGTGGTTACCTGGGCGCCGCATGCTCCCACCACCCCGCCCGCTGTCGCGGGCACCCCTCCTCAGGCAGGAGGGGAGTTCGTCTTGTTAGGCGTTCTAGGGAATATCCAGTATCACGTGGCCGATCTTCTTCCCGGATTCTACCGTTTCGTGGGCCGCGGCGATCTCATCGAGCGGAAAGCGCGCTGCGATGGCGAACTTCGGCCGGCCGGTGGCGACCCAGCGCCCGATATCGGCGATGGCCTGTGACTTGGCGGCGTCCGGCATGGTGTAGACGAACACCATGCGCACCGTGATATTGCGCTGGCGCAGGCGCAACGGCAGCACGAAGTCCTGAGCCGTGGACGTCGCGTAGGTCGCGATCATCGCCGCGGGCCGCAGCATCTTCTCGTAGGTCGGCAGGTTCACGCCGATCTCGACGTCCACCACGCGATCCACCCCCTTGCCCCGGGTGAGCGCGTCGATCCGCTCGGCCACGTTCTCGGTCCGGTAGTCGATGGTGGCGTGCGCGCCGCCCTTGCGGGCATGCGCGGCCTTCTCGGGCGAGCTGACGGTGGCGATGACGCGCGCGCCGGCCCAGCGCGCGAGCTGCACCGCGTAATGCCCGACCACCCCGGCGCCGCCCGCGACCAGCACCGTCATCCCGCGTATGGGCCCGTCGGCGAACAGGCAGCGGTGCGCGGTCATGACCGGGATGCCGAGGCAGGCGCCCTGCGGGAAGGTGAGCTTCCGCGGCAGCGGTATCGCGAGATCGGCCGGCAACGCGATGTACTGAGCCGAGGTGCCCGAGGCGCGCTGCCACTGCCCGTTGTAAGTCCACACCCGCTGGCGCAGCCGCCGCTTCGAGACGCCGGGGCCGACGCGGTCGATCTCGCCCGCCCCGTCGCTGTTGGGGATCACCCGCGGCGGAATGACTGGCCGGTTGCCGGTGCGCGCCTTGACGTCCGAGGGATTGACCGCCGATGCGTGCAGGCGCACGCGCACTTCACCTCGACCCGGAACCGGGTCAGGCTGCTCTCCGACCCGCAACACCTCACGCGCGGTGCCGTGTTTCTCGTACCAGGCGGCGAGCATTCAGCGTTGGGCCGCACCGAGCTGCGTTGCCATCCAGTCCGCGGTCTGGTCGCGGTAGCGGTACCACAGGTTATTCACGACGTGATTGCCGCCTTCCACGATCGACAGCACGCACGGTCCAGAAACTTCCGCCGCAAGCTGCTTCGCGGCATCGACTGGTGTCAGGCGGTCCTTCGTCCCGGCGACGATGTAGATCGGGCAGGTGATGTTCTTCGCGATGCCCTTCAACGAGACGCGCAGCGCCACCTTGCCGGCCTCCTCCAGGTTCGCGCTCTTGGAGCGCACGCGAAACGCCTCGACGTTCATCACGGGGCGTCCCTCGAAGCTTGCCGAGCGCTGGTAAGGGCCGGAGAGCGCGACGCACGCCTTGATGCGCTTGTCGAAGGCTGCCGCGCGCGGCGCGTAGTAGCCGCCGAACGAGACACCCCAGATGCCGACGCGGCCGGCATCGAGGTCCTTGCGCGTCTCGACGAAATCGATGACCGACTTCACCGGCTTCTCGTACTCGGGGCAGATCGCGAAATCGTACTCGGCCTCGCCCTGCCCCGGCCCGTCGAAGGCAAGCGTCGCCAGGCCGCGCTTGAGGAACCGCTTCTCGTAGTCGTCCATTTCCTCCTTGGTCGAGTCGAGCCCCATGCACATGACCACGACCGGCGGCTTCGCCACTCCGCGCGGCTTGCGGAGATTGCCGTAGAGATGCCCGCCTTCGTAGGGAATCGCCACGCGCTCCCCGGGCGGATCGAGCAGCGGCAGCGCCTTGTTGCGGCACTCGACGGCCTTGCGGTGCGCCCGCTTCATCTGCTCGAGGTCGTTCACGAACAGGAACTTGCCGAAGTGATAGCACAGTGCCGCACGCGTGTAGTGCTCGCCCGCCGAGAGCTTGAACCCTTCCTTCAGCGCCTGGTCGCCGAGCGCCTCGTGGACCGCCGCGCGCGCACTCCACGCCGCGCACCAGTCCTCCCAGCGGTCGCAGCCCGCCGTCACCTCCTGGAAGTCGGTAAGCGGGACCCCATTGATGACGAAGCGCGGCGCCCAGTGCGAGATTGCGGCCTCGACCCGCGGGTCACGTTTTGCGGCAGATGGCGTATCCATCGGCTAGCAGTTACTGCGGCTTGAGGCCGACTGCCTTGATGAGCTTCTGGAAGCCGACATACTCTTCCTGCATCCGCTTCGTGAATTTTTCGGGCGTCGAGTCCGCGGAGGGCACGGCCCCCTGCAGGGCGAAGCGCTGCTGTATCTTCGGGTCGCGCAGGATCCGGGCGACGTCCCGGCTCACCTGCGCAGCGATCGCGGGCGGGGCTCCGGCCGGGGCGGCGATGCCGAACCAGCCGTCGGACTGCGCGCCGGGAAACCCGGCTTCCGCCATCGTCGGGATGTCGGGCAACGCGATGCTGCGCGTAGCCGTGGTCACGGCGAGCGCGCGCAGCCTGCCGTCCTTGATCATGGGCAGCGTCGAGGGCACCGTGAAGATGAAGTAGTGCACGTTGCCCGCCAGGGTCTCCGCGAACACGTCCCCCAGCACCTTGAACGGCACGTGCACCGCGTCGATCCCCGCGGCGTGGTTGAAGATCGCCGCGCCGATGTGGGCGATCGTGCCCACCCCTACCGAAGCATAGTTCAGCTGCCCCGGCTTCGACTTCGCAAGCGCAACGAGCTCACGCACGTTTTTCACCGGCAGGCGCGGCGAGACCATGAGGACGTTCGCGATCACCGCGACTTCCATGACCGCGGTAACGTCTTTGAGGGGATGGTACGGCGGGTCCTTGCGCAGCATCGGCGCCACCACATGCGGGGGCGCGATCATCGCGTAGGTGTAGCCGTCGGCAGTCGCCTTCGTCAGCAGGCTGCTGCCGATCAGTCCGCCTGCGCCCGGGCGATTGTCCACCACGATCTGCTGATTGTAGACAGTCGTCAGCTGCTCGCCCAGGACACGCGCGAGAAAGTCGCTCGCCGTACCCGGCGGCAGCGGCACGATCATGCGGATCGGCCGCGCGGGAAACTTCTCCGCCGCCAGGACCGCGGGCGCGAGTGCGCCAGCCCCTGCGGCAAACGTAACGAGTAAGGCCGGTATAACCGTCGTTGATATCTTCAAGGGCTCCTCCCTGTTAGCTTTTGGGCACACCCAGGCACTGCGCCATCCAGTCCGCGGACTGTGAACGATACCGGTATACGCGGTTGTTGGCGACATGATTGCCGTCCTCGAGAAAACAGCGCACCACCGGCCCGGACACCGCCGCGGCAAGCCGCTCGCCCTCCTCCCACGGCACGATGCCGTCCTGCTTGCCCGCGACGATGAAGAGCGGACAGGTGATGTTCTTCGCCACGTTCTTCAGGGTCAGCGTCGCGGCCCGGCTGCGTGCTTCCGCCAGGGTCCGGCTCCGCGAGCGTACCTGGAACGTGTTGCGCGTCAACTCGGGCAGCTTGTCAAAGTATTCGGCCCACTCGAACGGCCCCGAGAGCGCGATACACGCCTTGATGCGCTTGTCGAAGGCGGCCGCTCGCGGCGCGTAATAGCCGCCCAGCGAGACGCCCCACAGGCCGGCGCGCGCGGCGTCGAGGTCGCTGCGGCTCCCGAGGTAATCCAGCACGGCCTCGATCGCGACCTCGTAGTCGCCGCGGATCGCAAAATCGTATTCCCCTTCGCCCTGCCCGGGCCCGTCGAAAGTGAGCGTCGCCATGCCGCGTGCGAGGAAGACACGCTCGTTGACGTCCATTTCTTCTTTCGTCGAGTCGAGGCCCATGCACATGACGAGGACGGGGGGCTGCGCCACGCCGCGCGGCTTGCGGAGGTTGCCGTAGAGGTGCTTGCCCTCGTAGGGAATCGCCACGCGCTCCCCGGGCGGATCGAGCAGCGGCAGCGCGAGATTGCGGCACTCGACCGCCTTGCGGTGCGCGGCCTTCATCTGCTCGTAGTCGATGACGAATACGAACTTGGAGAAGTGGTAGCACACCGCGGCGCGCGTCAGGTGCTCGCCGGCGGAAAACCTGTACCCGTCCGCCAGGCTCTTGCGCCCGAGCTCCTCATGAACCGCCGCGCGCGCGCTCCAGGCGCGGCACCAGTCCTCCCAGCGCTCGACGCCTGCGGTCACTTCCTCGAAGTCGGTCAGCGGCACCCCGTTCGACACGAAGCGCGGCGCCCAGTGCGCGATCGCAGACTGTACCCTGGCGTCCGGCATGGGAGGCGATTGAACGGGGTTACCAGGCTGAAGGAAATCCCGGCGATTCTAGCAATTTCGGAGCGGTTTGCGCATAAACTGTCGCATTCCGGCGCCCCCTTTGCGATGGATATCTCGTTCATATCTGCCGTCGTGATCCTGCTGCTGGTGATGGACCCGGTCGGGAACATCCCGCTGTTCATCTCGGCGTTGCGGCAGGTCGAGCCGGCGCGGCGCGCCCGGGTCATCCTGCGCGAGTGCGCCATCGCCTTGGCCGTGCTGCTGGTATTCGCCTTCTTCGGCGGAAACCTCCTCCGCATCCTCGACCTCTCCGACCCGTCGCTCACCATCGCCGGCGGCCTCATCCTGTTCCTGATCGCGCTGCGGATGATCTTCCGGCATCCGGAGGGCGTGTTCGGCGACGGCGCGGAGGGAGAGCCATTCATCGTGCCGCTCGCCACGCCCGCGATCGCGGGGCCCGCTGCCATTGCAACGGTGATGCTGCTGGTCTCGCGGGCGCCCGGGCGCGTGCTCGAATGGTGCGTTGCCGTGACCATCGCATTGCTGGTGTCGGCGGGCGTGCTGACGGCCGCCGAGCGCATTGCCAAGCTCGCGGGCGACCGGGCGCTGCTGGCCTTTGAGCGGCTGATGGGCCTCGTCCTCACCGCCATCGCGGTCGAGATGCTGTTGCGAGGCATCGAGGGCTTCGTCCGCAGCCTGTGACGGCGGATGCCCGGGGCGCTGCACCGGGCAGCGGATTGGGGAGGGTCCTAACGCCCGGATTCCACCGGCCCGGGCCGATTTCCAGCCCGTCGGGAAGCCCCGGGGCATCGGTGCCCCAAGTCCTTGTATATTCAGGCGCCGGGAACGAAATCCAGAGGCCCGGTCGGGACGCGCGCCCGCGCGTCGGGGAGCGCCTGTAAACAATTCACAATTTTTGTGGATAAGGTTGTGGGTAACCTTCGGCGATCCCCGTGCCAGGGGCGTAGCCACGTGATCACGTCTGGTTTGCTCAAATTTTCAGCAAAACGGCGATTCGATATCGATCCAGGTTAGTGATTGGCGACGGACCGACCGAGAAATAAGTCACGCTTCGCCGGTTTCGCCGCTTCAGCCGCGACTCATCGCTTCAGGATGCGCAGGAGATTGTAGAAATCGTCGGTCCAGATCCGGAAATCCGGGCGCGCCGGCAGCGGCCGGGCCACGGACTGGATCGGTTCGGCTGCCAGCAGCCGCGCGTTCCGCGTGACGATGATCTGATCCGTGTCCGAGACCCAGTAGTCAGCCCCTTCGTCGCTCTCGGCAATGTCCGATACCAGCACCGCGGTCAGGCCGGACGCCGCCGCGAGGCGCTCGACCACCGGCGCGATGTCGACGAAGCGGTTGGTCGCCTGGAACACGATCACGCCGTCCGGCTTCAAATGGCGCAGGTATGCCGCCATTGCTTCGCGCGTGATGAGATGCATCGGGATCGAGTCCCCGGAGAAGGCATCGACGGCAAGAACGTCGTAGTTCTGGACGGGCTCCCGCTCGAGCGAAAGCCGGCCGTCGCCCAGGACGATGTCCACCTGCGCCGGGCTGTCGCGCAGGTAAGTGAATTCCGAAACCGCGACGGCGGCGACCTGGGGGTCAATCTCGTAGAACCGGAACACGTCCCCCGCCCGGGCGTAGGCCGCGAGCGCCCCCGCCCCGAGGCCGATCACGCCGACGCGCCGCGGAGAATCGGGCAGGCTTGCGAAAACGCGGCCGTAGCCGCTGGTCGGAGCGAAGTAGCTGGTGGGCCGACCGCGCAATGCGGCGTCGAGGAGCTGCCCGCCGTGGTTGATGCCGCCGTGGTACATCGCGCGAAACGCGACCGGTGTCGCGTAGTCGCGCGTGCGCACCACGCCATAGAAGTTGCGCACGATGACGCGGGTGTTTTGCAGGTACTCGGTAACGCCCGCCACGGTAAACGCCGCGGTCGCTACGACCACCGCGAGCGTGGCGACAGCAAGCCACCAGCGGCCCGCAAGCGTGCGGTGGTACAGCAGCGCGGCGCATGCCGTGAGCGCGATCCCGAGCTCGTAGTAGCCGGAGAGCAGGATCGGCGCCGCGACGCCGACCAGCAGCGCGCCAATCGCGCCGCCGATGGATACCATCAGGTAGAAAGTCGTCAGGTGGCGCGGTGCGGGCTTGAGCAGGGTGAGCTCGCCGTGGCAGAACATGCAGCAGACGAACAGCCCCGCGGCATAGAGCGGCGCCGCGGTCCACAGGTCGAGCGAGTCGGAATACCACGCCATTACCGGGAGCAGCACCGCCGCAGCCGCAATGAATACCCCGCGGTGGTACCAGCGCGGATGGTCGAAGCACAGGATGAAGGTAATGAGGTAGATCGAGAGCGGCGCCACCCACAGGAACGGGATCGATGCGATGTTCTGCGTCAGGTGGTTGGTGACCGCAAGCAGCAGGCACGAGCCCATCGCCGAGAGCGCGATCCAGAGCAGCAGGTCCCCCATGGCCGGCGCCTTGTCTTCACCGTCCTTCGCCTGTGCCGCCAGCGCCGGCGCAGCCGGACCGCGCGTGCTCAGTAACGCAGTCGTGCCGCACAGCAGAACGAACACGCAATAGGCGGACGACCACACCCACGATTGCGCGAGGAGCGGCACGAACGGCTCGATCAGCACCGGGTAGGAGAGCAGAGCCATCAACGACGCGAAGTTCGACAACGCGAAGAGGCGATACGGCACCGCGTGCCGGAAGCGCTGCCAGAACCAGGCCTGCACCAGGGGGCTCGTGGTCGAGAGCAGGAAGTACGGCAGGCCGATGGTCGCTCCCAGCAGGCCCAGTATCATCAGGGTGGGCTCGCCGCCCTCCTCGCCGGGTTTCCACTGCGCGCCCGGAATGATGGGCAGGATCAGCAGGCTCAGGGCGAGCAGCGCGATGTGCAGCCATGCCTGCCTGCGCGGGGCGAGGAAACGCGTCGTCCAGTCGGAATAGGCATAGCCAAAAAGCAGCACCGACTGGAAGAAGACCAGGCAGGTTGCCCACACCGCGGCTGCGCCGCCGAACCACGGCAGGATTTGCTTGGCGATGACGGGCTGGACCAGGAACAGCAGGAAGGCGCTGAGGAAGATCGTCGCGGCGTGAAGCAGCATTAGCCTTTAACGCGTCAAAAGCGCGCTAGTGTACCGCAACCGGCCGAAGGATGAGGGATGAGGGATGAGGGATGACGGATGATCCCCGCAGTACGAAAGTCAAGACCAGGTCATCCTTCCGCCTTCATCCTTCATCCTTGTATTCAGGGCTGGGCCCTGTGGGCGCGCCACATGCGGTCGCCGCGCTGCGCCGAGCCGTCGCCACGCGCCACGCATCGCGCACCGTCACCGGCCGGTCGAGGCCGCGTGCGGCCGCCTCGATTTCCTGGTACTTCTACGTGATCTCGATATCGAATGACTCCGCGCCGCGCAGCGGTGCCACCAGGCACAGCGCAGCGAGCATCGTCAGGAAACGGCGGAAATGTACGTAAATGGTCACCCTGACCTCCCGGCCAACAACATGAAAACCGGCCAAGGTTAACCTCACGGGTCAGCCGCTGTGCAAAAAATCACGAACCCGTCCTGGCACTGTCGAAATCTCGATGGCCCATTGTTCCGCGGACCGTGGAATTGCCCGTCACCCGGCACTCGGTCACGCCCGACGGACGCTGGCCGGCCACCCAGATCAGGCAAATATAATCCTATTATTCAATCTGTTAGATGAGTATTTCGAGCCTGCGCCCGGGATTGGCATGGAACCTGCGTAGCTACTGGCGGAACCGGAACATGGATGTGGAGGATGAAATGGTGATCAACATAACTGAATTCCGTAAGGCCAAGGCCGCGAAGACGAACTCGAGCCCTGCCTCTGCCCAGCGCGACGACGAATTGCTGTGCGTGAACTGGAGCCCGGCGTATGCGGTCGTTGCCCTCTCCTGCTACCAGACCCCGCAGGAAATGAGCCCGCAGCTGCCGGATGAGTTCGAAGGCATCGACATGACCTCTTTCATGGGACGCCTGCGCGCGCTGTCGAGCCAGATCTAGAATACCGTCTCCCCCGGAGGCGGGCCGTGCCCTCGTGGCCGGCCCGCTTTTTTTTCGTGCCCGCCACCCCAGACCCCAGCCGAAACGATCACTTCCCCGGGGCGCGCGCCGTTTGATGCGGGAATTTGTAGTAAGTCTCGTTGAGATAGGCGACGACGTCCTCGACCTCCTGGGGCGTCATCTTGGGGCTGAAATATTCATTGCGCCGGCTCACCGCCGCCCGTAGCGCGTCCAGAGAACCAATTCTCCCCTTGAACGATTTGGGCTCCGCAGGCGGCAGGTCGGAAAGCCCGCTCGCCCTGAGAACCGAATCGAAAAAGGTAGCGGTCGCGTGGGTCACCGGCGCCGTATAGCGCTCGATGCCGTGGCAGCCGAAGCATGCTCCGTGCAGCGAAGCGCCCCGCTTGGGGTCCCCAACCAGTATGGAAGTCGCCGCGCCCTTCTCCGCGGCCTTCGCGAATTCGGCCCGGATCCGGGCTTTCTCTTCCGGCGTGGCGGCACTTTGCATGCGGCGCCGGTAGGCGTCACGTTCGGCAGCAGTCATTCGCTCCGCGCCGGGTATGACTTCGCGCTCGACAGCCTCAGTTGCCGGTTTCTCGGCGCCGCTGGCCACGTCGAGCACCGCCGCGGTCATCACGACGGCGCCCGCAATGAGTATGGCGATCTCCAGTAGTTTTCTGCCGTTCTTGATGTACGCCTTGTCCCGTGCCATGGACCACCTCGCTGCGCGCCATGAGCCCGCGCCTGCGCGAAACCCGGTTACCGTCTCGAACTTCAACCCGGCCCGACGCGATGCCCCTTGGGCAAAAAGTATAGGGCCCGGCGCGCGGGCGGCATGTTGACCTAAATCAAACAATCCAGCGAAGCGGCTTGAGCGCCCGCGGCAGATACAGCGGATGCGTGGGCTCGCCGGTCCCGTTGACGCGCAGCGCGTGCACCGGCACCCCCGTGCGTTTGAGCAGCCGCACCACGGCGTCCGCGCGTCCCAGATGCGCGCCATGGTTACCCCACGCGCATACCACGATCGCCGCGTCGCGCGCCGCGCGCGCAATCGCCCGATCGTTAGCCGGCCCTACCGGGTCGCGCGCCGCCTTCAGCTGCGCCGGGTCGGTCGCGCGCCAGGCGAACACGTTGGTCACGACGAGCGCCCCGTATCCCCAGCGCTCAGCATAGTCGCGCGCCCGCGAGCAGGTCGGATCGAGCTTCACCTCGTCCGCGGTGCTCGGATTCAGCATCAGGAAATTCGCCACCGGCCGGGCACGGTCCCAGCGCCGCCACAGCAGGTAGCGCCACCGGCGGCACGTAGAAAACGACGCGCCGGAATCACTCGCCAGCATCAGGAAGCCACGGCTCTTCGAGTGAGGTCTTCCTTCCGGCGAAAGAATCCGCCAGCCTCTAGTCTTTCGCCGGGATCGAGTTGATGTTGCTGTCGATCCGCAGCATCAGGGGCACACCGGTTGCAACGACCGGTGTTTCAGGCTGCGGCGCGCGCGTGAGCGCGTAGAGGCCTGCCCCCGTCGCGACAGTGACCAGCACCGCGGCCACCGCGATCGGCCAGCGCTTCGAGCGCAGCGCAGCGGCCGCGCGCGCCGCCACTTCGCGGTTCTGGGTGGCGTGGTGCGCTCGCTCCTTGGTGAACAGGCGTTCCGTCGACAGCTTTGCCACCCGGATTTCCTGCTCATGTCGAGCACTCGCCGCTTCAAGCAAAACAGCCTCGGATTTCGCGAGGGCCTGCCCAGTCGCGCGCAGCAATTCCTCCGCCTCGGCACGCCCGGCTGCCACGGCGGCGGCCTGGCGTTCGGCCTCGATCTGCGCGTTGACTTCGACGATCGCTTTCGCCTTCGCTTCCTCGCTCTGGCGCGCAGCGAGGGTTGCGGCCGCCTCGGCCTCGCGCCGAGCTTGAGCAGCGCGCTTCAGCTCTGGCGCCGTCGCTTGCTGCTCGCACGCGATACGCGTCGCCTCGGCTTCTGCTTCGAGCCGGGCTTCGGCTGCCCGGCGCGCTTCGTTTTCCGCGGCGATGCGCTGCTGCGCGGCCTCGAGCGCCCGCGCCTCGGTTTCGCCGCGCTCGAGCGCCTTCCGCGTCGCGGATTCCTCCAGAGCGCGCCGCGCTTCAGCCTGGGCGATTGCCTTCCGCTCCATCTCGGCACGCGCGTTTGCTTCAGCGATCGCGCGCTGCTCGGCCTGATGGCGATCCTCCAGGAGCCGCGCCGCCTCGGCCTCCGCGCGGGCGCGGGCGTGAGCGCGATTCGCAGCCTGGGCCTCAGAAATTTCGCGTTCTTTCGCCGCTTTCAGCCCTTTCGCTTCCGCTGCTGCGTTCTCCTCGGCGGCGGCACGCGCCTTCTCCTCGGCCTGGGCGCGCGCCTGCGCGATCTTCGACGCTTCCTCGTCGAGCGCGCGACGCTGGTCCATGAGCGCCGTGGCCCTGCGTTCCGCCGTCACCCGCGCCATCGCCTGTGCAAGCGCAGCCTGTTCCACTTCGTGGTGCTCCTGCGCAGCGCGCTGCGCGTCGGTCTCGGCAGCGACGCGCGCATCGGCCTCGCGCTTGAGCTTGTCCTCCAGTGCCTTGTGCTCGCGCGCCGCCTCCAGAGCCCGGCGCTCGGCATGGGCCTTTTCCCGGGCCAGACGGCGCGCTTGCTCTTCCGCCGCAAAGCGCTCGCGCATGGACGCCGTCGCCTGCGCCTCGGCCTCGGACCGCTCGCGGGCGTAGCGTTCACCCTCTTCTTCCTGGAGCCTGCGCTTCTCGGCGAGTCCCGCCGCCTTGCGCTCCGCCTCTTCCCGTGCCCGCGCCTCGGCCAGCGCGCGGGCCTCCGCCTGGTGGCGCTCCGCCGAGACGCGCGCCGCCTTCGCCTCAGCGTCGGCCCGGGCGTGCGCGATGCGCCGCAACTCCGACTCCGCCGCCTGGCGCTCGCGTGCGAGATTGATGGCGCGCCGCTCCTCGGCGCCCAGCGCGCGCAATGCCGCCTCAGAGCTGCGCTCGGTTTCAATCCGGTTGCGCAGCTCGGCGACCTCGTCGATCGCGGCCTCGATGTCCCGGAATGCGGTCGCGCGGGGCGTAGCGGCCTGCTGCTCCTCCTGGCGCTGCTCTTCCGCCTTTTTCAACTGGTCGATGAGCTTGCTCATAACGCCACAGTACATTACAACAAGTCATGAAGAAGCGTGGCGGGCGACGGGCGGCCGGGCAGGCCGAAAAACAAGGGGTGGAGACCCCGGCTCACCTTGCTGCCGTTTTCCCTGCTTCCAGGAGCGTCTTGATCCTGGGCTCCGGCCGCCAATAGTTCGGCCCTTTCAGGAACTTGCCGTTCGCGTCGTAGATCGGCTTGCCGTCGGCGCCGAGCTTGCTTTCGTTGCTGTCCATGATGATGTCCAGCACCTCTTCCAGCGGCAGGCCATACTTCAGCGCCTCCGACCGGCAGTAGACGATGATGTCGCCCAGCAGGTCCGCGATTGCGACCGCGATGTCGATGGGATCATCGCCGTTTTCCGCAAGCCTCGATATCTCGTCGATCTCGTGCACCTCGTCGAGCAACGTCGCCTTGAATCTGACCAGCCGATCCGCAATGTCCGCGGGCAGCGTCGGCCGGTCGTAAGCGGGAAGCTTGTACATCGCATTCATCGCGGCGATGCGCTCGGGAAATGGCTTCTTCATAGAAGTGCTCCCATTGGAATGGCGCTTATCTCGCCAAAACGAGAATGGCGAGCCCAATCACCGCCATGGCCATGACGAGGGAGACTACGAGCAGCAAACGCGTCCGCACGCGCAGGACGTCCACGGCTTCGATCAAGCGGGAATTCTGCTCGGCAAGCCGGGTGACAAGCTCGGAGGCGGCGGTCAACTCCTTGCGCAGCTCCTCGATCTGCGCTTCGAGCGCGCGCTGCTTCTCTTCCGGCCCCGGGCCGATTGCCCGCGGGGCGTCCTGCTTCGCGACCGCGGCCCAGACCTTCTGCGCGCCCTTCACGACCGTCGGCGCGGCAGCAATCAGCTCGGCCCAGGGAATGACTTTAAACGCGGTAATCCAGCCGGCCATATCAGGCGGCAGGCCGCTTCTGCCAGTCTTCCCGGCGGAAGCGCTTGCGGCGGGCGGAGGCCGGCTGCTCGCCCGCGAGGTACTCGCGGATCCGCTCGCTTACCGTGTCGCGGATGCTGACCGGCAGCGGCTGCGCCGCCACTTCGAAGCGCGCCACGATCTTGTCGGCCCCGGCCGGCTTGGCCGGCCCCGCGCCGTCGTGGAAAAAACCGCCCGTGCGGTGCCATACCAGCGCACGCTCGCTCGCACCGATCCCGTAGCACAGCTGGAACAACGTGATATCCCCCTCGTCGGTCTGCCACACGAAGAGGTCGAAATACTCGTTGTGGAACCAGCGCCGGCGGGTGCGGGGCTCGTCCGCTATCCCCTCAATTTCACGCAGCATGTTCTCCCTTTCCCAGGAATATGCATCAGTATAGACACTTACGGCGCCGCCGGGGTTCGCGGCTGGCGCTACCCCCGGCTCACGGTACGTGCGCCGCGCTCACGGAAAGGATGGGCACCATGGTGACTACGGACACGCCTATCAGCAGCGCCGCCCCGGCCCGGCTCGACGCGCTGCCGTGGTCGCGCTGGCACTGGCGCGTCGTGATCGCGCTCGGGGTCACCTGGTTGCTCGACGGCCTCGAAGTCACGCTCGTCGGATCGCTCGGCGCAGTGCTGCAACGCCCCGAGACGCTTGGGCTGTCGGCGACCGCAGTGGGCTGGGCCGGCGCAGTCTACGTCGGCGGGGCAGTCGTTGGCGCGCTCTGGTTCGGGCGCCTCGCGGACAAGATCGGCCGCAAGCGCCTGTTCCTGATCACGCTCGCGGTATACGTCGGCGCGACGGTGGCTACCGGCCTCACGTTCGATCTCGCCTCGTTCCTCGTATGCCGTTTCGTCACCGGCCTCGGAATCGGCGGCGAATATGCCGCGATCAATTCGGCCATCGACGAGTTGATCCCCGCGCGCGTGCGCGGCACCGTGGACCTCGCGATCAACGGCTCGTTCTGGATCGGCGCCGCGCTCGGGGCGGGCTTGAGCGTGGTGCTGCTCCATCCGGCCTGGGTCGGGCCGGAGCTCGGCTGGCGCGTCGCGTTCCTACTCGGCGCCGTGCTCGGCGTGGCGATCCTGCTCGTGCGGCGCAACCTGCCGGAAAGTCCGCGCTGGCTGCTTGCGCACGGGCGCGCGCAGGAGGCCGAGGCGATCGTCGCCGCCATCGAGCACGAGGTGGCGCGCGAGCACGGACCGCGCCCGCACCCCGGGCTGGAGCTGCGCCTGCGGGTGCGACCGCTGGTCAGCTGGGGCGAGATCCTGCATGTCCTCGTCTTCCGCTACCGCACGCGTGCGGTGCTCGGCTTCACGCTGATGGCCGCGCAGGCATTCTTCTATAACGCAATCTTCTTCACCTACGCGCTGGTGCTGGCACACTATTACGGCGTGCCGGACGATCGTGTCGGCCTGTACATCTTCCCGTTCGCGCTCGGCAATTTCCTGGGGCCGCTCCTGCTGGGTCCGCTTTTCGACAGCAAGGGCCGCCGCGTGATGATTGCGATCACTTATGCGGTCTCGGGTATCGGGCTTGCCGCCTCCGGCTACGCGTTCGCGCAAGGCTGGCTCGACGCAACGGCGCAGGCCGCGTGCTGGGCCGTGATCTTCTTCGTCGCTTCGGCTGCGGCGAGCTCCGCCTATCTCACCGTGAGCGAGATCTTCCCGGTGGAAATGCGCGCGGTGGCGATCTCGATCTTTTACGCGGCGGGCACCGGCGCGGGTGGCGTTATCGGACCCGCGCTCTTCGGCCTGCTGATCGAGAGCGGCAGCCGCAACGCCTTGTTCATCGGCTACCTGATCGCCGCCACGCTGATGTGCGCGGCGGCGGCGGTCGCGGTGGTGCTGGGCGTCGACGCCGAGCGCCGGCCGCTGGAACAGGTCGCGCCCCCGCTCAGCGCCGACGGGGAGGATGGGATCGGGCGTTAGGAGAGCGCCGCCAGCACGCGCTCGCGGGTGAAGGGCATGTCGCGCAGCCGCACGCCCATCGCATTGTGGATCGCGTTCGCGATCGCCGCGACGGTCGGGCCCTGGGTGCCTTCGCCCGCACCGAGCGGTGCCTGGTCGGGCCGGTTGACGACCGTCACCTCCACCACCGGCGACTCCTCGAAGGTGAGGATGGGGTAGTCGATCCAGTTGCTCGTCAGGATGCGGCTGCGGTCGTACTGCACCGCTTCCTTGAGCGCCCAGCTCACGGCCTGGATGATTCCGCCCTCGGTCTGGTTGACGAGGCCGTCGGGGTTGATGACGAGGCCCGCATCGATCGCTGCCCAGACGCGCTTGACCGCGATCTCGTTGCCGGCCTCCACCTCGACGATCTCCGCCACGTAGCACGCGCCGTTCTTGTAGCGCGCGAAGCCGATGCCGCGCCCGCGCACGCCGTCGCCCTTCTCCCTCTTGCGCCATCCCGCCTTCGCCGCAACGGTCTCGATCACGGCGCGCGCGCGGGGGTCCTTCAGGTGGCGCAGGCGGAATTCCACGGGGTCGGCGCCGGCGGCGGCGGCGAGCTCGTCCATGAAGGACTCGATCGCGAAGATGTTGGCGGTCGCGCCGAGCGCGCGCAGCGCGGACACCCGCACCGGCATGCGCTTCACCAGCCGGTTGGTGACGCGCTCGTTGGGAAACTCGTAGATCGGGATCGCGTTGCGGTGGCTGCCGCCGCCCGGCAGCGGCGGGTTGCGCGGGGGAGAAGCCTCGTGCGGCTTTGCGAGGTGCCACGCCGCGAGCAGGTTGACGCCGCCGAGGCCGTTGGGGCGCGTGCTGTGCGAGTTGCTCCAGATGTCCTCCGTCCAGGCGACGACGTTGCCTTCGCGGTCGAGATCGCCCTTCAACTTCACCACCATGGTCGGGCCGTACGGCTCCCACTGGAACTCGTCCTCGCGCATCCACTGCACCCGCACCGGCCGGCCGGGCACCGCGCGCGCAAGAAGGGCTGAATCGAGCGCGGCGTCATCCGCGCCGTTGTGCCCGTAGCAGCCTGCGCCGTCCATGTGGATCACGGCGATGCGCTCTTCCGCCACTCCCAGGACCGGCGCAAGGTCGCGGCGCAGGGGATAGATGCCCTGGCTGTGCGTCCACACCGTGTAGCCGCCGTCCTCGAAGCGGGCGACGGCGCAGGAGGGGCCGAGCGCAGCATGCGCGGTGTAGGGCCGCGTGTACTCCGCCTCGAGCGACTTTGCGGCGCGTCCCGCGACCGCGGCGTCCTTCTTCTCGCTGATGACCGTGTCCTCGCTCGCCTCCTTGAGGAGAAAGCGCGGGTCGGCCTCCGGCAGCGCGGTGGATTCCTCCCAGCGCGCGATGCGCTTCAACCGCGTAAGGGCCCGAAGCGCCTGCTCCTCGCGTTCCGCGATGACGCCGAGGAAGCTTCCGTCGCGCACGAGTTTCACCACGCCCGGCAGCGCGCGCACCTCGGCTTCGTCCAGGCCGGCAAGCCGCGCGTCGTAGCTCGGCGGACGCGCGATGCGTCCGTGGAGCATGCCCGGCAGCTCGAGATCGTGAACATAGCTCGGCGTGCCGGTCACCTTCGCCGGTATGTCACGGCGCGGCTCGGGCTTGCCGATGATCTTGTGCGAGGACGCAGGCTTGGGAGCGATCTCGGCGGTCGCCTCGCGCGCCAGCAGATCATCGCTCGCGAGGTCCCAGTAGGTGACGCTTCCGCCCGAGCGCGCGGAGACGACGCCGTCCGCGACGGAGAGCTGCTCGAGCGACACGCCGAGCCGCGCGGCGGCACGCTGCAGCAGCAGGTCGCGCGCCTCCGCCGCGGCATACCGCAGCGCCGTGCCGCCGTCGGTGATCGACATGCTCCCCGAGGTCATGCCTTCATCGGGGCTGTAGCGCGTGTCGGTAGGCGCGAGCCGGACCCGCTCGAGCGACACGTCGAGCTCCTCGGCCACGATCTGCGTGAGCGCGGTCAATATACCCTGGCCGATCTCGACTTTGCCCGGGAACGCGGTCACCGTTCCGTCGCGGTTGATCCGCAGCCAGCGGTCGAGCCGCCGGTTGGCCTCAAGGCTGCCCGGAAGCTTGCGCGGCGCGGCGGGTGCGGACTGGCTCATCTCGAGAGCTCCTTTGCAGCGCGCTGGATTGCGCGCAGGATGCGATAGTGCGTGCCGCAACGGCACAAGTTTCCCTTGAGGGCCGTGCGGATCTCACCGTCGGTCGGCCGCGGCTTGGTATCGAGCAGCGCTTTGGCGGTCATGATGATGCCGGTCGCGCAGTAGCCGCACTGCGCAGCCTGCTCCTCGATGAATGCCTGTTGCAGCGGGTGGAGTTTTCCGTTCCGTGCGAGGCCTTCGATGGTGGTGACGCTCTTCCCCGCCGCGGCCGACAGCGGAAAATCGCAGGACTGCACGGGCTTGCCGTCCACCAGCACCGTACACGCGCCGCACTGCCCCATGCCGCATCCGAAGCGGGCGCCTTTTAGCTTCAGGTCATTTCGCAGCACGTAGAGCAGCGCGGTCTCGGGCTCCGCCGCGACCTCGTGCGTCCGGCCGTTTACCGTAAGCGTGATTGCCAAGTCATCTTCCCCCGCCCGACCGGCCCTTGAATGCCGGCGGGCTTATCAAAGAAAAAACAGCAGGTTATTTGTTCTCCTTCAACCGGGCGCGCACTGCAGAGCGGTCCCGGCGCCGGACTCGTTTTTTCAAATCATTGGGTCTATACTGAAAGCGCTCGTTCCAAGCTGGTATGGAGGATGCTACCCATGATACATACCGCCGAAGTCGAGACTCTGAAGCAACGAATTCACCAATTGCAGATAGAGCACAGAGATCTCGATGACGTCATCTCCCGTCTTTCGCAAAGTTCCGCCCAGGATCAATTGCAGTTGCAACGCCTCAAGAAGCGCAAGCTATTTCTGAAGGACCAGATTACGATGCTCGAGCGCCAGCTCGAGCCCGATATTCCCGCCTAGACTGTAGCACGCCGTCTTGATTGCGCGTTGCCGCGCGCGCAACGCGCGGGCATCGAGCGAACGTTCCGGATCACCGCGGAACCCCCCGTCGCACCCGCCTCATGCCGGCCAGCGCGAGAATCATCGCGAAAACGCCGAAGAGCAGGAACCATAACAGCGACCAGCCTGCGATCGACAGCCCGAGGAACGTCCAGCCGACTTCTGCGCACTCACCGCTGCCGGAGAGGATCTTTTCAAGCGCCTGGGTCAGCGGCAGCTTCTTCAGCATGTATTCCAGTCCTGGCCCGCATTCGGGAATCCGGTCTTTCGGCAGATACTGCAACCACACGTGACGCGTGGCGATGGCGGCTCCGATGCTCGCCGTCACGACCAGGAAACCCGAGTAGACAATCGCCCCGGTGCGCCCCGGGCCGTGCAGCGCCCCGACGAGGAAGATCACCCCGAGCGCCATGAACGCGATGCGCTGCAGAATACACAGCGGGCAGGGATCCTCGTATTCGTAGTACTGGAGATAGTACGCAAAGCCGAGCAGCCCCGCGCAGGCGAGGAAGCCCAGCACGTAGCCCAACCGCGGCATCAGGGGCAATCCGGCAATCGTTCTCATATCCGTAAGTTTACCCAATCGGGTTGTGCGACGTGGCAGCGAACCGTACACTCGGCCGATGATCAGCATCGCGCCCGGCATCGTGCTCGACGAGAACGAGATCGAGCTCACCTTCATCCGGGCGTCCGGCCCCGGCGGGCAGAACGTCAACAAGGTCGCCACCGCCGTTCAATTGCGCTTTGACGTTCAGCACTCCGCGTCGCTCCCGCCGCCGGTGCGCGAGCGGCTGCGCGCGATCGCCGGTCGGCGCGTAAGCCGGGAGGGGGTGCTGATCATCACGGCGCATCGCTTCCGCAGCCAGGAGCAAAATCGCAACGACGCGATCGAGCGCCTCGTAACCCTGATCCGTGAGGCGGCCATCCCCCGAAAGACGCGCAGGCCGACGCGACCCACCCGCGCTTCTCGGCGACGGCGGCTGGAATCGAAGCGGCGCCGCGGTGAGGTCAAGCAAGGGCGCCGGCCGGTCGACCTGACTTGACGGGATCGGAAAAGAATCGCGTTCTGCGGGAATGGACCGGGAGTGGGGATTGTTATAGCATCGCAGGCGCTTGAAGTGGCGCCGCACCTTGAATTTACCGTTTTTGACAGGAGAATATCCAATGCGTCTCGCCGTCAAGATGTCGGGTTTTGCGTTCGCGACAGCCGTTTTGGGCGTTACCTTGGTGCCGGGGGCAACTACCTACGCGGCCAGCGGTGAAGAGGTGATCAAAGCGCGCATCAATTTCATGAACGAAGATCTGGACAAGAAGAACTGGAGGGTGCTTGCGGCATTCGCGGCCAAGGGACAGGGATCCCTAGCCGACGTCGAGAAAGCTGCGAACGCCCTGGCGGGCCTCGCGGAAAAGATACCGGGGCATTTCCCGAAAGACACCGGTCGCGGCGACTACCCCGACAAGCTGACGCGCTCGCTGCCCGACATCTGGATGAACTGGGAAGGTTTCAACAAGGATGTCCGGACGCTCGCCGATCAATCCAGGACTCTTGCGCGCCTTGCGCGGGAGGGGCAGAAGGATGCTGTAGTTGAGATCATCGGAAAGTCCGGACGGTACTCCCAGACCAAGCTTGGCTGTAGCGAGTGCCACGAGAGTTTCCGCGGCCCCACTGTCAAGTAATTCACAAGCGCGAATCGGGCTGTTTCGTTGCGATCGACGCTGCCGCCGGTAGCGCCGGGTTGATTCGGACCCGGCAGCCGGACGGCAGTAGTCCCTGTCCTGTATAGGCCGATGCGGAGACTGGCCCCGGCGCTGCTGGTGCTGGCGGGTTTCAGCTGCGCATCGCTTGCTGCAGCCGCCGGAGACCCGAAGCGCGGCGAATACCTTGCCCGCGCGGGCGGTTGCCTGGGCTGCCATACCGAGGACCGGAAAGACGCGGTCGCGTTTGCGGGAGGCCGCGCCTTGAAGACGCCGTTCGGCACCTTCTACGGGCCGAACATCACGCCCCATCCACAGGCCGGGATCGGGCGCTGGAGCGAGGCCGATTTCATGCGCGCGATGCGCCACGGCCGGCGCCCCGATGGCGCCAACTACTTCCCGGCCTTTCCCTACCCGTCGTTCACGAAGATCCGGGACGCCGATCTGCGCGACCTGTGGGCGTACCTGCGCACGCTTCCGCCGAGCGCTCGAGTCAACCAGAAGCACGACCTGTGGTTCGTCTTCGGCTGGCGCTTCCTCGTCACCGTCTGGAAGTGGCTCTACTTCACGCCCGGCCCCTTCGTGAACATGCAGGGCGCCTCCGAGCTCGTGAATCGCGGCGCCTATCTCGTGCAGGCTCTCGGTCACTGCGGCGAGTGCCACACGCCTCGCAATTTCCTGGGCGCACCGAAAAGCGGCCGCTTCCTCGCAGGCGGGAGGATAGCCGGTGACAGGGAAGCTCCGAATATCACGCCATCGGGCCTCAATCTCTGGAGCGATGAGAACCTGAAGGAATTCTTCGCGACCGGGGTCACGCCTGACGATGAGACGGCTTCCGAGGAAATGTACGAGGTAATCAAAAACTCCACCAGCAAGCTCACGCCGCAGGACATCGCGGCGATGATCGCCTACTTGCGATCACTGCCCCCGCTGCCCGATTAGCAATCGGAAATCCCTGGATACCCGCCTGCGCGGGTACGACGGAAATATCCGTCCGGCGCGCGTTGACCGGCGGTCAACCGTCCGTTCGAACGCGCGCAGTTGAGGGGCGCGAAAGCGTCCGTCTCAATCCTGGTATTTGAACGAGAGGCTCACCCGCGCCCTGAAAGCCGCAATCTTGCCGTTCTCGATAACGACGTCGGTCTTGGTCACCTCCGCCACCCGCAAGTCGCGCAAGGTGTGCGACGCGGTCTCGACGGCATTGC
>DATICE010000124.1:0-2994 GCA_035456985.1 Burkholderiales bacterium | reverse complement strand
TGGGCGGCGGGCCGGCGGGCCTTGCCGCAGCGCACGCTCTCGCCACCGTGGGCCAGCGCGCCGTGCTCGTCGAGAAGGAGCCCCGCCTCGGCGGCGCTCCGATCCTGTCCGGCTACGCCAAGCTCGTTCCTACCGGCGAATGGGCACGCGACGCGATCGGCGGCATGGTCAACCGCGTCGAGAGCAACGGGCTCGTTGCGGTCCACCGCGGCTCAACCGTGAAGGAATTCGCGGGCGCGCCGGGCGCGTTCCGGGCACTGCTCTCCGACGGCACGGCGCTCGACGCCGGGGCCGCCCTCCTCTGCACCGGCTTCACGCATTTTGATTCGGTGAACAAGCCGGAGTGGGGTTTCGGGACGTTTCCCGACGTCGTGACCACCACACAGGTCGAGCAGATGATCTCCTCGGGCAGGGGCGTGCGCTGCCCGTCCGACGGGCGCAAGCCGCAGCGCGTCGCCATCCTGCTGTGCGTCGGCTCGCGCGACCGCCAGATCGGGCGCGAGTGGTGCTCCAAGATCTGCTGCACGGTGTCTTCCAACATCGCGATGGAGATCCGCGAGGAGCTGCCCGACTGCCACGTCTACATCTACTACATGGATATCCGGACCTTCGGCCTCTACGAGACACGCTACTACTGGCGCAGCCAGGAGGAGTTCAAGGTCAAGTACATCAAGGCGCGCATCGCCGAGGTGACGTCCGACGGCGCCAAGCTCATCATCAAAGGCGAGGACACGCTGGTGAAGCGGCCCATTACCATTCCGTTCGACCTGGTGGTGCACGCAATCGGGATGGATCCCAATGTCGACAACAAGGCGCTGGCAAAAGTCTTCGGCGTCGAGCTCGAGCCGCATGGCTTCCTCGCGAAGGGATCCGCATACGGCGCGCTCGGCGAGACCTCGCGCCCGGGGGTCTTCGTCGCGGGCGCGGCCACCGGCCCGGAAACCATCGACGATTCGATCGCCCAGGCGAAAGCCGCGGCCCTCGCCGCTATCGCCCTGATCAACGCGCCGGTGCAAGCGGCCGCGGCCTGACGATTGCGGCGGTGCGAGAGTGACGCCGACTTCCCGACCCATGAGCACACCAGCGCTCGCGCGCCCGCGGCTGGATTTGAGCGGGCTCAAGCTCGCGCACGCGCTGGAAGCGCTCATCTCGGGCTGCGAGGAGCACGGCGGCATCGAGCGCTACGTCGCGGCGCTCAGGCTCAAGGCGGAAATTTTCCAGGAAGCGTTCGCCCCTGGCCGCGTGCCCGGGCTGCCCGCGCTGCGCGCGTTGTGCGCGCACCTCGCGACCGTGCGCCGGCGCATCGGCGAGCACCTCCTCCCGTCCCGGTTCGAGGAATTGCGAACGCGCATCGCCCGGCTCCTCGAGGGCCGCGAGGATACGTCGAGCACCGATGAACGCATTGCGGCGTTCTGCGGCGGCTTCCCCGCGGACCGTGAGCACCGCTGGGTACGCGATCTCGCCGCCGAATTGCTGCACAACGTCGACCCCGACCGCTACCCGCTGATGTGCCGGTGGGTGTGGGACGCGACGGCCAACACCGGCGTGATTCGCGAGATCTGGCACGCACCGGACGCCGATCCCCTGCGGATCGAAGTGCCCGACGGATACGGCACCTTCGTCGCGCTGCGCGAGGAGCTCGCGCAGTTCCTCACGAAGAACGGGGTCTTTCGCGATGTCCCGTTTTACGTCGACCTGCTGACTGCGCAGGTCTACGCCGGCTACATCAACGCGCAGGGAGGAGCCTACCTGCGAACCGATTTCTCCGTGCCGGAAGATCCCCTGCTGCACACGCGGCGGCTGCTGGGGCTCGATGGCGTCGAGGCGAACGGCCGCACAAAGCTGAAGGCGCTCGACGGGACCGCCGCCGTCGTGGACGGCGTGAACACCTTCGACTGACGGGCGCACGCATGCCGATTCACGAACAATCGCTGATCCGCCCGGAGAACCTGAAGACGCACGACAAGCTCGTGCTGGACGGGGTGGACGTCTCCGGACACTGGAGCACGTTCATCGAGCCGCGCGTCGTCACCGACTACAACGAGCGGATCGAGGAGGAGATTGCGGCGTTGCCGGGCGGAGAACACATCCATCGCTGCTGGCAATGCGGCTCCTGCACCAACTCGTGCACGGTGCACGCCGTCAATCCCGACTTCAACCCGCGCTACTGGATCTATCTCATCCGCGTGGGAATGGAATCCGAGCTCCTGCGCGACAAAGACATCATCTGGCAGTGCGTGTCGTGCAACAAATGCACCTATGCGTGCCCGAGGGATGTTTTTCCCGAAGGCGTGATGAAGGCGACCTCGCACTGGCTCGCGCTGAAGGGCCACACGCCGAAGTCGAAGTCCATGATCTTCGATGAGGAGTTCACGGCGCAGGTGGTTGAGACCGGGAAGATCGAGGAGGGTCGCGTCATCCGGGGGTTCTTCTCGAAGACCGGCCAGCCGCTGTTGCAGGATTGGCTGGTGGAGATGGCGCGGCGCGTCGCCCGGCGCCTGCCCTTCCGCCTCGGCATGCTGATGGGACTCGCCACGCTCATCCGTCCGCGCACCCGCGGCTGGGGAGGCGCGCGCGCGGCGATCACCGAATACATCGAAGAGCAGGAGGCCGAGCAGCGCCGGGCGCTCGGTCTCGGGGGCAAGCCATGAAAGCAAAATACCAGCGCGTCGCCTACTACCCGGGCTGCGCCCTCGAGGGCACCGGCCACGCTTACAACCAGTCCACCCGCGCGGTCGGAAAAGCGCTCGGGCTCGAACTCGACGAAGTCAGGAACTGGAACTGCTGCGGCGCTATGGAGGTGAAGAACAAGGATCCCAAGGTCCAGACCTATTTATCTTCGCGCGTACTGTCGATCGCCGCCAACGAAATGGGAGCCCGGGTCGTGATGGCGCCATGCAACGGCTGCTATCACAACCTCAAGAAGGCGGAATACGACCTCGCCCACGACGCGGCCTCGCGCGAGGTCGTTGACCGGATTTCGCGCAAGGCGGG
>DATICE010000123.1:0-27146 GCA_035456985.1 Burkholderiales bacterium | reverse complement strand
GATGAGCGTTGCGACCGGAAGCTGCTCTACATGCGCCAGCTCCGGCTCACGCAAGGCAAGGACATGGAACGGGTCGAGCGGGCATGGCTGATCTCGGATGACGCCCTCCCGCGCCCCGCTGCGCTCGCCCCCTATCGGGGGACGTGGCTGGTTCGTGCCGCCGGGGCGGGGTTGCTGGACGCGTTCCCGGCACCGGGGTCCGCCGCCGATCATATCTACGTAATCGACCCCCTCGGGAACCTGATGATGCGCTTTCCGCGCGATCCCGAACCCTCGCGCATGATCAAGGACCTCTCGCGCCTGCTCAAGGCCTCGCGCGTCGGATAGCGGTAATGCTAAAATCCGCGCTCTCCCGAAGCGCCACGAGACCAGACGAGATGTCCTCGAGCTTTGCGGGCGCGACGCTCGCTTCCCGGTTCGGCCAGTTCTACGAGCTCACCAAGCCGCGCGTCGTGTCGCTCATCGTCTTCACGGCGGTGATCGGCATGTTTCTCGCGACGCCGGGCATGGTGCCGCTGCAAGTGCTTCTCGCCGGGACCCTCGGCATCGCGCTGACCGCGGGGGCCGCTGCGGCCGTCAACTGCCTCGTCGAGCAGAGAATCGACGCGCTGATGGCGCGCACCCGCGCGCGCCCGCTGCCGCGCGGGCAGGTGACCTCGCTCCAGACCCTCGTCTTCGCCGGGATCGTGGGCGGGGCCGGGCTGACCATACTCCACCAGTGGGTCAACGCGCTCACCATGTGGCTGACGCTCGCCACCTTCATCGGCTACGCCATCGTCTACACCGTGGTATTGAAGCCGATGACGCCCCAGAATATCGTGATCGGCGGCGCCTCCGGCGCGATGCCCCCGGTGCTGGGCTGGACCGCCGTCACCGGCGAGATCGCGGCTGACGCGTTGCTGCTCTTTCTTATCATCTTCGCGTGGACGCCGCCGCATTTCTGGGCGCTGGCGCTCTATCGCAAGCACGATTACGCCAAGGCCGGCGTGCCGATGCTGCCGGTCACGCACGGGGACCGCTTCACGCGGCTGCACGTGCTGCTCTACACCGTGATCCTCACCGCGGTGACCCTGATGCCGTTCGTCACCCGCATGAGCGGCGCGCTCTACCTCGGCGCCGCGCTCGTGCTCGACGCGGTGTTCCTGTGGTACGCGGTGCGGATCTATATCGCCTACAGCGACCGCCTGGCGCAGCGGACCTTCCGCTACTCCATCGTCTATCTCACGGCGCTCTTCGCGGCGCTCCTCCTCGACCACTATATCCGCGTACCGCTATAGAAGCGGAGCGGGTCTCGCTTGAAGAATCTCCTCGCAGCGATCGTGTGTGCGCTGGTGGCGGTGTGTTTTGCCGGCTGCGGCGAGCGCCCGCAGGCCGCGAAGTTCCGGCTCACGGACGTCACCGGCGCGGATTTCGGGAAGGAGCTGAATCTCACCGACCACGACGGCCGGCCACGCACGCTGGCGGACTTCCGCGGCAAGGTGGTGACGGTGTTCTTCGGCTTCACGCATTGCCCGGATGTCTGCCCGGTGACGCTCGCCGAGATGGCGCAGGTGGTGCGGGAGCTTGGCCCGGATGGCAATCGCGTCCAGGTGCTCTTCGTCACCGTGGACCCCGAGCGCGACACGCAGCAGGTGCTGAAGCAGTATGTGCCGTCGTTCAACCCGACATTCCTCGGGCTCTACGGCGATGCCGAGGCGACCGCGCGCGCGGCGAAGGCATTCAAGATCTACTATCAGAAGCAGCCGGCCAAGGACGGCCGCTACAGCGTGGACCATTCCGCGGGCACCTACATCCTCGACGGCGAGGGGAGGCTGCGGCTCTTTGCACAGTACGGCGCTGGCGCGCCGGCGCTGCTGCACGATATCCGCATCCTGCTCGGCAAGTCCTGAGGGCCTGAAATGAGAAAGCCCCGCCGCAGCGGGGCTTTTCGTTTGCGCGAGCGCAGTCTTAAGCGGCCTGCGCGCTGATCACGTTCTTCATCCGCGCCAGCGCCTTCGCCTCGATCTGCCGGATGCGCTCGGCGGAGATCCCGAACTCGGCGGCGAGATCGTGCAGCGTCGCGGATTCCTTCTCGGCCAGCCAGCGCGCCTCGATGATGCGGCGGCTGCGCGAATCGAGTTGCGCCAGCGCCCGCTCCAGTCCCTCGCCGCGCAGGCGCGCGGTCTGTTCGTGTTCGAGAATGCGGCCGGGCTCGGCATCCTCGGCTTCGAGGTAGGAGATCGGCGCGAACGCCTCGTCCTCGTCGGCGCCCGCGGGCTCGAGCGCGATGTCCCGGCCCGTGAGACGGGTCTCCATCTCCACCACCTCGTCGGGCTTGACGCCGAGCTGGGCGGCGACGGCCTTCGCTTCCTCGACGCCGAGGGTGGAGGGGCCGGTCTTCAGGCTTCGCAGATTGAAGAAGAGCTTGCGCTGCGCCTTGGTGGTGGCGACCTTCACGATGCGCCAGTTGCGCAGGATGAACTCGTGGATCTCGGCGCGGATCCAGTGCACGGCGAACGACACCAGCCGCACGCCGCGCTCGGGGTCGAAGCGCTTCACCGCCTTCATGAGGCCGATGTTGCCTTCCTGGATGAGGTCGGCCAGCGGCAGCCCGTAGCCCAGGTAGCCGCGCGAAATCGCGACGACGACGCGCAGGTGGGCGAGCACCAGCTCGCGCGCCGCCTCCAGGTCGCCCGCACCGCGGTAGCGCCGGGCAAGCTCCCGCTCCCGCTCCACGGAAAGGAGCGGCAGCCGGTTGACGGTCTGAATGTAGGTTTCCAGGCTGCCCGCAACCGACGGGACCGGCAACGCAAAGCTCGTCATCTTGACCCCCATTGTGGCGCTATGTTAGCACTCCAGGTATATGAGTGCCAGATACCATGAAAGTTCATTCTATTCATGGGCTTAACCACCGGACTCTGGACGGAAAATGGCCTCAAATCAGGGGGTTGTGAAACCGGCCGGGGCCACGGGGGCAGGGGCTGCCTAACGTGGCTCGATGGCGGCGAGATGCCGGTTGACCGAGAGCCAGGAGCCGAACCAGCCCAGGACGGCCGAAAAGGCGAGCAAGCTCCCGCTATCCTCCGGGCTGAGGTGCCTCAGTACGATCTGGGTGGCATACAGGCGGGACAGGTCGGCGAGCGCGCCGTTCAGGATATAGACGCCCGTCCAGATGATCGCCCACGCTGCGAGGCCGCCCGCGAGCCCCTGCAGCGCGCCGTAGTAGAGGAACGGCCGGCGGATGAACGAATCAGTCGCCCCGATCAGCTTGGAGACCTCGATTTCCTCGCGCCGGGTGAGGATCTGCAGCCGGATGGTATTGAACGTCACGGCCACCAGCGCAAAGGCGAACACGGTCGCCAGCAGCGATACCGTCAGCAGCGCCGCCCTGAGACCCGCTTCGAGCCGCCGCGCCCACTCGGCATCGAGCTGCACGTGCGTGACCTTGGGCCAGCCGCGCACCTCGTCGCGCAGCTTTTCCAGGGCCTCGGGCGCAGTGTCCCGCGGCAGCACCACGAACGCGTCCGGCAACGGATTGCCGGGCAGGCTGTCGACGACGTCGGCGAGCCCGGTGCTCGACTTGAGCTCCTTCAGCGCCTCGTCGCGCGGCACGTAGCGCGCCTCGCTTACGGTTGGATGCTGCTGCAGGCGCGTGGCGATGCGCTTGACGTCGGCGGCACCGGCGTCGAGCGCGAGGAAAACCGAGAGCTGCGGATCGGAGCCGAGCGAGCGCGTGAGTCCCTGCAGATTGGCGACGGCCACGTAGAGCCCGACCGGCAATGCGAGCGCGACGCCGATGACGCTCACGTTGAGCAGTGTCGCCACCGGCGTGCGCAGGAGTCGTGCGAGCGTCGTCCGCAGCGCATCGAGGTGATGCCAGAACCAGGTCTTCATGTCGCTACTTTGCCGTCCCTAAGCACGATCAGGCGTGGCTTCATGCGCGCCGCGAACGCGGCATCGTGGGTGGCGATCACGACCGTCACGCCGACCTGATTGAACGAGCGGAAGAGCTCGCCGATGCCGGCGGCATAGGCGGCGTCGAGATTGCCGGTCGGCTCGTCGGCGAGCAGGATCGCGGGGCGGTGAACTATGGCGCGCGCGATGGCGAGCCGTTGCTGCTCGCCGCCGGAGAGCCGGACCGGGTGAACCTTCTCCTTGGCGAGAAGGCCTACTTTGTCGAGGGCTGCGCGCACCCGGCGCGCCGCTTCGCGCCGCTCGAAGCCGGTGACCGCGAGCGGCAGCATCACGTTGTCGAACGCCGAGCGGTCGAACAGCAGCTTCTGATCCTGGAAGATCAAGCCGAGCTTGCGGCGCAGGAACGGCACCAGGCGCGGGCGCAGCGCCCCCACGTTCTGGCCGCTGACGACGACGCTGCCGGCGGTCGGCCGCTCGATGGCCGCCATGAGCTTGAGCAGGGTGCTCTTGCCGGCACCGGAGGGACCCGTGACGAATACCATTTCTCCGGCTTCGATCGCGAGTGTCACGCCCCGCAGCGCCTCCAGCCCCCCCGGGTAGCGTTTCGTGACTCGGCTGAACGAAATCATGGAGTTAGGAGACGCGGCCGTATGTGAGTGAGCGCTCACCGGGGGGCTGCCGGGCTTCAGTCGAAGAGCGCCGCGACGAACTCGGCGGCGTCGAAAGGCCGCAGGTCATCGAGGCCCTCGCCCACGCCGGCGAAGCGCACCGGGATCGGCCGCTCGCGCGCGATCGCGGCGATAACGCCGCCCTTGGCGGTGCCGTCGAGCTTGGTCACGATCAACCCGGTGACGCCGATCGCGGCGTCGAACGCGCGCACCTGCGCGAGGGCATTCTGGCCGGTGTTGGCGTCGAGCACGAGCAGCACCTCGTGCGGCGCTCCCGGGAGCGCCTTGGCGACCACGCGCTTCACCTTCTTGATTTCCTCCATCAGGTTCAACTGCGTGGGCAGCCGTCCGGCCGTGTCCGCCAGCACCACGTCCGTGCCGCGGGCCACCGCAGCCTTGACGGCGTCGAAGATCACCGCGGCCGGATCGCCGGACTTCTGGGCAATCACGGCCACACGGTTGCGCTCGGCCCACGAGGCAAGCTGCTCGCGCGCCGCGGCGCGAAACGTGTCGCCGGCGGCGAGCAGCACGGACTTGCCGCGGCTCTGGTAATAGTGGGTGAGCTTGCCGATCGAGGTCGTCTTGCCGCTGCCGTTTACTCCCGCGAGCATGATCACGAACGGACGATGGGCGTCCACCTCGAGCGGCACGGCGATCGGCTCGAGCAGCTCGCGCAGCGCTTCCCGCAGCGCCTCGCGCAGCTGGCTGGAGTCGGTGTATCCCTCGCGCCGGGCGCGCGCCCGCAGTTGGCCGAGCAGATGAGTGCTTGCCGCCACGCCGACGTCCGCGCCGATCAGCGCCGCTTCCAGCTCCTCGTAGAACGCCTCGTCGAGCGGGCGCGCCGCCCCCAGCAGCCCGGCGAGGCGGTCGCCGAGCTGCCGGCGCGTCTTGGCGAGCCCGTCCCGCAGGCGCGCGAGCCAACGGCCGCCGTCGGTGGAGGAAGCTGTAGAACTAAACACGTTCTGGACAGTCTAGATGCGGGTGGTGAGATCGCGGCCGGCACCCATCGGGGAATGCCGGCATGCAAAATTGGATACAATTCTAGCCTGAAATTCATTGCCGCCGCCGCGCATCTGCATGTCATCCTTCAAGCATTTGATTCTCCCGCTGCTCGCGCTCGCATTGGCCGCGGGCCCGGGCTTCGCCGCAAGCGACACGGTCGAGCACAAGCTCGGGAACGGCATGCGCGTGATCGTCAAGCCCGACCGGCGCGCACCGGTGGCGGTGATGATGCTGCTCTACCAGGTGGGCAGCGTGGACGAGGTGAACGGTGCGACCGGGGTCGCGCACGTCCTCGAGCACATGATGTTCAAGGGCACCCCCACCACGCCCGCGGGAGAGTACTCGCGCTCCATCGCGATCGCTGGCGGGCGCGACAACGCGTTCACCAGCAGCGACTACACCGGCTATTTTGCCGCGCTGGAGAAGTCCCACCTCGAGCTTGCGCTGCGGCTCGAGGCCGACCGCATGACGAACCTCACGCTCGCGCCGGAGGAGTTTGCAAAGGAGGTCAAGGTCGTCATGGAGGAGCGGCGGCTGCGCACCGACGACCGGCCGCGCGCGCAAGTGTTCGAGCAACTGATGGCGACCGCATTGACCGCCCATCCCTACCGCAACCCGATCATCGGCTGGATGAGCGACCTGGAAAGCCTGCGCGTCGACGATGCCCGTGATTTCTACCGGCGCTGGTACACCCCCAACAACGCGACCCTGATCGTGGTGGGCGACGTCGAGCCGGAGGACGTGGCGGTGCTTGCCGAGAAGTACTTCGGCGCGATCCCGTCGCGCGTTCTGCCCGAGCGCAAGCCGCAGGACGAGCCGCCCCAATTGGGAGCGAAACGCATCACCGTCAAAGCGCCCGCGGAGCTGCCGTACGTATTGATGGTGTTCCGTGCGCCGGTGCTGCGCGATCCGGAGCGCGACTGGGAGCCGTATGCGCTGGAGATGCTGGCGGCGGTGCTCGACGGCAGCGAGGCGGCACGGCTCTCCCGCACGCTGGTGCGCGAGGAGCAGATCGCAAGCTCGGCCGACGCGAGCTACGATTCGATCGCGCGCGGCCCGGGCTTCTTCTATCTCGGCGCGATACCGACGCCGGGCAGGAGCGCGGCGGACGTGGAGCAGGCGCTGCGGCGCGAGATGGCGAAGATCATCGAGCAGGGGGTGGACCCCGAGGAGCTCGACCGCATCAAGGCCCAGGCGGTCGCGGCGCATGTCTTTCAGCGTGACTCGATGTTCTTCCAGGCGCGGCAGATCGCCACGGTGGAGTCCGCGGGCATCTCGCACAGGACGCTCGACCTGCAGCTCGCGAAGCTGCGCGAGGTCACGCCTGAGCAGGTCCAGGAGGTCGCGCGCAAGTACTTCCGGGACGACGCGCTGACCATCGCCACGCTCGATCCGCAGCCGCTGCAGGGCGTCCGGCGGGCGAAACCGCCGGTGGGGTTGCGCCATGTGCAATAAGCGCCTCGCGATATTGCCGGTGGCGGCGGCGCTGCTGATTGCGGCCGCGCCGGCGGGTGCGATCCTGCCCATCCAGCACTGGCAGGCCGCGAGCGGGGCGCGCGTCTACTTCGTGGAGAACCACGACTTGCCGATGCTCGATATCAGCGTGGAATTCCCGGCGGGGGCGGGCTACGACCAGCCGGCCAAGTCGGGCGTCGCCAGCATGACCCAGCACCTGCTGAAGAGCGGCGCGGACGGCATGAGCGAGGACGACATTGCGCGCCGCATTGCCGACATCGGCGCGCAATTCGGGGGGCGCTTCGATGCCGACCGCGCGGGCCTTTCGGTGCGTACGCTGTCGAGCGCGCGAGAGCGCAAGCAGGCGCTCGACATCCTGGCGCGTTCCCTGCGCGCACCGGCATTCCCTGCCGAAGTGCTGAACCGCGACAAGGTGCGGCTGGTCGGGTCCCTCAAGGAAGCCGATACCAAGCCCGACACCATTGTTTCTCGCACGTTCTACCGCCTGGCGTACCGCGAGCATCCCTACGCCTTGCGCGCGAGCGGGGAGATCGAGTCGGTCGAGGGCATCACGCGCGCAGACCTGCTGGCATTTCACAAGCGCCACTACGCGGCGCGCTACGCGGTGGTGGCAATGATCGGCGACGTCACGCGCGCCGAGGCCGAGGCGATCGCCGAGCAAGTGACGCGCGGGCTGCCGGACGCTACCGGAGACGAGCCCGTGCTGCCGCCGGTTGACGGGCTCGCGGAGGGGGCGTCGCGCGCGGTGCCGCACCACGCGGCGCAGGCGCACATCCTGATCGGGGCACCCGGCATCTCACGCACGGATCCCGATTACATCGCGCTCTACGTCGGCAATCACGTGCTCGGCGGCGGCGGGTTCGCCTCGCGCATCACGGAGGAGGTCCGGCAGAAGCGCGGACTCGCCTATTCGGCCTCCAGCTATTTCTACCCGCTGCAGCGCAAAGGCCCGTTCATAATCAGCATGCAGACCCGGCGCGATCAGGCGGCGCAGGCGCTCGAAGTGGCGCAAGCGACGCTGGTGGAGTTCGTGAAGACCGGGCCGACCGCGGAAGAACTCGAGGACGCCAAGCGCAACATCATCGGCGGCTTCCCGCTGCGCATCGACAGCAACCGCAAGATCCACGAGTACCTCGCGCTGATCGGCTTCTATCGCTTGCCGCTCACCTACCTCGAGGACTTCGTGCAGCGCGTCGAGCGCGTCTCCGCCGCTGACATCCGGGACGCGTTCCGGCGGCGCGTCGACCCCGCCCGCATGGTGACGGTGGTGGTGGCTGGCGGTCCCGAGACATCCGCCGGCGCGCGCTGAGCTCCGCGCGCGGGCGCGCCGCCATCCCATGACCCGGAACCGGGTGCGCATCATCGGGGGCGCGTGGCGCAGCCGGCTCGTCCAGTTTGCGCCGCGGCCGGACCTGCGCCCGACTCCCGATCGTGTGCGCGAGACCCTGTTCAACTGGCTGGGACAGGACCTTGGCGGCAGAACCTGCCTTGACCTCTTTGCCGGGAGCGGGGCGCTGGGATTCGAAGCGGCCTCGCGCGGCGCCGCGCGCGTGGTGATGGTGGAGCGCGACCCCGTCGTGTTTCGCGCGCTCACGGCAAGCCGTATGGCGCTCGCCGCCGGCGCTGTGGAACTCAGGAGAGCGGATGCGCTAGAATTCCTGCGCGCCGACGACGGTGTCTATGACGTTGTCTTCGTGGACCCGCCCTACCGGTCCGACCTCTGGCCTCAGGTCGCGCCGCTGCTGCCGCCGCATCTCGCGCCGGAGGCGCTCGTCTATCTCGAGCGCGCCGGCAGCACCGGGCCGCTGCCGGGATGGGAGGTATGGCGGCAGGGCCGGGCAGGGCAGGTCGCCTATCAACTCTTGAAGCGGGCTGAGGGAACTCTCAAATGAACCACAGGGCGGTCTATCCCGGAACCCTCGACCCGATCACGCTCGGCCACGAGGACCTGATCCGGCGCGCGGCGCGGCTGTTCGATACGGTGATCGTGGCGATCGCCGACTCGACCACGAAACGCCCCTTCTTTACCCGCGACGAGCGCGTCGAAATGGCGCGCGCGGTCCTGAAGGACCTCAAGAACGTGGAGGTCGTCGGCTTTTCCGGTCTGCTGATGAAGTTCGTGAGGCAGCACAAGGTGCGGGTGGTGGTGCGGGGCCTGCGCGCGGTGTCCGACTTCGAGCACGAGTTCCAGCTTGCCGGCATGAACCGCGACCTGTATCCCGATGTCGAGACGCTGTTTCTCACGCCCGGCGAGCAGCACATGTTCATCTCGGCAACCATCGTGCGCGAGATCTCGATACTGGGGGGCGACGTCCGGAAGTTCGTGCCGCCGATCGTCGCGCGGCGGTTGAAAGCGAAGATCAAGCAGCTTGGCGGCAAGTGATGAGCGGGGAGAGCGGGCCCCTTCCGCCTCCTGCGGGGCCTTCCCGCCGCGCCCCCCGTATCGGGAATAGAATTCGGAAGTAGTGCGTTTATGGCTTTAAAGATTACCGAAGAGTGCATCAACTGCGACGTGTGCGAGCCGGAGTGCCCGAACGACGCGATCTCACAGGGCGAGGAGATCTACGTCATCGACCCTCACCGGTGCACCGAGTGCGTCGGCCATTACGACGCGCCGCAATGCCGCAAGGTGTGCCCGGTCGATTGCATTCCCAACGATCCGCGGCACGTCGAGACGCGGGAGCAGCTTTACGCGAAGTATCTCAAGCTGACCACTGAAAAAGCGTGAGTAGTGAGTGGAGCAAACCGACTTTTCGGTCCACTCACCACTCACTATTCACGTTCTTTGGCACTTGGGGCAGTAGTAGGTCGAGCGCTGTCCCTGCCGCATTCCCCTGATACGCGTTCCGCAGCGGCGGCACGGTTCGCCTGCTCGGTCGTAGACCAGGAACTGGCTCTGGTAGCTGCCTGCCATGCCATCGCTCGCGACGTAATCCCTGAGGCTGCTGCCGCCCGCTTCGATCGCAAGCTCGAGGGTTTCGCGGATTTTCGCCGCGAGGAGGTCGCAGCGCTCGCGGCTTAATCGCCGCGCAGAGATGCGCGGCGATATGCAGGCGCGGAACAGCGCCTCGTTCGCGTAAATGTTGCCCAGGCCCGCGACCACGTGGCTGTCCATCAGCACGTGCTTGATGGCGGCGCTGCGGTTGCGCGTGGCGGCATGCATCACCACTCCGTCAAAGCCGGCGGAAAGCGGCTCGGGGCCGATCTCCGCCAGAAGCGGATGGGCCAGCGCATCTCCCGCCCGCCATAGCACCAGCCCGAACCGGCGCGGGTCGCGCAGCCTGACCACGGTCCCGTTGTCCAGCACCACGTCGAAATGATCGTGCGGGGTCGGCGCCGCGCCGTCGCGCACCACCCACAGCCGTCCCGACATGCCGAGATGCACGATCAGCGTGCCCGTACCGCAGTCGATCAACAGGTATTTGCCGCGGCGCGCGAGCCCGCGGATGGTCGCGCCCGCGACGAGCTGCGCGATCCGGCGCGGCACCGGCTGCCGCAGACGGCGGTCGCGCACGATGACCATCCGGACGCGTTGGCCGACGAGCAGCGGCTCCAGACCGCGGCGCGTCGTTTCGACTTCGGGTAATTCAGGCACGCGAGCGGTGGTGACGACTGACGACTGAGGTCTGACGGATCATTTGCTCGAAGTCCGTTCATTATCGGCGGCAGTGGGAGGGGAGAGGAGGCGCTTCGCCAGAGCGGCGCCGAAGCGGTATTGCAGCTTCTCGTCGGAGCGCGCGAGCACCAGTTCCGGCTCCCGCGATATGACGCCAAGCGTCAACGCGCCGCCGTTCTTGAGCTGAATCCTGATTTCATCGCGCGCCCTCGCCGCCGGGCCCGGCTCCACGCCCAGGGCGCTGGCAAGGCGCCACTCATCCACCCAGCGGATGTAATCGTCCTGGCTGAGATCCGCGGCGCGGGGCGTGAGCGTCCACCTGCCGTCGCGCTGCTCCACCGCGAAATCCCTGAGCGCGATGCGCGCGGGCGCCTCGCCGGGCCCGAAGAGCTGGCGGCTTGCCAACTGGACCACGCGCTCGGGGAGCGCCGCGCCGTAGCGCGGGTGCAGGGCATAGACGGCATCCCCCGCCATCACGTACTGCTCGCGGGTGATCTCGTTCACCAGGCCGAAGCTGAAGGGCTGCCCGTCCACGATGATGCGCGCCTGCGGCGGCTCCAGGCCGAAGCGCCCGCGATCGCCGGCCGGGAGCCGGTGCGCCGTTCTGGCTTCAACAACCGCAAGCAGCTGCATGACCCGCGAATCATCCGCGCGTGCCGCGATCGGCGCCTCGATGAACCAGGTGTCCTGCTTTCGGGCGAGCACGACCGGCGCCGCACCCGGGCGCTCGATGCGCAGCGACCGTACTTCCCGGGGCTTCAGCCCCGAGAGCGGATACTCGACGGCGGCATTATTTCCCGGTCTGAAGTACAGGAAAACGCCCAGCGCGACGATGACCGCGGCGAGCGCCGCGTTTAACCACCCCGCAGGGCTCATATCCTGCGCCTGCGCCACCAGATGGCAAAGCCGGTGACGATGAAGGCGAGGGGAAGCACGATCAGGAAGCCGAACGCGATGAGGTAGAGCGTCGCCTGGTCGATGTCGACCCGGCCGTCGGCGGCCTCGCGCGGCTGGATTACGATCATCCGCTCGTCGCCGGCGAGCCAGTTGACCATGTTGACGCCAAGCTGGCGGTTGCCGCCGTTGCCGATGAAGGCGTTGGACAGGAAATGCCCGTTGCCCACCACCACCACGCGCTGCTGCCGGTCGCCGACGGCGCGCTCGAATGCCGTGGCAATGGTGATCGGGCCGAGAATGTCGCGGCTCTTGTCGCAGGGGCCCTCGGGCTTTCCGGTCTTGACGCAGCCGCGCGGCGCGACTTCGATCAACGGCCGCGCCCGCCACTCTTCGTTCTCGATCGTCTCGATCTGGCGCGACTCCGGGTAGACCGTGATGAGGTTGAAGCCGTCGGTGACGGCGTGGCGGCCGTATACCGCCGCGATCGCGAGCGCCGGCGACGCGCCATAGCGGGCGGCCTCGGGATCGGCCACGATCCCCGGCGTCAGCACAAGCCCGAGCATCTCCGCGATCTGCCCGAGGCCGCGCAGCGGCTCGGCGTCGATCAGCCAAAGCAGGTTGCCGCCGCGCGCGAGGTAGCGCCGGAGCTCCTGCACTTCCGTCTGGAGCAGGGGCACCTGTGGACTGCTGACCACGAGCAGCGCGGCATTGGCGGGCACCTCCTGGGCGAGCGCGAGGTTGAGTCCGCTCACCCGGAAGCCCTTCAACTCGAGCTGGCGCCCGAATTCGCCCAGGTCGTGATTGGCGGGCCCGTTAAGCTTGCGCTCCCCGTGCCCGTCGAGCCACAGCACGAGGCGATCGGAGCCGCGCGCAAGGCGCAGCAGCGCGTTCGCAAGCGCCTGCTCATTGAATTCGACGAGGCGCTCGGTGCGCCGCTGGTAGGTCACCATCAGCTCGATCGGCGAGCGCACTCCCGCCTCCGCGGCGGCTCGCGGCTGCTCGCGCGGGTCGACGAGGGTGACGGTGAGATCGGGCTTCGCCCGCTGGTAGGGGCGCAGGAATTCCTCGATGCGGCGATGCACATGCTCGCCCTGGGCATCGCGCGGCAGCGCGTAGGCGGTAATGCTGACCGGCCCCTCGAGGCGCTTCAGCACGTCGAGCGTCGCCGCCGAGAGCGTGTTGCGGTGGCTTTGCGTGAGGTCGTGCTCGATGCGGTACTCGCGCGCGAGGTGGGCGAGCAGACCCGTCAGAGCGGCGAGCAGCACCACGAACAGGCCATGGTGCGCCAGAATCTTCAGGCGGCGCCGGCGCGTGATTTCCATTAGCCGCGCAGCCGCTGCGCATCGAGCTGGCGGATCGCCAGCGCGAGGAAGAGCGCGGCAAGAAGGACCAGGCAGGCAGCCGCGTAGGTGTCGAGAATGCCTTTGCTAAATGGCTCGAAGCTCTTGATCGGGGAGGCCACCTGCGCCAGGCTCGCCGCGACCGTCCAGCCGCGCGCGCGCAGCCCGTCGCCCGCCGCCTCACCGGCGAGCACCATCACCAGCAGCGCGGCGAAGGCTCCGATTGCGGCCACCACCGGGTGCACGGTGAGGCAGGACACGAACAGACTCACCGCCGCGAAGGCCGCGGCGAGCAGCACGAGCCCGGCGATAAGCCCGGCGAGCAACCCGTAGTCGAGCCGCGCGGTCCCGGCGAGCGAGAGCGGCATCAGGGCAGTCAGCGCCACGATGCCTGCGAGAAACGCGGTCAGGCCCAGGAATTTGCCGAGCACGATCTCGGTCATCGAGACCGGCGCGGACATGAGCAGCACCATGGTCTGGTTGCGGCGCTCTTCCGCGATCAGCCGCATGGCCAGCGCCGGCACCGCGAACAGGAGCACTGCGGCGGCCGTGCCGAAGATGGGACCCGCGACGAGCTCGGTAATGCCGGGCGCGGCTGCCATTTGCGCGAGCTGCGGCTGTACCTGGAGGAAATCGTCGAGGCGGCGCAGGAACGCGTAGCCGACGATCAATTGCACCACCGTGAGCACCACCCACGCGAGCGGCGATGCGAACAGCATTCTCAGCTCCTTGCCCGCGATCGTGAAAATCATGTCGGATGCCCGGTCTATTGCGCCTCTTCGCGGCGCGTGAGGTGGACGAACACGTCCTCCAGGGTCGTCTGCGCGGGCTTGAGCTGGTAGAGGCCCCAGTCGCGCGCCGCGGCCGCCGCCACGAGGGCGTCGGTCGGATCCATCCCCGCCGCGAACCGGACACGGTAGAGCGTCGGCTCCACGGCTTCCACCGCAGCCACGCCCGGCAGCGCCGCGAGCTCGGCGGACGGCGGCGGGCGGCGCAGCCCCACCAGCAAGGTGGCGCCGCTCTCGAACTGCTTCAGCGCCGCGATGGTGTCGCTGTAGACCAGCTCGCCGTGATGCATGATCTGGACGCGGTCGCACACCGCCTCCACCTCCGGCAGGATGTGGGTGGAAAGGATCACGCTGTGCGCGCCGCCGAGCTCGCGGATCAGCGCCCGGATGTCGCGGATCTGGTTGGGGTCAAGTCCGACCGTGGGCTCGTCCAGCACGACCACGTCGGGCGCATGGACAATCGCCTGCGCGATGCCGACGCGTTGCTGGTAGCCCTTGGACAGCGTTCCGATCAGCTTGGCTCCGGCCTCGGCGAGACCGCAGCGCTGCCTGGCGCTCGCCACCGCTTCGCGGCGGCGCGCGCGCGGCACCCGGTGCAGCTTCGCCGCGAGCTCGAGGTACTCATTCACGGTCAGCTCGCGGTAGAGCGGCGGCACTTCCGGCAGGTAGCCGATGCGCGCCTTGGCCGCGGAGGGCTTCTCCAGGAGGTCGATGCCGCAGATGCTGATCTCCCCGCGCGAGGGCGCAAGGTTTCCGGTCAGCATGTGCATGGTGGTGGTCTTGCCGGCGCCGTTCGGGCCGAGAAATCCAAGTACCTCTCCGCGCTTGAGCTCGAGGGTGATGTCGTTGACCGCGATGTGATTGCCGAAGGTGCGGGTAAGACCCCGCGCGGAGATGGTGCTGGCCGCTTCCGGTTCCGGCATCGTGGCGATGGCTGGGGCGCGATTCGTGCTTGTGGTGTGAATGAAATATACCTAATATGTGCCTGTTAATGAAGCCGCCGCGCCCGGCCTCCGCGCCACCCAGCATCCTCCCGTTTCCCGCCTCCGGACTCATGACCGTGTATCGAATCATCGGGCTGGCGGTTTGCGCCGCGCTTGCGGCGTGCGCCCAACAGCCGCCGCTGACCGCGGAGGAACCGGCACCTGCACCGAAAGCGGTGGTGGTGAAGCCCCAGCCGCTGCCCGGCGTCGAACTCTCCGAGGAGCTGCTGTACAAGTTGATGCTCGCGGAGGTCGCGCTGCAGCGCGGGCAGGCTCATA
Organism: Burkholderiales bacterium; assembly: GCA_035456985.1. Taxonomy (GTDB): domain Bacteria; phylum Pseudomonadota; class Gammaproteobacteria; order Burkholderiales; family SG8-41; genus SG8-41. The sequence goes on along the minus strand of DATICE010000123.1, from coordinate 12,203 downwards.
TCGCGGTGCAGACCTATCTCGAGCTCGCGCGCGAGACCGGGGACCCGCGCATCGCGCAGCGCGCCACTGAGGTGGCATGGAATGCACGCTTCAACTCGGCAGCGCTCGAGGCGGCGGGCATCTGGCTGCAGGTGGATCCCGCCTCGGCGCAGGCGCGCCAGGTCATCGCGGCGCTGCTGGTGAACCAGGCCCGCATCGCCGACGCGCAGCCGCACCTGGAGAAGTGGATCGCGACCGGGCGCGACAGCGTCGGCCAGAGCTTTCTCCAGCTATCCACGCTGCTTTCGCGCCACAAGGACAAGCCCGAGGTCCTCAAGCTGATGCAGGCGCTGGCGCAGCCCTACCCCGACGTGCCCGAGGCGCGGCTCGCGGTGGCGCAGGCGGCGTGGAACGCCGACAACCTGCAGGTGTCGCTCGAGGAGGCGCGCGCGGCGCTAAAGTTGAGGCCGGACTGGGAGCCTGCTGCGCTCTTCATCGCGCAGGTAATGCAGCGCAGCTCCAACGAAGAGGCGCTGCGCTTTCTGGAGGACTACCTGCGCGACCATCCTGGGGCGCGCGACGCCCGGCTCAACTACGCGCGGCTGCTCGTCACCACCAAGAGCTACCCCGAGGCGCGCCGGCAGTTCGAGTTGCTGGTCGGAGAGTATCCGCAGAACGCCGACGTCGGCATGGCGGTGGCGCTGCTCGCGATGCAGGCGAACGACTACGACGCGGCGGAGACCCAGTTGAAGCGCGTGCTGGAGCTGGACAGCAAGGATCCGGACCTCGCGCGCTTCTACCTCGGGCAGCTGAACGAGGATCGCAAGCGTCCCGACGAAGCGCTCAAGTGGTACTCCGCCGTGACCCAGGGCGAGCAGTTCATCCCCGCCCAGGCGCGCTATGCCAACATCCTCGCCAAGCAGGGCAAGCTGCCCGAGGCGCGCAAGCACCTGCAGCAGGCAACCGCGCGCAATCCCCAGCAGCGCGTGCAGCTGACGCAGGCCGAAGCGCAGCTGCTCCGCGACGCGAATGCCTACCAGGAGGCGTTCGACGTGCTGGGTCAGGCGCTCGCGAAGATGCCCGATACCCCCGATCTCCTCTACGACTACGCGATGGCGGCGGAGAAGTTGAACCGCATCGACATTCTCGAAGCCAATCTGAAGCAGCTGATCAAGCTCCGCCCCGATCATGCTCACGCCTACAACGCGCTCGGCTACACCTTCGCCGACCGCAACGAGCGCATCGAGGAAGCCTACCGCCTGATCGAGACCGCGCTGAAGCTCGCACCCGAAGATCCCTTCGTCCAGGACAGCATGGGCTGGGTGCTCTACCGCATGGGGCGCAACCAGGAAGGGCTCGACTACCTGCAGAAGGCGTTCAAGCAGCGTCCCGACGCCGAGATCGCGGCTCACCTCGGGGAAGTGCTGTGGGCGCTCGAGAAGCGCGACGAAGCGCGGAAGATCTGGGCCGAGTCATTGAAGGAACATCCCAACAACGAGGTGCTGCAAAGCACCGTCAAGCGCTTCCAGCCCCAGTGATCGTGACGAGTGATGAGTGATGAGCCGAAGGTCGCGCGCATTGCCCATTACCCGTCACTCATAGCCGTAGTTCCCCGCCTTGGATCATGGGTTGCCATGGCAGTGGCCGCGGCGCTCGCCGGCTGCGCGTTGCTGGCGCCGTCGCCTCCGCCTCCGCCGGCGCCCGCGTTCGAGCTCATCGGACGCGTCGCGGTCAGCCACGACGGGCGCTCTTTCACCTCGGGGGTGCGCTGGCAGCACACCGCGCAGCGCGATGAGCTCTGGCTCCTGACCCCGACGGGGCAGGCGCTCGCGTACATCGTAGGCAACGCCGCCGGTGCCACCTTCACCGGCTCCGACCGGAGCCAGCATCAGGCCGCCGACATCGGCAGCCTGACCCACCGCGCACTGGGTTGGGAGATGCCGATCACGCACCTCGCCTGGTGGGTGCAGGGCGAAGCTACGCCCGGGGCCGTGGTGCAAGCCGTCGAGCGCGACCCGCAAGGCCGGCTCGCCGCGCTCGAGCAGGACGGCTGGCGCGTCGCTTACGTATACGATTCGGAGGGCGCGCGCGAAGGCCGGCTGCGGCGGCTCGAGCTGTCGGGCGCATCGCAGGTGCTCAGGCTCGTGATCGACGGCTGGAGGCGCGGCGGCGACACGCAATGAGCGGGCAGCGACGTTATCCGGCGCCGGGGAAGCTGAACCTGATGCTGCGGGTCACAGGGCGCCGCGCCGACGGCTATCACCTCCTGCAGACCGTGATCCGCTTCATCGATTATGGCGACACGCTGACCTTCCGCGTGCGCGAGGACGGGGCGGTCAACCGGGTGAACGAGGTCGCGGGGGTGCCAGCCGCCGACGACCTCGCAGTGCGCGCGGCGCGGCGGCTGCAGCAAGCCTGCGGCACGCGGCTCGGCGCGGACATCACGCTCAAGAAGCGCTTGCCGCTCGGGGGCGGACTCGGCGGCGGCAGCTCGGATGCCGCGACCACGCTGCTGGTGCTGAATCGCCTGTGGCGGGCGGGGCTGTCGCGGAAGCGGTTGCTCGCCCTCGCCCTCGAGCTGGGGGCCGATGTGCCGGTATTCGTGGCCGGCGACAACGCGCTGGCGGAGGGCATAGGCGAGCGCCTGTCGCCGCTCGACCTCCCCCCGGCCTGGTATCTCGTTCTGACCCCGCCGGTGCAGGTGCCGACGGCCCGGATTTTCTCGCACAATCAATTGAAACGCGACTCAAAACCTATTAAAATCACGGCCTTTTCGGTCGAGCAGGCGGGCAACGATCTGGAGCCCGTGGTGTGCGGAGAGTACCCTGAAGTGGCGCGGCACCTCGCCTGGTTGCGGCAGGCGGCGCCGGCATGGGTGACCGGCACCGGGGCGTGCGTGTTCGCGGCGTTCCCAAACGGGAACGCGGCCCGCCGGATATTGAAACAGGCGCCCGCGGGCATGCGCGGATTCATCGCGCGGGGGCTCGCGCGGCATCCGCTGCGAGACCTGGCACGCTGAGGCGCACTCATGTACATGAAGGATGTTGGGGAGTCGCCAAGCTGGTTAAGGCACCGGATTTTGATTCCGGCATGCGTGGGTTCGAATCCTACCTCCCCAGCCCGATATTGACCGGCCCCGAGTCGAGGTCTTGATGCTGCAGGCAAGCGCAAGGGAGAGCAGGGGTTTCGACCGCCTGATGGTGTTCGCCGGCAACGCCAATCCGCGGCTTGCCGAGGACATCGCCGGGCACCTGCGCGTCCAGCTCGGCCGCGCCAAGGTCGGCCGTTTCAGCGACGGCGAGGTGATGATCGAGGTCCTGGAAAACGTGCGCGGGCGCGACGTGTTCGTGCTGCAGTCGATCTGCTCGCCGACGAACGACAACCTGATGGAGCTGCTGGTGATGGTGGATTCCCTGAAGCGTGCCTCCGCGGGGCGCGTTACCGCCGCCATCCCCTACATGGGCTACGCGCGGCAGGACCGGCGCCCGGGCTCGGCCCGCGTGCCGATCTCCGCCAAGGTGGTTGCCAACATGATGTCGAGCGTGGGCGTGGACCGCGTGCTCACCATGGACCTGCACTCGGAGCAGATCCAGGGGTTCTTCGACATCCCGGTGGACAACATCTACTCCAGTCCGATCGTGCTGGGCGACGTGTGGAAGCGCGGCTTCAAGAACCTGGTGGTGGTCTCGCCTGACGTCGGCGGCGTGCTGCGGGCACGGGCGCTGGCGAAGCGGCTCGAGTCCGACCTCGCCATCATCGACAAGCGGCGCCCGCGCCCCAACGTCGCCACGGTGATGAACATCATCGGCGAGGTTGAGAAGCGGACCTGCGTGATCGTGGACGACCTGGTGGACACCGCCAACACGCTGTGCGAGGCGGCCGCGGCATTGAAGCAGCAAGGAGCGGAGCGCGTGCTCGCCTACTGCACGCACGCGGTGCTCTCCGGCAAGGCGGTGGAGCGCATTATGGGCTCGGTGCTCGACGAGCTGGTGGTGACCGACACCATCCCGCTGCGCGAGGACGCGAAAGCCTGCAAGAAGATCCGGGTGCTGACGGTGTCCGGCCTGTTCGCCGAGACCATGCGCCGGATCAGCAACGAGGACTCTGTCAGCTCGCTGTTTGTTGAATAACGGTTCAGGAGAACGAGATGAAGATCGAAGTGACTGCATACCCGCGCGCGCAACAGGGATCGGGTGCCAGCCGCCGCCTGCGCGTTGGCGGGCGCGTGCCGGGGACCGTCTACGGCGCGAACCAGTCGGCGCAGAACGTGGAACTCGACCACAATGCCCTGCTGATGCAACTCAGGCAGGAGGCGTTCCATGCCTCGATACTGGATTTCGCGCTCGACGGGCAGAAATTCCAGGTCCTGCTGCGCGACTACCAGATGCATCCGTGGAAGCAGCAGGTGCTGCACGTGGATTTCCAGCGCGTGGACAAGAGCAAGAAAATCCACATGCGCGTGCCCATGCACTTCCTGAATGCCGACATCTGCCCGGGCGTGAAGGTCGGCGGAGGCGTGGTGCAGCCCGCGCTGAACGAAATCGACATCCAGTGCCTGCCCGACGACCTGCCGGCGTTCATCGAGGTCGATCTCAAGGACATGGAGTTGAACGACACGCTGCACGTCATGGACATTCCCCTGCCGAAGGGCGTGGAGCCGGTGACCAAGCTCAAGCACGAGAATCCGTCGGTGGTGTCGGTGCACGTGCCGAAGGAGATCGTGATCGAGGAAGAGGCACCGGCGCCGGTCACCGAGATCATCGGCGAGGTCCCGGCCGAGGGCGAGGAAGCCGCCGCGGCCGCCACGGAAGGCGAAAAGGGCGAGAAGAAGGAGGGCGCCGAGAAGAAGGAGCCGGCCGCCGTCGAGAAGAAGGAGCCCGGCAAGAAAGGCAAGGAATAGGCGCCGCTTGCGGAAGGAGCCCGCCATTCCGCCCGGACTGGCGGGCTTTTTCATTGATCACCCAATAGCCATCGCTCATCACCCATGAAGCTGATCGTCGGCCTCGGCAACCCGGGCGACCGCTACCAGGCAACGCGACACAACGCGGGGTTCTGGCTGGTCGAGCGCTTCGCCGCGGAGTCCCACACGGTGCTGCGCAAGGACGCGAAGTTCGAGGCGCTGGTCGGGCGGCACGAGGCGAGCGGCGCGTGGCTGATGCTGCCGCAGTCGCACATGAACCTCTCCGGCAAGCCGGTCCAGATGCTGGCGAGTTTCTTCAAGATCGCGCCCTCCGACATCCTAGTGGCGCACGACGAGCTCGATTTTCCGGCGGGCGTCGCGCGCATCAAGCAGGGCGGCGGCATCGCCGGCCATAATGGGCTGAAGGACATCTCGGCCCGCGTGGGCTCGCACGACTACTGGCGGGTGCGCATCGGCATCGGCCATCCCGGGGACCCCCACGCCGTCACCGATTACGTGCTGCACAAGCCCTCGCAGGAAGACCGCGCCGCTATCGATGCCGCGATCGGACGCGCGCTGGAGGTGCTGCCGCTCATGCTTGCCGGCGACCACCAGGGCGCGATGCTGAAGCTCCACACCGGGCCCGAGCCCGTAAGGGCGGAACAGGCGGCGACGCCGGCGCCCGTCAAAGCCGTGCAAGCGGCAGCGGTCGCGAAGAAGAAGGCGAGAGCCGAGGAAATTGCGGCGAAGCCCGGCAAACCCGCCGCGGCGGCCAGGAAGGGCAAGGGCGAGAAGTCTGCCAGGACCGGCAAGGTCGCGCAGGACGAGAAAGCCGGTGTGGGAAGCGCGATCAGCTCCTTCTTCAAGAAACTCATCCCGGGCTCCGACGCCGCGCCCAAGAAATGAGCCTTCGATGCGGGATCGTGGGCCTGCCCAACGTCGGCAAGTCCACGCTGTTCAACGCCCTCACCAAGGCCGCGGTCCCGGCCGCGAACTATCCCTTCTGCACGATCGAGCCGAACGTCGGGGTGGTGCCGGTGCCGGATCCGCGCCTGAGGAAAATAGCGGAAATTTCCCGCTCCGCGAAAGTGACGCCGGCAGCGGTTGAATTCGTGGACATCGCGGGGCTTGTCGCCGGCGCCTCGAAGGGCGAGGGCCTCGGCAACCAGTTCCTCGCGCACATCCGCGAAACCGACGGCATCATCGATCTCGTGCGCTGCTTCGAGGACGAGAACGTCGCGCACGTCGCGGGCCACGTCGATCCCGTCGCCGACATCGAGACCATCCAGATGGAGCTCGCCCTTGCCGATCTCGCAACGGTGGACAGGGTGCTCGACCGGGTCGCGCCGAAAGCGCGGTCGGGCGATCCCGAGTCGATCCGGTTCGAGGGCGTGCTCAAGCGCGTGCGCGAACGCCTCGACCAGGGCAAGCCCGCGCGCGGCGTCGCGCTGCAAGCGGAGGAGCTGAAGCTCCTGCAGCCGCTGTGCCTGCTCACGACCAAGCCCGCGATCTACGTCGCGAACGTCGCTGAGGACGGACTCAAGGGCAATCCGCTGCTCGACCGCGTGCGCGAGTTCGCGGTGAAGGAAGGCGCTCCCGTGGTGGCGATCTGCGCGGCGCTGGAAGCGGAGATGGCCGACATGACCGAGGACGACAAGCAGGCGTTCCTCGCCGACATCGGGCTCGAGGAACCCGGCCTCGACCGGGTCGCGCATGCCGCTTATGGACTCCTCGGGTTGCAGACCTTTTTCACCACCGGTCCCAAGGAAACGCGCGCCTGGACCATACACAAGGGCGAAACCGCGCCGCAGGCCGCCGGCACGATTCACACCGACTTCGAGCGCGGCTTCATCCGCGCGGAAGTGATCTCGTGCGAGGATTTCTTCGCGTGCGGGGGCGAGCAGGGCGCGAAGGAAGCCGGAAAGATGCGGCTCGAAGGCAGGGATTACGTCGTGCGCGAAGGGGACATCATCTATTTCCGGACGGCGCCATGACACGAGTCGTCAGCAGCCCGCCCCCGACGCGTGCGGCGCCGTCTGCGCCGGATCGAGCGGACGCGATGCGCCGTTCATCCGGCGCCGAATCAGTCCTGCAGATCATTGAGGAGAACGGAAAATGACGACCCAGCTCAAGCTGCCGGCTCTGGATCCGGCCACGATATCGCCGGTTGCCGGGTCGCGCTATCCCGAGCCGTTCAAGTCGCGTGTCTCCGGGCGCCGCAAGCAGCGCCTCGGCGACGCGCTGGGTTTGAAGAACTACGGGGTCAACCTTACGACGATACCGCCGGGCGCGGTGTCAGCGCTGCGCCACTGGCACTCCCACGAGGACGAGTTCATCTACATCGTGAGCGGGGAGCTCGTCCTCGTCACCAATGATGGCGAGCAGCGGCTGACGCCCGGCATGTGCGCAGGTTTTCCCGCCGGGAAAGCGGATGGCCACTTCCTGGTCAACCGCACCGGCAAGGATGCCGTCTATCTCGAGGTGGGCGACCGCCGTCCACAGGATGCCGTGACCTATCCCGATGACGACATCGCGGGGCAGGCGACGCCTCAGGGACGGCGATTCACGCGGAAGGACGGCACACCGTATCACGATTGACGCGGGGTTCGAATAACCACTGAGAGAGCGATACTTACAGTCGACATTCCTTCGATTGACCACCCGGTAGGCCCGTGCTATACGTCCCGACGGCGAAGAAGGGCGTGTAAATTTCCTGTGCCCTCAACACCTCACAAAGGGGGATGGTCATGTCGAACAGGCAAGTCAAGGGTCAATCGGTAAAGAAGGGCGCCACGTCGGGCCGCGTGTTCACGCGCAGAGACACGCTCAAGAGCGGGCTCGCCGCGGGTGCCGGCCTTGCGTTCGGCGTGTTTGGAATCATCGGGAAGGCATCGGCTGCCCCGGTCTCGATGCGCTTCGGCAGCGACAGCCCGATCGGTGCGCCTCACACCAAGTCCGCCCTGGTTTTGAAGGAACTGGTCGAAAGCCGCACGTCGGGGCGTGTCCAGGTCACGATCTTCCCGGACAGTCAGCTCGGCAGCAACCAGACGATGACGAATTCCGTCAAGGCGGGGACGCTCGATGGCGTCGTCACCGACGTATCGCACATCAGTGCCGCCGTGGGTGAAATGGACGTGTTCAATCTCCCGTTCCTCTACAAGGACACGGACCAGGTTCTGCGTTTCGCCAACAGCCCGGTCGGTACACGCCTGAAGCCCAAAGTCGATGAAGCCTTCGCGTGCGAATTGCTGGGCTTCGCCTCGGACGGCTCGCGCAACCTCTGGAACGGCAAGCGGCCGATCAGGACTCCGGCGGATGTCACAGGGCTCAAGTTCGGGGTTCAGGCGAGCAAGATTCAACGTGACACCATCCTGGCATTCGGGGGAATCCCGACCGTCGTGGGTCTCAAGGATTTGTACACGGCGCTGCAAACCGGCCTCATCGATGGCAGCGACAAGACTATGGCGGATATCCTTCAGGTGAAGCTGTATCAGGTCACGAAATATCTGACGCTCACGAACCACTACAGCATCGTCAGCGCGATGATCGTCTCCAGGAAGTTCATGGACAAGCTCGAGCCCAAAGACCGGGAGATCGTCAGGCAAGCCGCAATACCCGCCGTCAAGGCCCAGGTGGACGAGGTCCTCAAGAGCGAGAAGGACACGATTGCCTTCCTGAGGGACAAGGGGGGAATGCAGATCATCGCCATGGAAAACCCCAAGGCCTTCTCCGGTAAGCTCGACTCTGTTTACAAGGAAGCCAGCGCCAGGATCGGGGCGGACCTGGTCAATGCGGCGCGCAATTTTTCGTAAAGGTGCGGTGCCCGGCCGATAGCCAAGAGCTGCTGTAAGACTGCGCGTTCCGCGAGGCACCTCTCTCGTGGTTCAAGTACAAGTCTTGCTGGCGCGCATTGGCCACTGGATGGAGATGGCGCTGGTTGCGGTCTGCGCGGCACTTCTCTGCTTTCTGGTCGTAAGCGTCTTTCTGGAAGTCCTGATCCGCTACGTCATACATGCACCAACGGCCTGGACCGAAGAAGTCGCGCGCTTCATTCTGGTCTGGTTTGGATTGCTCGCCGCGGCCGTAAGCGCCCGGAGAGGAATGCATTTCGCGGTTCGGTTCGGCGTCATGTACTTCAACGAGCGCACACGCTGGATCGTCCGGCAGATCGTCAACGTTGCGGTCGTCGTTCTGCTCTCGATCCTCCTGAAGTACTCCATTGATTATCTCGACATCGTCTCGAATCAGACCGCCATGGCGACCGAGATCGACATGCGCATTCCGTATGCGGGGATTCCCGTCGGCATCGGCGCGATCCTGACGATCTACGTTCTCGAGCTCGCGGATGCGGTGCTGTCGATCTGGACCGGTCGCCGGTTCAGCGCGGTTGAAGCGCGCGAAGAGGAAGTCCACCGCGAGTTGAAGGGCGAAAGCCTGTCCTAGATGCCTGCAACCACCGTCCCCCCGCCGCGTTGAGGCATCATGGGATTCGCAAGCACCGCTCTCGTTATCGCATTTTTTGCGTTCATGGCAGTCGGCGTGCCGATTGCCTTTGTACTTGGCGGCGCGGCTCTGGTCGGCATCTTTTTCGCTCCGAACGGCTTCGAATTACTGCCGGGCCTGCCGCAGCAGATCTACGACGCACTGAGCTCCTTCAACTTTCTCGCCATCCCGCTCTTTATTTTCGCCGGCTCCCTGCTGTCCGAGGGCGGAGTCGCCAAGAACCTCATGGAATTCGCGTCGGCAACCATCGGCCGCGGGCGTGGCGGACTCGGCGTATCGGTCATCGGGTCGACGATGCTGTTCAGCGGCATTTCGGGGTCCTCCTCGGCGGACACGGCGGCCATCAGCAAGGTGGCGAATCCAAGCCTCAAGGAGCAAGGTTATCCGGCGCCGTTTCGAGCCGCACTCCTCGCGTCCTCCGGATGCGCCGGCACGCTCATCCCGCCGACGAACGACCTCATCCTGATCGGGATCGTCGGGAACATGTCGATTGCCGGGCTGTTCGCCGCCGGAATATTTCCGGCGATCGTGAATGGTCTCGGGCTCATGATCTGGGCGGTCTACATCTCCCGGCGCTACGGCTACGGCAACGTATCCGTTGCGTTTTCATTGAAGAAAACCCTCTTTTCTTTCGTGAAAGCGGGCCCGGCCATCCTGCTGATCCTGATCATTTTGGGCGGAATCCTTGGAGGCGTATTTACGCCCACCGAGGCGGCGTCCGTGGCGGTGGTCTACGGTTTCCTGCTGGCCGCGTTCGTGTATCGAACGCTCACTTTCAAGAGGCTCGCGGAGGTCCTTCGCAATACGATCGAGATCAGCGGAATGGTGCTGTTGGTGATCGCAATGTGCGCCATCCTGGGCTACGTGCTCACGATCTTCCAGGTTCCGAGCATGCTCGGGAAGCTGCTCGACGCATGGGCTCCGGAGAGGATTCTTTTTCTGCTTCTCGTCCAGATACTGTTTTTCATCATCGGCATCGTCATGGATACCGTACCGGCGATTCTGATCCTCGTTCCGATGCTCACGCCCATGGCCGTCGCGCGTGGAATCGAGCCGATCCATTTCGGAATCCTGATCGAATGCAACGTCGCCCTGAGTCTGATAACTCCTCCCATCGGCAACGTGCTGTTCACCGCCTGCGCCGTGGTGGGCGTCACCCTCGAGCGCGTGGTGAAGCCGCTCCTTCCGATGATCGCCGTCCTGACGGTGACGATGCTGATCATCACCTACGTGGAGGAGGTTTCGATGTTCCTGCCGCGGCTCCTCAAGCTCGTCGACTGAACGCGCCGCGCAACAGCGTGAGGTTGCTTACATGAAAGAAAGAGTCTTCGTCGCTCAGCCGATCCCGGAGGTCGCGCTCGAAGTGCTGCGGGAAGTCGCCGACGTCTCCGTCTATCCATACATGGACCGGCAGATCACGGTAGAGGAGCTCGTAGCCAACGCCAGGCGCGCCGACTGGCTGTTCGTCCTGCACGAAACGAACGTGACGGCCGAAGTCATCAACGCCAATCCCAATTTGAAAGGGATCGGCGCCATGGCTGCGGCTCATCCAAACATCGACGTGAGGGCAGCCAGTGCGCGCAAGCTTCCGGTCGTCCTGGAAGATCCCAAAGCCACCTTTCCTGGTGTGGCGCCCACGACCGCCGATTTGACCATGGCAATGCTGCTCGGTCTGGCGTACCGGCTTCCGGAATCCGATCGTTACACGCGGGCCGGCAAGTTTCGCCAGGAACAGACGATGGCCCTGATGGGCATCGGCTGTCCGGGCAAGACTGTCGGCCTGATCGGAATGGGCAAGGTCGCCGTGCATCTGGTGCCCCGAATCCGCGCTTTCGACATGCGCGCGCTCTATACGAAGCGGACCCGGCTGCCTGCGGAGCGGGAAAAGGAATTGGGCATCGAGTGGACCCCCGAACTCGCGGACCTGCTCCAGCGCAGCGACTTCGTCTGCGTCGCCTGTGACTACAATACCAGCACGCACAAGCTCATCGGCAAGCGCGAGCTCGATCTGATGAAGCCGCAGGCCTATCTCATCAACACTGCACGGGGCCGGATCGTCGACGAGCCCGAGCTCATACGCGCGTTGCAGGAAAAGCGGATCGCCGGCGCGGGGCTGGACGTCTACTGGAACGAGCCGCCGCTCACGCAGGAGCCGTTTGTCCCGGAGGAGCTCCGCAATCTCGACAATGTGATACTCGCGCCCCACAACGGCGGCGCGACCTGGGATGTCCGTGGCCGCAAGGCGAAGTCGGTCGCCCAAGGCCTGGTTCAACTGATGAGAGGCGAGCGTCCGGCAGCGCTGCTCAATCCGGAGATCTACGCGAAGGGCTAGCCGACGGCTGTTGGGCGCGTAAACGCTTTTTGAATGATCGCGCCCGCGGCAACGAGCGCCCAGACCCCCTCCAGGACCACAAATGGCATGAAGCTGATCAGGAACGAGGAATAGCACGCCAAAGCAGCGCCGACGAAATTGAGCGTTGCATAAGGGTACCCATCCGGTCGCATCTGCTTGACCAGATTCAGCAGGAACGCAAGCAAGAGCAGCGCAACCCCCGCAAAGCCGATTAATGTTGCTCCGGTCTCGTGCATCATGATTTCGCTTTGTCCCTTGAATCAGTTCTTAATCCGCAGGTCGTAGGTGCCAGCCATGCAATTGATCGAGCCCGACACTGTCACTTATTCCCCGGATAGAGCTTCTCGATTTCCTTCGCTTCCGGCCGCAGGTGGTAGTCCTGGTCGAGATCGCCGCTGCCGCACGGGCTCTTGATGGTGATGAACGTCGCAGGTCCGTTGACCGGCCGCGAGCGGTGGCGAGTGTTCC
>DATICE010000122.1:0-7467 GCA_035456985.1 Burkholderiales bacterium | reverse complement strand
ATCGCTGATCGCCGGGATTCTCATTCTGATCATCCCCCGGCTGCTGAACTATATCGTCGCCCTCTATCTGATCGTCATCGGACTGATTGGGCTCTTCGGCGCCGACCAATTTCGTTTCTGATTCAGTTGCGATCCGCCGCGGCCAACCCGGTTGTTGCGGCTGGTCGCGGAATCGCGCTGAATGCCGATCAAGCCGCAAGCCCATATCGCGTTGAGCACGGAACGAATTGCCGGGTTGCTGATGATCATGAAGGTTGCCTTCTGTTCCGCATTTCGATCCGGACATGCCTTCCGCCCCCTGTCCCAGTCCTCTGCCTGATCGTAAACCGCCACGCCATCGCCGCCCCCGGATTTTCTTGCGGTTACCGACTGGAGGAGTCCCCATCGCGCGTGCGACGCAGGAACTCCGAGAGCACGCGCTCGCCTTCCTCCTGGGTGATGCCGTATTGCTCCTGGTATCTCCCCGCGGTCTGATCGTGCTTGCCGGCGGCCACGCAAAGCTGGTTATCGGTCAGCCTGCCCCACCGTTCTCGCGCGCGCCCGCTGAACTGCTTCCACTTGCCTTCGAGACGATCCCGGTTCACGTCAACCTCTTGAATGGTTTTTCATCGGGGTAATGCTCCACCTCGTGAGCGGATAGTTCTGTGCGCTAGCGCACATATTACGCACCGCCCCCCGCGTTAACCTTGATCCCGGCGGCATTCCAATCATGCCGGGGCCTTGAAGAAAATTTCATTCATGAATCAAGAAGTTGCTAACATGCCTCCGCGCTCACCCGCCTACCCGCCCGGTGGTCAACGTTCTGGACACAAATGACCGGGGCGCTGTTCGGCGCCAGCCGACATGAGTGAAGATCGGCACGCTAATGCAGAGCTTGCTCGACTGCCCAAGGAACTCGTCGACCGACTGACAAAGCCGTTTGCCTGGTTCTTGCGCATCGAGGCCGCCAGTGGCGCCGTTCTTCTGTTATTCACTGTCGCCGCCCTCGTCCTGTCCAACTCCCCGTGGGCCCATGTTCTAGAGGGCGCCTGGGAAACACCGGTGGGTCTTCAGCTTGGCTCGTTGGAGTTCGCCCGCTCGTTGAGAGATTGGATCAATGATGGGTTGATGACGCTGTTTTTCTTCCTGGTCGCCCTGGAGCTCAAGCGAGAGCTGGTCCTCGGCGAACTCAGCAACCCGCGCATGGCCACGCTGTCCGTTGCGGCGGCCCTGGGTGGCATGCTTGTGCCCGCGGCGGTGTATCTGATGCTGCAATGGGGTCAGCCCGGCCAGCACGGTTGGGGCACCGTCATGGCCACCGACACCGCGTTTGTCATCGGTTGCCTGGCACTGCTGGGATCCCGCATTCCTCAAAGCCTGCGCGTGTTCATGCTGTCATTGGCGATCGTTGACGACATCGGCGCCATACTTGTCGTGGCCATCGGCTACAGTAGCCACATTGCCTGGGGCGCGCTCGTCCTCGCTGCTCTTGGCGTCGCGATCGTGCGCGCAATGGCGATGCTCGGCTTCCGCGGTTTTCCGCTCTACTTCCTGGTGGGCGGCTTTATCTGGCTCGCCGTGGATGCGTCCGGGATCCACGCGACCGTCACCGGCGTGATACTCGGGTTGATGACTCCGGCTCGCAGATGGGTCAGCAACGAGCGTTTGTATGCCATCTTGGATCGAGTGGTCGCGCATCCTATCGGTAACCACGGAAGTGGTGAGACAAAGGATCGGCAATCATTGCAGGTAGCCGAAATTGCAGCTCGCGAAACGCTGTCTCCGGTCGAACGCCTGGAGATCGCACTACACCCGTGGGTCGGTTTCGTCATCATGCCGCTCTTTGCATTCGCCAACGCCGGGTTGCCCCTATCCTTGAGTGGACTTGGAAGTCCCGTCACGATGGCCGTGTTCGCGGGGTTCGTTCTCGGCAAACCGATTGGTGTTCTGACCTTCAGTTGGCTGGCGGTGCGCTCGGGTATCGCGACATGCCCCTCGGACCTGAACTGGAGGTTGCTGGCTGGCGGCGGCCTGCTCGCCGGCATCGGTTTCACGATGGCGCTATTTATTGCCAACCTGGCCTTCAGCCAAAGCCTGATCGACGCTGCCAAATTGGGCATCTTCGTGGCGTCAGGGGTTTCCGCAGTGGCGGGCGTCGCGCTGTTGGCCTGGTTGCGCCCGCGCACCCGCGGCGGGGAAAGACCCGCTTGAAATCGGAAATTCTTCGCGCCTTCGGGCGCGCGTCGCGGGCTGCGCCATGGGACAACGAAGAGTCCATCCGCGAGGAGCTCTTCAGCATCGAGCGTCTCGAGCAGCATGCCGGGAGCCTCGCGGCGGCCCAACCCGTCATTGCGGGGCGAGTGACGGGGCGATCCCTCGCCGTTCGACTGAGGGAGAACGAGTCGGTTCTGCTCGACGCGTATCGCGCCATTGCCCACGCGGTCGGCGCGGGACGCGCCATTACACCCGCCGGCGAGTGGCTGCTCGACAACTACCATCTTGTCGAAGAGCAGATCCGCGAAATTCGTGACGATCTGCCGCCTGACTACTATCGGCAATTGCCCAAGCTGGCGACCGGGCCTTTCGCCGGCTTCCCGCGGGTTTTCGGCGTGGCCTGGGCTTTTGTCGCTCATACGGACAGCCGCTTCGATCCCGGGATGCTGCGCCGGTTCGTCCTCGCCTACCAGCGCGTGCAGCCACTGACAATCGGGGAGCTATGGGCGGTCGCGATAACGCTGCGGATCGTGCTCGTGGAGAATCTTCGACGCGCGGCGCGCCGCATCGTGACGAGCCGGGCCGCGCGCCAGGAAGCGGACGCCCTGGCCGACCGGCTCCTGGGCGTGAACGCGCACCCGGCCGAGCCGATCCGGACGGTTCTGCAGCAGTACGAACAGGCATCGTTGCCGGGCGCCTTCGCCGTCCAGCTCGTTCAACGGCTGCGGGACCAGGATCCGACGGTCACGCGCGCGCTGATGTGGCTCGAGGAGCGCCTGGCAGCACAGGGAACCACCGCCGACCAGATCGTACACGACGAGCACCAAAGACAGGGTGCGACGAACGTGACGGTCCGCAACATCATCACGAGCATGCGCCTGATCTCCGACGTCGACTGGGCGGAGCTGTTCGAGAACGTCAGCCTGGTCGACGAGATGCTGCGGTCCGGCAGCGACTTTGCGGGCATGGATTTTCCGACGCGCAACCTCTACCGCAGCGCGATCGAGGAGCTCGCGCGGGGCTCGAAACTGACGGAACTGGAGATTGCGCGGGAGGCTCTTCTGGCCGCAAACAATCCCGAGCGTCAGGCACAGGGCGATGGTGCCCATCGCCGCGACGGCGATCCTTGTCTCCGCGAGCGCGATCCCGGTTATCACCTGATTGCCGGGGGGCGTCGCGCGTTCGAGGCGAAGGTCGGGTTTCGCGCCCCCCTGCGAAGCTGGCCCGGTCGCTTCACTGCGACCACCGGCATCGGCGGCTATATCGGCATCATCGGCATGGCCGCTGCGATCATTCTTTCCCTCCCGTTGTTCGTGCTGGCGGGAGCGGGTATTCAAGGCGGATGGCTCGTCTTGCTCGCGCTTCTCGGGCTGATCCCGTCGATCGATGCGGCGATGGCTCTCGTGAATCGCGGCATCACGAGAGGGTTCGGTGCGACGATCCTGCCGGGCCTGGAGCTCCGCGATGGTGTGCCTTCGCACCTGCGCACGGTGGTCGCCGTCCCGACCCTTCTCACGACGCAGGCTGCGCTCGAAGAGCAAATCGAGCGCCTGGAGATCCACCACCTCGCAAGTCCGGAACGCGAGCTTCATTTCGCGCTGCTTTCTGACTGGAGGGACGCCGCGACCGAGACCGTTGAGGGAGATGACGCGCTCTTCGACGCGGCCGCCGCGGGCATCGCCCGCCTGAACCGCCGCCATGGACCGGCGGCCGGGGGGGACCGCTTCCTCCTGCTCCATCGCCGGCGGGTCTGGAACGAAGGGCAGAAGCGTTGGATCGGGTGGGAACGCAAGCGCGGAAAGCTCCACGAGTTGAACCGGCTGCTCCGCGGCGCGGCCGATACGACCTTCGTTGGCGTCGGCAGGCCTCCTTTCACCCCGCCTCCCGCCCCGCCTGCCGGCGTCCGTTACATCATCACGCTCGACGCCGATACCCGGATGCCGCGGGAGGCAGCCCGCCGGCTGGTCGGCAAGATGGCGCATCCGCTCAACCATCCGCGGTTCGATGCCGGCACCCGGCGCGTCGTCGAAGGATATGGCGTGTTGCAGCCGCGCGTTACGCCTTCGCTGCCGATCGGACGCGAGGGGTCGCTCTTCCAGCGCGTGTTCTCCAGCACCAGCGGCATCGATCCTTACGCCTCTGCCGTGTCCGACGTGTATCAGGATCTCTTCGGCGAAGGCTCCTATACCGGCAAGGGCATCTACGACGTGGATGCCTTCGAAGCGGCGCTCGACGGCCGCGTGCGCGAAAGCACGCTTCTCAGTCACGATCTTTTCGAGGGGACCTTCGCCCGCGCCGGCCTCGCTTCCGATATCGAGGTCGTCGAGGAGTTTCCATCACGCTACGACGTCGCCGCCGCTCGCCAGCACCGCTGGGCGCGCGGCGACTGGCAGTTGCTGCCGTGGATACTCGGGCGCGGTGACGCCGCCGGCGGCGATGACCGGGACGTTATCAAGCGCGCCAGCTCGCTCCCGCTGCTCGGCCGCTGGAAGATGCTCGATAACCTTCGGCGGTCGCTGTCGGCGCCGGCGAGCATCATTGCCCTGCTGGCGGGATGGGCACTGCCGCTCCCCGCCGCCGCCGTCTGGACCGGCTTTGTCGTGTCGACGATTGCGTTGTCGACGCTGCTCCCCGTTCTCTCCGTCATCGTGCCGCGACGTGCCCAGGTCACGGCACGCAGCCACCTGCGCGCGCTCGCCGCGGATGTCCGGCTCGCCATGTCCCTGACCGCATTGCTGGTCGTGTTCCTCGCGCATCAAGCCTGGTTGATGACGGACGCAATCGGAAGAACGCTGTATCGCCTGTCCGTGAGCCACCGGCATCTGCTCGACTGGTTCACCGCAGGTCAGGCGACGGTGAGCCCCCGGCTCGATCTCCCCGGATTCTATGGGCAGATGAGCGGCGGTGTCGTCATCGGTTTGGTCGCTGCGATCGTCGTGTGGTGGGTCGGGAACGACGCCTGGCCCGTGGCGGCGCCGTTCGTGATCGCCTGGATCGCATCGCCGGCCGTCGCTCTATGGGCGAGCCTGTCGCCACTCGTGGCGGGGCGCCTGTCGGTCTCGGATGCGGACGCCCGCGCTTTGAGGCTGGTTGCGCGCCGCACCTGGCGCTACTTCGAGACCTTCGTGACGGCGACGGACCACATGCTCCCGCCGGACAATTTCCAGGAAGACCCGAAGCCGACTGTCGCGCACCGGACCTCTCCCACCAATCTCGGCCTCTACCTCCTGTCCACGGTCAGCGCCCGCGACTTCGGGTGGGCGGGGACGGCCGACACCGTGGACCGGCTGGAAGCGACACTCTCGACGATGGGCGAACTGCAGCGGTTCCGCGGCCACTTCTACAACTGGTACGACACGCGGGACCTGCGTCCGCTCGACCCGCAATATGTCTCCTCGGTGGATAGCGGTAATCTGGCCGGACACCTGATCGCTCTTGCAAATTCCTGTCGGGAGTGGATCGGCCGCCCGGTGGCAGGTCCTGAATTGTTTGCCGGCATCGAGGACGGCATCGACCTTACGCGCGAATCCTCGCAAGGACTGCCCGACGACCGGCGCACGCAGACGATCACGCAGCATCAGCTCGGCGAGGCGCTCGATGCGCTGACCGCCGCGCTCCGTCAAGACCCGGTTCTCCAGCACCCTGTGCCAACGGAGGCAATCGCTGCACGCCTGGAGGAGCTCGCGCCTCAGGGCGCGACCATGGTCGACATCGCCCGAGCGCTGGCGAGCGAACGCGGCGACGATGCCAGCGCCGAAATGCTGTTCTGGGCCGAGGCGACTCTAGGGGCGATCGAGAGTCACCGCCGTGACATTGCACAGACAGCGGATTCCATCCGCTCCCTGGGGCAGCGCATGGCGACGCTCGAAGCGACGGCGCGGGCAATGGCCGGCGCGATGGAGTTCGGCTTTCTCCTCGATCCGGAGCGCAAGCTCCTCTCGATCGGTTACCGGGTCGCGGAGGGCAATCTCGACCCGAGCTGCTACGACCTGCTCGCCTCCGAGGCGCGCCTTGCGAGCTTCGTGGCGATCGCCAAAGGCGACGTCCCGCCGCGGCACTGGTTCCGCCTCGGGCGCGCCGTCACGCCGATCGGACGCGGCGCTGCGCTGATCTCCTGGTCGGGATCGATGTTCGAGTACCTGATGCCCTCGCTCGTCATGCGCGCACCGGCCGGCAGCCTGCTCGAGGAGACGAGCCGGCTCGTCGTACGCCGGCAGGTGAAGCATGGCGCCACGCTCGATGTGCCCTGGGGCATCTCGGAGTCCGCCTACAACGTCCGCGACCTGGAGCTCACCTATCAGTATTCGAACTTCGGAGTCCCGGGCCTGGGTTTGAAGCGCGGCTTGAGCGAAAATGCCGTCGTCGCGCCCTACGCGACGGCACTCGCGGCCATGGTCGATCCGGGAGCGGCGGCGCGCAACTTCGCGCGACTCGCTACCATCGGCGCGCAGGGTCGCTACGGTTTCTACGAGGCGCTGGATTACACACGCACGCGTCTGCCCGAGGGGCAACACGTCGCAATCGTCCGTGCCTTCCTGGCGCACCATCAGGGCATGACGGTCGTCGCCATCGCCAACGCTCTGCTGGACGGGAAGATGCGGGCACGGTTTCATGCCGAGCCGACCGTGCAGGCGACGGAGCTTCTCCTGCAGGAACGCACGCCGCGCGATGTCGCGGTCGCTCATCCCAGGGCGGAGGAAGTCGAGACGGCAGCGACGGTCCGCGAGCTGGGGCTGCCGGCGGTGCGGCGGCTGCGCTCCGTGCACGACGCCACGCCGGAGGCGCACCTGCTTTCAAACGGCCGGTATGCGGTGATGCTGACGGCCGCCGGCTCCGGCTACAGCCGCTGGGGCGAACTCGGGGTGACACGCTGGCGCGAAGACGTCGCGCGCGACGACTGGGGCGCCTACGTCTTCCTGCGCGACGTGCAGAGCGGCGACGTGTGGTCCGCGGGCTATCAGCCCAGCGGCGTCGTGCCCGAAAGTTACGATGTCACGTTCACCGAGGATCGCGCCGAGTTCGTCCGGCGCGACGGACCGATCACCACGACCCTCGACGTCGTCGTCTCGCCCGAGGACAACGCCGAGGTGCGCCGCGTATCCGTCTCGAATGCCGGCAACCGGGACCGGGATATCGAGCTCACTTCGTATACCGAGCTCGTGCTGGCGCCACCCGCCGCCGACGCGGCGCACCCGGCCTTTTCCAAGCTCTTCGTACAAACCGAGTATCTCCCCAAAGTCGGCGCCATCCTGGCTACGCGGCGGCGGCGCTCGC
>DATICE010000121.1:0-12630 GCA_035456985.1 Burkholderiales bacterium | reverse complement strand
AGCTCTACGGCTGGGACGAGGAAGTGAGCGCCAACGCCATCGAGGTCTACGTTCATCGCCTGCGGCGCAAGCTGGAGCCCGCGGGGGTCACCATACGCACCATCCGCGGGCTGGGCTACCTGCTGGAGAAACCGGCACATGACGGGAACCTATCTTGACAGTGGGCGCGTGATGCGTTGTGGCCAGGACGGGATGGATGCGAGGCGCACGGCGCAGGTCATATGTCGATATGGCCAAGCCGGGCAACAAAGCAGGCGCCCGTCCTGGCCGCAACCCGAAGGGACGGGGCGATCTGGGCGCATCTTGTTGTCGGTAGCCCTTGCAATATCGACATATTGCTGCGGGCTATCCTCCTAAAGCTGCATCCCACATCGCCTCCGTCGCACACGTGCCTATTATTGAGATAGGCTCTGTCACGGGCAGCGACCGCGCAATGTATCACCGTTTTCGGCCGCGCCACAACGCGGGCGGATACTCACCGGAAGCGGCGTACGATACGCCTCAGATCGGCGGGCGTGTCCACCCCGGGGTGCGGCGCCGCGCGCGTGATCTCGCAGTGTATGCGGTGGCCGTGCGCGAGCGCGCGCAGCTGCTCGAGCGCCTCGAAGCGCTCGATTGCCGCGGGCTTGAGGCGCGTGAATGCACGCAGGAACGCCGCGCGGTACGCGTAGATGCCGAGATGCCGGTAGACCGGCAGCCCGTGCGGTATGCGGGAAACGCCGCGCGCAAACCCGTCGCGCGCCCACGGGACCGGCGCCCGGCTGAAATAGAGCGCATAGCCGTCCTGGTCCAGCACGACCTTCACGACATTTGGATTGGCGAGCTCGCGCGCGTTCCGGATCGGGTGGCAGGCCGTCGCCATCGCTGCGCCGCGATGGCGCGCGAGGCCGGACGCGACGCGCCGGATCAGGGACGGCTCGATCAGCGGCTCGTCGCCCTGCACGTTGACGACGATGTCCGTCCCGCGGTAGCGGCGAATGGCGGCGACTTCGGCGATGCGATCGGTGCCGGATGCATGGCGCGTCGAGGTCATGACCGCCGCGAAGCCGTGGCGCATGGCCGCGGCGGCAATGCGGGGATGGTCGGTGGCGATGATCACTTCCGCCGCGCCGCTCCTGCGGGCGCGTTCCGCGACGCGCACCACCATCGGCTTCCCGTCGACGTCCGCGAGCGGCTTGCCCGGAAACCGCGTGGAGGCGTAGCGGGCGGGAATGATGACGCTGAACTTCACACTTCTTCTTCGGGAGGGAGCTTGCGCGCCTCGTCCTCGAGCATGACCGGGATGTCGTCCTTGACGGGATAGGCGAGGCGACAGGGTTTGCAGAGAAGCTCGCCCTGGGGCTTGCGGTAGAGCAGGGGCCCCTTGCACAGCGGGCACACCAGTATGTCGAGCAGCTTGCTATCCACGTGTCTTCAGCTTGCGCAGCACCAGGTCGGCGAGCGCGCTTTCCGGAACCGCGTTCACCGCCAGCTCCCAGTGCGAATCCGCCGCGAAACGCCGGCATTTTACCGCATCCTTCTCCGTCATCAGCACCGCATCGGCTCCGGGGTAGGCGAGATCGGATGCGGCAAAGGGGTGATGATCGGGATACGGATGGGGCGTGAACTCCAGGCCCATCGCCTCCAGCTGGCGGAAGAATCGTCGCGGGTTTCCGATGCCGGCGATCGCGTGCGACCGCTTGCCGCGAAAATGCTCCGGCCCCGCGCGGCGTCCGGGATCGCGGAGGTTGCGGAACTCGCTGCCCTGGAGCCGCATCGTGAATCGGGGCGTCTCCGACGGTATGAGTTCGAGGGACGGGTGGGAAGTGTCCCCGCTGCCCGCGTTGATCACCACGGCATCGATGGTCGCGAGCCGGGACGGCCGTTCACGCAGCGCTCCCGCGGGCAGCAGCCAGCCGTTCCCGAAGCCACGCGCGGCATCGACCGCGCAGAGCTCGACGTCGCGCGCGAGGGCATGGTGCTGCAGGCCGTCGTCGCTGATCACGACGTTGCAGGCGGGTTGCGCCGCAAGGAGCGCGCGGCCGGCGGCGGCACGGTCCGCGCCGGTCCACACCTCGCAGCCGCTGCGGCGCGCAAGCAGCACCGCCTCGTCCCCGCATGCGTAGGGATCCGAATCGGGCAGCACGCGCTGCGGCGCGACGGAGCGGCCCCCGTAGCCGCGGCTGACGATCCCGGGGGTGTAGCCCCACGCACGCAGGCTCGCCGCGAGCCACAGGCAAAGCGGTGTCTTGCCCGTGCCGCCCACGGTGATATTTCCCACGACGATGACCGGCACGGGGAGCTTGACCGTGGGGAGCAGCCCGTGGCGGTAGGCCGCCCTGCGTGCCGCCGCCGCCGCACCGAAAAGCAGGCTGAACGGGCACAGCGCCGCACTGACGGGGGTGACGCGCTCCCAGTGGCGTTCGATCCAGGCCATCAAGACGGTGACGATTAAGGGTGACAATTAAGGGTGACGAACAAGGGTGACGAAAGGCGTTTCGTGGAAATACGTCACCTGTACCTCGTCACCTGCAGCTCGTCACCTGTATCTCGTCACTTCTTTCCGGCCTGGGTGGTAAAGGTGATCTTGCCGTAGCCCGCTTGGCGCGCGGCTTCCATGATGTTGATCACCGACTGGTGCGGCGCGTTGGCGTCGGCGGTGATGACGATCACGGGCTCTTTCACGCTGCCGGCCGCGCGGCGGAGTTCGGCGCTGAACGCGGCCGCGTTGCTGAACGCGACCGGGTTGCGGTTGATCGAGTAGCGGCCCTGCACATCCACGGCGACATCGATCTGCTCGGGGCGGTCCCGCTGGCGCTCCGCGTCGGCGGTCGGCAGGTTGATCTGCAGCTCGGCGTAGCGCGAATAGGTGGTGGTGACCATCAGGAAGATCAGGATCACCAGCAGCACGTCGATCAACGGGATGAAGTTGATCTCCGGCTCCTCGCGGAAGGCACGCGGACGGAATCGCATCACGGACCTGCGCGGCGCGGCGGCTTACTGCCGCTCACCATGGATGACCTCCACCAGCTTGAGCGCCCGCATCTCCATATCGACCAGCATCACGTCCACCTTGGCGCGGAAGTAGCGGTAGAAGATCATGGCCGGCACCGCGATCAGGATCCCGAACGCGGTGTTGTAGAGCGCGATCGAGATGCCGTGGGCGAGCTGCAGGGGGTTGGTTCCGGTCGGCGTCTGCGCGCCGAAGATCTCGATCATGCCGACCACGGTTCCGAACAGCCCGAGCAGCGGCGCGATGATGGCGATGGTGCCGAGGCTCGTGAGAAAGCGCTCGAGCTCGATGGCGACCGTACGGCCAGATTCCTCGATCGCCTCCTTGACGATGGCGGGCGGGCTCTTGGCATTGCGCAGGCCGGCGGCGAACACCTGGCCCAGCGGCGATCCCCGCGCGAGCCGGGAAAGCATTTGCGGTGACGTCCTGTTCTCGCGGTAATCCTGGATCGTCCGGTCGAGCAGATTCTTCGGCATGACGACGCTCTCGCGCAGCGACCACCAGCGCTCGCCAATGATGGCAAGCGCGATGACGGACGAGATGATGAGAAACCAGATCGGCCAGCCTGCAGCTTCGATGAGTGCGAACAAGCGCGTGACTCCCTGAAGGTCGCGTCACTTTATCTGCGCGATGAATTTTCAGCAACCGCTCGGCGCGACAGTCGGCCGGAAAAAAGTTCGCAACCGAGCCGCGTGCGAGGTTCGCGCTTCCATCTCGCGGCGCCTGTGGATAAGCCTGTGCATATCCTGTGAGCGGCGCACCTCGGGGCGGTGTGCAATTACGGACTGGCCTCGGCTTCTGCGACGGTGCCACAGAATTGCTTCCTGAATTCAACGGCTTGAGACGAAGCCTCAGCTTGTTCCGGGCACCTGCGCGGGCCCGGTGCGCGCGGGCTCGCCGCTGTGGGAAAGAGCCGGCCGGGTTTCCTCATGGGCTCGACGCGTCGCGCAACTGCGTTGAGTAGAATGCGAGTATGGCCGATGTCGCATTGCCGCCGCCGCACGTCATTTCGGTCTCGGAGCTCAACCGGATCGCGCGGGAAACTCTCGAGCGCAGCTTGCCGCTGCTGTGGGTGGGCGGAGAGATCTCAAATTTCAAGCGCTACGAGTCCGGGCATTGCTATTTCACGCTCAAGGACGCGCAGGCGCAGGTGGATTGCGTGATGTTCCGCCACCGCGCGCAGCTGCAGGGATGGTTGCCGCGGGACGGCATGCAGGTCGAGGTGAGGGCGCTGCCGACGCTCTACGAGGCGCGTGGCAAGTTCCAGCTCAACGTCGAGGTCATGCGCCGCGCCGGACTGGGCGCGCTCTACGAGGCGTTCGAGCGCTTGAAGGCAAAGCTCGAGAAGGAGGGATTGTTCGACCCGGCGCGCAAACGGCCACTGCCGCGCTTCCCGAGCGCGATCGGAGTGGTGTCGTCGCCGCAGGCTGCGGCGCTGCGCGATGTGCTGACGACGTTGAGGCGCCGGATGCCGCGGCTGCCGGTCGTTCTCTATCCCACGCCGGTGCAGGGCGAGGGCGCCGCCGGGCGCATTGCCGCGGCTGTTGCGGCCGCCGGAGAGCGGCGGGACTGTGATGTGCTGATCGTCTGCCGCGGCGGCGGCAGCATCGAGGACCTGTGGGCGTTCAACGAGGAGATCGTGGCGCGCGCGATCCTCGCGTGCGGGATTCCGGTCATTTCGGGCGTCGGCCACGAGACCGATTTCACCATCGCGGACTTCGTTGCGGATGTACGCGCGCCGACTCCGACCGCGGCCGCCGAGCTGGCGAGTCCGGATCGCCAGGAACTGTCGACGCAGCTGATGCACGTCGCGCATCGTGTGTCGAGGAACGTCCGGCGCGGTCTTGAAGGCCGGATGCAACGGCTCGATTATCTCTCGCGCCGCCTCGTCCACCCGGGCGAGCGCATCCGCAACCAGCTGGGCGAGGTGCGCCATCTCGCGAGCCGGCTTGCCGGAGCGTGGGCGCGCGCGCTCGAGGAGCGCGGCTGGCGCGTGCGTGAGGGGGGCCTGCGGCTCGCCGCCCGCGCTCCCGCCGTGGCAGAATTGCGCCGGGGCTGCTCGGAGCTGGCGCGGCGCCTGCGGGACGGAGCGCAGCGGCGGCTCGAGACGACGATGGCGATGCTCGCGCGCCTCGACGCGCATCTGAAGCATCTCAACCCGCAATCGGTGCTGGAGCGCGGCTACAGCATCACCCACGACCGGCAAGGCCGCGTCGTGCGCGACGCCCGGCAGCTTGCCGCCGGCGTGGGCGTGAGGATCACTCTCTCCAGGGGATGGGCGGACGCCAGCGTCGAGCGGACGGGCAATGGCAATGAACACAATCGGTGACCGATGAGCAAAGGCCGGAGTCTGGACGACCTCGATTTCACGCGGCGGCCCTCGAAAAGCGAGATCTACGATCCGAAGGTTGCGCGGATCTGTTTCGAGTCGCTCGGGAATGTCGAGCTCGTGCCCAAGGGCACGGTCTTCTTCACCGAGAACCAGAACAGCGACCGGATGTATCTCCTGGAGGAAGGCCAGGTGAGCGTGACCCGCGGCGGCAAAGCCATCGACGTCGTCAAGGCTGGGGAGATATTCGGCGAGATGGCCGCCATCAGCCAGCTGCCGCGCAGCGCGACGGCGACCGCCCGCACGGGTTGCCGCGTGGTGTCGCTTGACGCGGAGCAGTTTCAGCGCGCGATCCAGAGGATGCCGGAATTCGCGCTGATGCTGATGATCATACTGATCAACCGGTTGCGCCTGACTGTCACGATGCTCTCCGTGACCAAGGCGCTCGATGCTTCCGATGGGACGCGCGCGCGGAGGCTCCTCGACGACAGGCTTCTCAGGGGCCTGATGGTGGCGACCCAGCATCGCCCGCCCCAACACTGCCCGCTCAACAGGGTCATCATGACGGAGGGCGAGGCGGGGGTGTTCATGTACGTCGTGCTGTCGGGCCGGGTCGCCATCTCGATCAAAAACAAGCTCGTCGAGTGGGTGGGCCCCGGCGGCGTGTTCGGCGAGATGGCCCTGATCGATCAGTCCCCTCGCGCGGCCACCGCGGTTGCCGAGACCGACTGCGACCTGATCGCGATCAACCGCGGCGACTTCCTGACGATGGTGAAGACCAAGCCGGACTTTGCGGTGTCGCTGCTCAAGGCGGCGGCCGACCGCCTGCGGGACATGACCTCGCGGCGGGCCTAGCCGCTCACCAGCAGCGCCTCGAGCTCGCGCCGGAGGTACTCGAGCACCCGGTCGGCGACGTCCTCCCCGAGGCAGTCGAACTCGGTCACGCCCTCCATTGCGCGCAGCCAGGTGAGCTGGCGCTTGGCGAGCTGGCGGGTCGCCGCGATGCCTTGCTCGCGCAGTGCCTCGCCGCCGATCCTGCCCTCGAGGTGCTCCCACGCCTGGCGGTAGCCCACGCAGCGCATCGAGGGCATGCCGGCTTCGAGCGGGTAGTCCTCGCGCAACTTCCTCAGTTCCTCCACGAGTCCGGATGCGAGCATCTCCTCAAAGCGCTGCGCGATCCGGGCGTGCAGGGGCTCGCGGTCGCCGGGAACGAGCGATACCTTGAGCGGCGTGTAGGGAAAATAGACGTACTTGGGCTTCTTCAGAAGGTGCGACAGCGGCTTGTTCGTGATGTAGTAGATCTCGAGCGCGCGCTGGATGCGCTGGGCATCGTTCGGCTCCAGGCGCGCCGCGGTCTCGGGATCCACTCGAGCCAGCCGCGCATGCACCGCGGGCCAGCCCTGCTCCCCGGCCATGGTGTCGATCATGAGACGGATCATCGGATCGGCTTCCGGCAGCTCGTTCAACCCCTCGGTCAACGCCTGGAAGTAGAGCATGGTGCCGCCGACCAGCAGGGGAATGCGGTCGCGCTCGGTGATCTCGCGCATGAGCGCCAGCGCATCGTCGCGGAAGCGCGCGGCAGAGTAGCGCTCGTGCGGCTCCACGATGTCGATCAGGTGATGCGGCGCCTCGGTGAGCAGCGCGGCGCCGGGCTTCGCCGTGCCGATGTCCATTCCCTTGTAGATCTGGGCCGAATCGACGCTGATGATCTCGCACGGCAGCTCCCGAGCGAGCCGCATCGCCACCGCGGTCTTGCCGCTCGCCGTCGGGCCCATGAGCAGGATCGCCGGCGGCAGTCTTGCGGACGGTTGGCGGCGTTGGGTTGAGGAAGGAGGAGCGGCGGGGGACGGAGACGGGATGGTGGGTGAGCGGGCAGGCGCCGCGACGCTTTTTGCACGCGCGGACCGCCGCGGCGCCGCGGCCTTCTTCCGGGCAGTTTTGGGCTTCGACTTGCGCTTCTTCGTCACCGCGTCACTGCCTTCAGCGTCCGCGCATGAAAAGCTTGTCGAGCTCGGCCAGCGTCACCTGATGCCAGGTCGGCCGGCCATGGTTGCACTGGCCGGAGCGTTCGGTCGCCTCCATCTCGCGCAGCAGGCCGTTCATCTCGGGAACCGCCAGCTTGCGGTTGGCGCGCACCGCGGCGTGGCACGCCATCGTCGCCAGCAGCTCGTTGCGGCGCTCGGTGAGGACGCGACTCGCGCCGTACTCGCGCAGCTCGCGCAGCACGTCGGACGCGAGGCGCCGCGCATCGGCATCGGCCAGCAGCGCCGGCACGGCCCGCACGATGAGCGAAGAAGAGGAAGCGGCGGCGATGTCGAATCCGATGGTGCGCAGCACCGCTCCGTGCTCTTCAACCGTCGAGACATCGAGGGGCTGGGCAGGAAAGGTCACCGGGACGAGCAGCGGCTGCATCGGGATCTCGCGCGTGTCGAGCGCACCCTTCAACTTCTCGTACATGATGCGCTCATGGGCGGCGTGCATGTCCACGATCACGAGGCCGTGCCGGTTCTGGGCGAGCACGTAGACCCCGCCAAGTTGCGCCAGTGCAAAGCCGAGAGGCGCCTCTTCCGCGTCCGGCAGGGGAGTGTCGGGCGTCGATTTCCCGAAAAGGGTTTCGTAGAACGCCGCAGGCTCCGCCGCCGCTAGTGCCATGGCGGCCTGGCGCACCGGTTGCGCGGTGAATGCCGGCGCAGGCGCCGTGACAGGACTCCGGCCCGTCTCTGCGCCTGCCACGGCGCCGGCGAGTGCCTTGTTCAGTGCATGGAACACGAACTGGTGCACGCCGCGCGCGTCGCGGAAGCGCACCTCGGTCTTGGTCGGGTGGACGTTGACGTCCACCTGTGCGGGATCGATCTCCAGGAACAGCACGAACGAGGGGTACTGCTCGTGGTGCAGCACGTCCTGGTAGGCCTGGCGGATGGCGTGCGCAATAAGCCGGTCCCGCACGAAGCGGCCGTTCACGAAGCAATACTGTTCGTCGCGGCTTGCGCGCGCGCGCGCCGGCAGGCCGGCCGCCCCGTGCAGGCGCAGCCCGGCGCTCGCTTCGTCGAACTGGAGCGCGCCGTCGTGAAAATCCTCGCCCAGCACAGCGCCGATGCGGCCGAGCGGCGGCTGGGGCCTGAGGTGGTAGCGGCCGCGCCCGTTGTGCTGCAGCGTGAAGGCGACGTCGGGGCGGGAGAGCGCGATCCGTCGGAACGCCTCCTCGCAATGCGCGTACTCCGTGGCCTCGGACTTCAGGAACTTGCGGCGCGCGGGCGTGTTGAAATAGAGGTCGCGCACCTCGACGCTGGTGCCCACGGCGAGCGGCGCTGGTGCCGGCTTGGAAACCTCCGCGCCGCTGGCGGTTACGGTCCAGGCGTGCTTTTCGCCGGCGCGGCGGCTTGTCAGCGTGAGGCGTGACACCGCGGCGATGCTCGCGAGCGCTTCGCCGCGGAAGCCGAGGCTCGCCACGCGCTCCAGGTCCTCGAGCGCGGCAATCTTGCTGGTGGCGTGGCGGGCGAGCGCGAGGTGCAGGTCCTCCCGCGCGATGCCGCCGCCGTCGTCCGTGACCTTGATGAGCTTCGTGCCGCCGCCCGCGAGCTGAACGGTAATCCCGCGCGTTCCGGCGTCAAGGCTGTTTTCCAGCAGTTCCTTGAGAGCGGAGGCGGGGCGTTCGACGACTTCCCCCGCGGCGATCTGGCTGATCAGCAGTTCTGGGAGTACGCGGATGCCGCTCATTCCCGAATTATAGCGGCGTGCGTCGTGGGTTGTGGATTGCGGGTCGATCCACGATTCACGAATCACGTACGTTCAGGCTGCTACAATGCGCGCTCCCTCACTCACGACAGAAATTATCATGGAATCCTTCGCCAATCTGACCAAGCGCCGGCTTGCGGCCGGAGAGCTCGCGCTCGGCCTGGGCGCGCGTCAGGCGCGCACCGTGGACATCGCGTCCATCGCGAAGACGTGCGGCTTCGACTGGCTCTTCATTGACATGGAGCACAGCTCGATGGACGTCGATCTCGCGTCCCAGCTCGCCATGGCCTCGCTCGGTGCCGGCATCACGCCGATCGTGCGGGTGCCCGGCCACGAGCACTACCACGCCTCGCGCCTGCTCGACAACGGCGCGCAAGGTATCGTGGCTCCGCACGTCGACACGGTCGAGGAGGCGCAGCGGATCGCCAGGGCATGCCGCTATCCTCCGCTCGGGCATCGCTCGGTCGCCGGCGCGCAGCCCCAGCTCGGATTTCGAAGCGTGCCGGTGGGCGAGGCCACGAAGACGGTGAACGAACTGACGCTCGTCGTCGTCATGCTCGAGACGCCGAAGGCGATCGCCAACGCGGACGCGATCGCGCAGGTGGCGGGCGTCGACGTGCTGCTGATCGGCACCAACGACCTGTGCGCGGAGCTGGGCATTCCCGGCCAGTTCACGGATCCGAGGGTGGAAGACGCCTACAGGAAGGTCATCGCCGCGTGCGCGAAGCACGGCAAGCACCCGGGCATGGGCGGGGTCTACGAGCCCAAGCTCATGGAGAAGTACATCCAGATGGGCATGCGCATGATCCTTTCCGGCTCGGACCTCTCGTTCATGATGGCCGGCGCCAAGACACGCGCCGATTTCCTGCGCGGCATCAAATTCTGATCCCGGGAAAACCCTCCGTTAGGCTCTACGGGTTCGAGGCCCGAGAGCGTCCCGGGGCGCGGCGCACTTGATCTGGATCAATCGCGCACTCACGCTTCTCGCTGTCAGCTTGGTATCATCGGCGGTCAGCGTCATGCAGTGATCCATAAGGGGAGTCCATGCCTCAGGTCATAGGTGTGCCACGGGAGACCGCGGCGGGCGAGAAGCGTGTCGCCACCGTGCCGGAAGTCGTCGAGAAGCTCATCAAGCTGGGCTTCAAGGTTGCCGTGGAAAGCGGCGCCGGCGAGGCTGCGAACTTCAGCGACGATGCCTATCGCGCCGCGGGCGCCGAGATCATTGGCGATGCGGCCAGGCTGTGGGCCGCATCCGACATCGTCTTCAAGGTGCGCGGACCCAGCGCGGAGGAACTCGGCCTGATGCGCGAGGGCGGCACGCTGGTCAGCTTCATCTGGCCGGCTCAGAACCCCGAGCTGCTGAAGCAGTTCGCGGCGAAGAAAGCCACCGTGCTGGCGATGGACAGCGTGCCGCGCATCTCGCGCGCGCAGAAGCTCGATGCGCTCTCCTCGATGGCCAACATCGCCGGCTACCGCGCGATCATCGAGGCGGCGCACCATTTCGGACGCTTTTTCACCGGCCAGATTACGGCCGCGGGCAAGGTGCCGCCGGCCAAGGTTTTCGTCATCGGCGCGGGCGTCGCAGGTCTCGCTGCGATCGGCACGGCTTCGGGCCTCGGCGCCATCGTGCGTGCCAATGACACGCGTCCCGAGGTGGGCGATCAGGTCAAGTCCATGGGCGGCGAGTTCGTGACCGTGGACTACCAGGAGGAAGGCGCCGGCGTCGGCGGCTATGCCAAAGTCATGAGCGAGGGTTTTCTCAAGGCCCAGGCGGAGGTTTTTGCCAAGCAGGCGAAGGACGTGGACATCATCATCACCACCGCGCTCATTCCAGGCAAGCCGGCGCCTAAGCTGATTACCGCGGACATGGTGAGGTCGATGAGGCCGGGCAGCGTCATCGTGGATCTCGCTGCGGAGCAGGGTGGCAACTGCGAGTTGACCGTGCCCCACCAGGTGGCCGTGAAGCACGGCGTAACCATCATCGGATATTCCGACCTGCCGAGCCGCCTGTCCAAGCAGTCGAGCACGCTGTATGCGACGAACCTGTTCCGACTCGCCGAGGAACTGTGCAAGACCAAGGACGGGGTCATCAACGTCAACATGGACGACGAGGTGATTCGCGGCACCACGGTCGTGAAGGAGGGCAAGATCACCTGGCCGCCGCCCGCCCCCAAGCTATCGGCAGCACCCGCGGTGCCGGCCGCGGCAAAGCCCGCAGTGCCCGCCCCGGCCAAGGCGCACGGCCACGGCGGGGCGGGGGCGCCGGCCCCGGCCCGGGCGACCGCCATCTTTTTCCTCGCCGCCGCGGCCGCCTTCTGGTTCATCGGCGCCTACGCGCCGCCGGCGTTCCTCGGCCACTTCACGGTGTTCGTGCTTGCCTGCTTCATCGGCTACATGGTGATCTGGAACGTGACGCCCGCGCTGCACACGCCGCTCATGAGCGTCACCAATGCCATCAGCAGCATCATCGCCATCGGCGCGCTGGTGCAGGTGGCGCCGCCGGTCGCCGAGGCGGCTGACCGGCCCGTCGGCTGGATCATCGGCCTGGCGGTGCTGAGCATCGCGCTCGTCGCCATCAATATGTTCGGCGGCTTTGCCGTGACCCAGCGCATGCTCCAGATGTTCCGCAAGTAACGGAGACGATCCATGTCCGCAACCCTGGCCACCGTCTCCTATATCGGCGCGACGATCCTCTTCATCCTCAGCCTCGGGGGGCTCTCGAACCCCGAGACGTCGCGGCGCGGGAACCTCTACGGCATGATCGGCATGACGATCGCGGTGCTTGCGACCGTGCTGGGGCCGAACGTCACCCCTGCCGGCTACCCGTGGATCATCGGCGCGATGGTGGTGGGCGCGACCATCGGGCTCTTTGCCGCGCGCATCGTCAAGATGACGCAGATGCCGGAGCTCGTCGCGCTGATGCACAGCCTGGTCGGCATCGCGGCGGTGATGGTCGGCTTCGCCAACTACATTGATCCCGCCGCCTCCGCCCATTTCAAGGGCGCGGAGAAGACCATCCACGATCTGGAGATCTACATTGGCGTCCTGATCGGCGCGGTGACGTTTTCGGGCTCGGTGATCGCGTTCGGCAAGCTCTCGGCCAAGATCAGCGGCAAGCCGATGCTGCTCCCGGCGCGCCACTGGATCAACCTGATCGGGCTGATCGTCGTACTCTGGTTCGGCTGGCGCTTCATCAACTCGCATTCCATGGCCGACGGCATGACGCCGCTCATCGTGATGACGGTGATCGCGCTCCTTTTCGGCATCCACATGGTGATGGCGATCGGCGGCGCGGACATGCCGGTGGTGATCTCGATGCTGAACAGCTACTCGGGCTGGGCGGCGGCAGCGACCGGCTTCATGCTCTCGAACGATCTCCTGATCGTGACCGGCGCGCTGGTGGGCTCGAGCGGCGCCATCCTCTCCTACATCATGTGCCGCGCGATGAACCGCCACTTTCTCAGCGTGATCGCGGGCGGCTTCGGCACCGGAGAGGGGGTCGCCGCAGCGGCCGGCGCGCAGCCGGCCGGCGAAGTCTTCCCGATCTCAGCACCCGAGACCGCCGAGCTCCTGC
>DATICE010000120.1:0-6259 GCA_035456985.1 Burkholderiales bacterium | reverse complement strand
GCGATCCATTTCTTCCGCGACGGCGATCTCTACATCGACCTCAAGTACGACAGCGGGACGATGCGATTTCGCGCGCAGCGGTAGTACGGGATCCCCGGCCGTGGCCGTGTTTCCCGCCGTTCGCGAGCACTCGGAGGAGCGTTACAAGCGTCCCTAGATCGCGGAGGCGACCGCCTTGCCGAGGTCGGAGGTCGCCGCTTTTCCGCCGAGGTCGGGGGTCTTGGGGCCTTCCTGCAGCGCAGTCTCGATCGCCTTGACCACGGCGGCGCCGGCTTCCGGGCAGCCGAGATGATCGAGCATCATCGCCCCGGCCCAAATCTGGCCAATGGGATTGGCGATCTTCTTCCCGTAGATGTCCGGCGCCGAGCCGTGCACCGGTTCGAAGAGCGACGGGAATTTCTTCTCGGGATTCATGTTGGCGGAGGGCGCAATGCCGATGGTGCCGGTTGCGGCCGGACCCAGGTCCGAGAGGATGTCGCCGAAGAGGTTGGAGCCGACGACCACGTCGAACCAGTCCGGATGCAGCACGAAGTTCGCGCACAGGATGTCGATGTGGTACTGGTCGACGCGCACGGACGGGTACTGCGCCGACATCGCCTTCACGCGCTCGTCCCAGTACGGCATCGTGATCGTGATCCCGTTCGACTTGGTGGCCGAGGTCAAATGCTTCTTCGGACGCTTCGACGCAAGCTCGAAGGCGTACTTGAGGATGCGATCGACACCCTGACGCGAGAACACTGCCTGCTGCGTCACGACCTCGCGCTCGGTACCCGTATACATGCGACCGCCGATCGCGGAGTACTCGCCCTCGCTGTTCTCGCGCACCACCCAGAAGTCGATGTCGCCGACCTTGCGGTTCGCGAGCGGGCACTTCATGCCGGGCATCAATCGCACTGGCCGCAGATTCACGTACTGGTCGTAGCCGCGGCGGAAGGGAATCAGGAGCCCCCACAGCGAGATGTGATCGGGTACGGTCGCAGGCCACCCCGCCGCGCCGAAGAAAACCGCGTCATGCTTCGCGAGCCGTTCGAGCGCGTCCTCCGGCATCATCCGCCCGTGCTTCGCGTAGTAGTCGCAGCTCCAGTCGAACTCGTCGAGCTTCCACTGGATGTCGAACTTGCGCCCGGCCGCCTCCAGCGCGCGCAGGCCCTCGGGCATCACCTCCTTGCCGATGCCGTCGCCGGGGATGACGGCGATGCGGAATTGCTTCATCTCGACCCCCTGATAAAAACAAAGGGCAGCCGGGGCTGCCCTTGGAATGTTACGTCAAAAACGTTCAGGTGCTTGCGGATTTGGCGGCAGATTTCCCGCGCGCGTACTTCTGGCGGAACTTCTCGACGCGCCCCGCGGTGTCCACGATCTTCTGCTTTCCGGTGTAGAACGGATGGCACTGCGAGCACACTTCGACGTGGAGATCGCGGCCCATGGTCGAGCGCGTGTCCCACGTGTTGCCGCAGCTGCAGGTAACGGTGATCGTGCGGTATTCGGGATGGATCTTCGGTTTCATGTGGCCTCCAAGCCCATGGTCTCCGACAGAAAGGGGCGCATTATCCACAATCCGGCGGCGGCTGGCAAGCACCTCACGGAGCCGCCAGGAGCACCGAGCGCAGAACCGCGGCGCGCCCCTGCGCTTCGCTGACGAGCGCGAAGCTGGAATCAATTACCCTCAAGTACGTCACCCGTTGCTGCACGAAATAGATCCTGCCTTGCTGAACCTCCACGGTGATCCTGCCGTTATCCTGCCCGTACCCTGTGATGGTATGCCTGCCCGCCGGTACTACCCAGCGGTAGTAGGTTCCGGGGTAGGTCGCCGGCAGCAGGGTCTCTCCAACGTAGATCTGCGCCGCAACCTCGCTGAAGTCCAGCGAGTCCCGCACCACGTAGATCACCGCCTTGTCCGGCACGGCCTCGAACTTTTTTGCCTGAACGTCCTGCGGTGTGGGCGGGAGCGGGGTGCAGCCCGCGAGCAGAATCGCGAGCATGAGTGCCCGCGACACGCGGGCCAGGATTTCACATCGGAAACCGGTAAGCCCGGGCATGGAATCGATCAGCCTCGACGCATCGAATCAAAGAAGTGACCGTCGGAGGGCGGAAGAGGGGCCCCACGTTTTGTGTGGGGATCTGACCCCGGAGACGGTCGGGGACTTTGGACCAGGAATGACGGGTCGGACATACCGATGAGAGCTGCTGGCGCGCTTACCCTCGCCTCATGGAATCAAAAAAGTCCGCGTTGTTCTTCGTCGCCCGGATCTTGTCGAGCAGGAACTCGGTGGCTTCCAGCTCGTCCATCGGGTAGAGGAGCTTGCGCAGCACCCAGATCTTCTGTAGCACGTCCTGCTTGATCAGCAGCTCCTCACGACGCGTGCCGGAGCGGTTGACGTTGATCGCCGGAAAGATGCGCTTCTCGTACATGCGCCGGTCGAGGTGGATCTCCATGTTGCCGGTGCCCTTGAATTCCTCGTAGATCACGTCGTCCATGCGGCTGCCGGTGTCGATCAGTGCGGTGGCGAGGATGGTGAGGGAACCCCCTTCCTCCATGTTGCGCGCGGCGCCGAAGAAGCGCTTCGGGCGCTGCAGCGCGTTCGCGTCGACGCCACCCGTCAGCACCTTGCCGGAAGCCGGAACCACGGTGTTGTAGGCGCGGGCAAGCCGAGTGATCGAATCGAGCAGGATCACCACGTCCTTCTTGTGCTCGACCAGCCGCTTCGCCTTCTCGATCACCATCTCGGCGACCTGCACGTGGCGCGAGGCCGGCTCGTCGAAGGTCGATGACACGACCTCGCCCTTGACCGAGCGGATCATCTCGGTCACTTCCTCGGGCCGCTCGTCGATCAGCAGCACGATCAGCACCACGGCGGGGTAGTTGGCGGTGATGGCATGCGCGAGCTGCTGCATCAGCACCGTTTTCCCGGCCTTGGGCGGGGAGACGATCAGCCCGCGCTGGCCCTTGCCGATGGGGGCGATGATGTCAAGGATGCGCCCGGTGATGTTCTCCTCGGCCTTGATGTCGCGCTCGAGCTTCAGGTGCTCGGTCGGATGGTAGGGGGTGAGGTTCTCGAACAGGATCTTGTGCTTGGAGGCCTCGGGCGGCTCGTCGTTGACCTTGTCGACCTTCACCAGCGCGAAGTAGCGCTCGCCGTCCTTGGGCGTGCGGATCTCGCCCTCGATCGTGTCGCCGGTGTGCAGGTTGAAGCGGCGGATCTGGGAGGGCGAGACGTAGATGTCGTCGGTGCCCGCGAGGTAGGAGGTGTCGGGCGAGCGCAGGAACCCGAAGCCGTCGGGCAGCACTTCCAGCGTGCCGCCGCCATAGATGCTCTCGCCCTTCTTCGCCTGGTTCTTGAGGAGGGCAAAGATCAGCTCCTGCTTGCGCAGGCGGTTGGCGCCGTCGACCTCGTTCTTGACGGCCATCTCGAGGAGCTCGCCGACGTGGAGATTTTTCAGATCGGATAAATGCATAAACTGCGGGCCTTTTTGGGTGGAACCGGGAAGTGCAGGGGAGGGAACGGCGTCGGCGTCGGCGACGCCCGTGTCCTGCTGCGGGGTCGGGCGGAGGTCGCCCGGGCGCGTGCGGGAAAGGTTAGGAGCTTTAGATATGGCTGTCAATAAACGCGGTCAGTTGTGATTTGGAAAGGGCGCCGACCTTGGTCGCCTCCACGGCCCCGTTCTTGAAGAGCATGAGCGTGGGTATGCCGCGGATGCCGTACTTGGGCGGGGTCGACTGGTTCTCATCGATATTCAGCTTCGCGACCTTCAGGCGCCCGGCGTACTCCTTCGCCACCTCGGCGAGAATGGGCGCGATCATCTTGCACGGGCCGCACCACTCGGCCCAGTAGTCCACCAGCACCGGAGTCTGCGACTGCAGCACCTCCGGGTCGAACGTCGCGTCCGTCACGTAATGGATGTCTTGACTCATGAAAACATCGCCTTCGGGAATCGGTCGGAATGTGCCACGGAAGGTGTGGCGATGAGACTTGCCCCGGTATGCTAGCGAAAAATCCCCACTTTGCATAGGGGCGACCCCGCTCCCCTATGCCGCCAGCGTCCGGTCACGTCTGCTAAGATATGCATTCTCCGCGCAATTTCAAGCTTTCCCGGAATTCCGAGGGAATACTATGACTTACGTCGTGATCGAGACCTGCATCAAGTGCAAGTATACCGATTGCGTTGATGTATGCCCGGTGGATTGCTTCCGCGAAGGCCCCAACATGCTCGTCATCGATCCCGACGAGTGCATCGACTGCACCCTGTGCGTGGCGGAATGCCCGGTGGAGGCGATCTTCGCCGAGGACGACGTTCCGGACAAGCAAAAGCACTGGACCAAGGCGAACGCCGAGCTCGCCAAGATGTGGAAGCCGATCATCGAGAAGAAGCCCGCGCCGCCCGATGCGGACGAATGGGCGAAGATAAAGGAGAAGGAGCATCTTCTTGAGAAATAGCCAGCGTTGGGGCAGTCCGCATCGGGGCGTGCTCCGGGGTCACATCCCCACGGAAAACGTGGGCGCGTCGACGGGCGGAAGAGGGGCCCTCTGGGATCTGACCCCGGAGACGCGCAGGATCGGCATTAGGACGACGCGCCTTGATCGGCTATACGGTCGCATCCCGCAAGCGGGCCCCTGCTCCACGTACCGCCGATCCCTGTTCCGCCCGTCGCACGTCCACGCCTCCGAGTGGGCGAAGATCAAAGAAAAAGCGCACCTCCTCGAGAAGTGATCCGCGGCGGGCGGCAAGACGAGACGCCCGCCCGCCGCGCACAGCCATGCGGCAAGACCTCGCGCAGCGGATCGAAGCGGGGTGCGCGGTTGTCACCCCCAACCGCCGGCTCGCGGCGCACCTGACGCGCGAGTACGACGCGCGCCAGGCCGCGGCCGGCAAATCAGCCTGGCCCACCGCGGACATCCTGCCGTTTACCGCCTTCGTCGAGCGCGCCTACCGCGACGCTCTCTATGCCAGCGACGCCGCGGGGCTCCCGGTCCTGCTCGCGCCTGCCCAGGAACAGGCGCTGTGGGAGTCGATCGTCCGCGAGTCCGACGCCGGCGATCTGCTCCTCGCCATTCCCGAGACGGCCGCGGTCGCGCGCGAGGCGTGGCGGCTCGCCCATGCCTGGCGCCTGACGGGCCGGCTCGGCGCCTTTCCCGTCGATGACGATGGCAAGGCATTCCGGCAATGGACGCAGCGCTACGAGGCCGCAACCCGGCGCGCGCGGCAGACGGACAGCGCGCGCCTTGCCGACGTCACGGCGCCGCTGCTGGCGCGCCCGGACATCCGCACGCCGCGCGCCCTGGTTTACTACGGTTTCGACCTCGTCATGCCGCAGCAACAGGCGTTGTTCGATGCGCTCGCGGCGGCTGGTTGCGAGGTCGCGGAGGCGGGCCCCGAGCCGGCCGGCGGCGAACGCCTGCGCCTCGCGTGCGCGGACAGCGCGGACGAGATCCGCCGTGCAGCGGTGTGGGCGCGCGCGCGCCTCGAGGCGAACGGCGCGGCACGCGTCGGCATCATCGTGCCCGAGCTCGCCAAGCACCGCAGCGCGATCCGCAGGGTTTTCAGCGCGGTCATGGAGCCGGCCTATGCTCTGCCCGGCAGCCGCCACGACACGCTGCCGTTCAATATTTCCCTCGGCGAGCCGCTTGCGTCGTACCCGCTCGTCAACGCCGCATTCCTCGCGCTCGAGCTCGCGGGGCGCGAGATCGACTTCGAGCGCGCGAGCCGGCTGATCCGCTCGCCATTCATCGCCGGTGCGGATAGCGAGCTCGCGCGGCGCGCGCGCCTCGACGCGTGGCTGAGGAAACGCGCCGAGCCGGCCCTGACGCTGGAGCGCCTGCTCGCGCTGATGGCGCGTTCAGACGCCGGCTGCCCAACGCTCGCGCAGCGCCTTGCGGCACTCGCCGAGTTCCGGAAAGCGCGTCTCTTCGGCGGGCAGCCGCCGTCCGCGTGGGCGCGGGCGATCTCGGAAGCGCTCGCCCTCGTCGGCTTTCCCGGGGAGCGCGGCCTCGACTCGACGGAATTCCAGACGCTCGCGAAATGGCACGAGGTGCTCGCCGAATTCGCCGCGCTCGACTTCGTCGTGCCGCGCACCGGGTTCGCCGACGCGATGTCGCGGTTGCGGCGCATGGCGGCGGACGCCCTGTTCCAGCCGGAGACGCTCGAGGTCCCAATACAGGTCCTGGGCGAGCTCGAAGCCACCGGCATGCAGTTCGACCATCTGTGGGTCATGGGTCTGTCGGACGACATTTGGCCGCGCGCCCCGCACCCGAACCCGTTC
>DATICE010000119.1:0-31142 GCA_035456985.1 Burkholderiales bacterium | reverse complement strand
GCGGATGACACGATCGGCATCGGGAAGCGTGAGCGCGATCGGCTTTTCCACCAGCACCGGCTTGCCGAGCTCGACCGCCTGGATGAGCGGCTCGAGGTGCGCGCCCTCGCTGGAGGAAACGATGACGGCATTGACCTCGGGGCGGGCAATGACCGCGGCGTTGTCGCCTGAATGGAACTGGGCGCCGGTTTTCATCGCCAAATCGCGCGCCCGCGCGGGTTCCGCGTCGGAAACCGCCATGAACTTGACTGCCGGATGCTCCGAAGCCAGCCGAGCGCGCAGCCCGCCGATGCGGCCCGCGCCGACTACGGCAATCCCCAGTTCCTTGCGCACGATAGCGTCCCGTACCATCTTCCCCCGCCTGAGGAGCTCAAGTCCCGCGGATTCTAACAGCAGCGTACATTGTGTATCATAGAGACGCCCGCGCTGGCGGCGGGCAGAGTCCGCGTTTCAACCCACCGGGAGGAGAAAAACGATGAGCACGCTACTTTCACGCTTTTTGCGCACCCCGATCGTCAGGACGCTCGTGTTCGGCGGGCTGGCATTGACGGTCGGATATGCCCTGGCCCAGCAGATGATGGGGCCCCGGACCACGCCGCACACTCCGGCCCAGGCGGAAGGGCAGAAGAAATCGGGCGGCTACAAGCCCGAGCGGATGAAGAACCCCAATGTGTTTCCGCATGCAGCGAGGATGACGATAACCCCGCCCGCGGAAATCCCGCTCGACCGGATCAAGCTGCCGAAGGGCTTCCAGGTCGAAATCTGGGCGCATGGCATGCCCGGCGTGCGCATGATGACGCGCGGGAGCAAGGGTACGATCTGGGCCGGCACGCGCGTCATCGGGCGCGTCTACGAGATCAAGGACAAGGGCGGCATGCGCACGCACCGCATCCTGGCCGAGAAGCTCGTGCAGCCCAACGGCGTCGCGTTCCAGGGCGGCAATCTCTACGTCATGGCGATCAACCGGGTCTTCCGCTACGACGGCATCGAGGACAACCCCAATGTGAAGCCGGTGGAGCTGACCGCCCAGTTCAAGCTGCCGCCCGAGGTGCACCACAACTGGAAGTTCATCGCCTTCGGCCCCGACAGCAAGCTCTACGTGCAGGTTGGCTCTCCGTGCAACATTTGCGAGCCGAGCCCCGAGCACGGGCAGATCCGCCGCTACATCGCGGACGGCTCCGGCATGGAGGTAGTGGCACGCGGGGTAAGGAATTCCGTCGGCTTCGATTTCCACCCGCAGACCGGGCAGCTGTGGTTCACCGACAACGGGCGCGACTGGATGGGCGACAACGGTCCGCAGGACGAGCTGAACCGCGTTTCCAAGATCGGCCAGTTCTTCGGCTTCCCGTACTGCCATGCGCAGGGCGTTGCCGACCTTGACTTCCCGAAGAAGGACGCGTGCAAGGGGGTAACGCTGCCGGTTGCGCTGATGGGCCCGCACGCCGGCGCGCTCGGCATGCGTTTCTACACCGGCAGCATGTTTCCGAAGGAGTACGTGAACTCGATTTTCGTCGCGCGCCGCGGGTCGTGGAACCGCGACAAGCTCTTCGCGTTCGACGTCGCGAACGTGCGGGCAACCGCGGACGGCAAGAACGCGAAAGTGACGCCGTTCATGACCGGCTTCATGGATCCGAAGGCGAACCAATTCTGGGGCCGGCCGGTGGACGTGCTGCAGCTGCCCGATGGCTCGCTGCTCGTCTCCGATGAGCAGAATGGCGCCATCTACCGGGTAAGCTACAAGAAATAAATGCAAGGCCTCGACACGGCGCGGCGGATGATCCGAATCCGCCGCGCCGTTGCGTTTCTGGTCATCGTCATCGCCGCGGGCGCGGCGCTCGCTCAGACCAGCGCCGATCCGTCACGCGGCAAGGCCAAGGCAGCTGCCTGCGAGGCCTGTCATGGCGCGCCGGATCGCCCGCCGCTCGCGGGCACACCTCCCCTCGCCGGCCAGCAGGAAGAGTTCCTGGCGCTGCAGATGTTCCTGTTCCGCGAAGGCCTGCGCGAAGCGCCGCAGATGGCCGGTATGCTGAACGGCTTCTCCGATTGGGACCTCGTCGACGTTGCCGCGTATTTCACGCGCCAGCCTGCGGCGCGAATTAGCGGCAAGCCGGACGCGCAACTCCATGCGCGCGGCGCGGCGCTGGCGAAGGCGATGGGGTGCGGCACCTGCCACACCAAGGACTACCGCGGCCAGAAGCAGGTGCCCCGCCTCACGGGCCTGCCGGAAGACTACCTCGCCGCGACGATGAAAGCGTACCGGGACAACAAGCGCTCCGGCACCGATACCAGCATGAACGGAATCCTCTACCAGGTTCCCGACAGCGATATACAGGCGCTGGCGCACTACCTGGCTCACCAATAGTTCCCGTCGCTACCCCTCCCGCCGACCCGGCATCGTTCAACAAGCGAGTAGCGCCATCATGCCCGCAGAAGTCAGGAATCCGCGGGGGCGTCGTGGAAGAACGTGGTGCAGTTCACGACCTACCTGACCGACGCGCAGCTGATCGAGGGTTTCATGGCGTACCGGCGGCGCGAGTTTCCCCGCATGTTCGCGGGAGTTCCCCTATCCCCCGAACACGCTGCCCAACATCGACCGGCTGGTGCGCGATGAATTCCTGATCGAGGTGCAGACGGTTGCCGCGATCTAGCGGGCTTGCACCCGGTTACGGCGCGCTTCGTTTCGTCGAGCCGCCGGAGCGCGGTGTCTGCATTCCGCCCGGCCAGAAGAAAGCCACCACGAGGCCCAACGGGAGGACCGTTGTCCATACCAGCGCGAACTGCTTGAAGGCCTGGGCGTCGGCGGTGGATTCGAGCTTGTTCTGCAGCCAGGCATCGCGCTGCTTCACATCGGTTATCGTTGGCGAGTACTGCTTCAGGGAGCCGTCCTGGTCGATGAACTGAATGAATTTTCCGGAGTTCACGAACACGGAGCTCGCGAGGATGCGCGTATACTCGGTGCGCTTGTC
The DNA here is from genome assembly GCA_035456985.1 of Burkholderiales bacterium. Classification (GTDB taxonomy): domain Bacteria; phylum Pseudomonadota; class Gammaproteobacteria; order Burkholderiales; family SG8-41; genus SG8-41. The sequence continues at coordinate 28,176 of DATICE010000119.1, read as the reverse complement.
CGAGGGCAGCTCGCGCCCCCATTCCCCGGTTATCGCCACTGCCGGGAACGCGTCCATTCTGGCAACCAGGTCCTTGGTGGTCACGTACATGTAGAACCAGGCGCTCACGAGGACCGCATAGATGGCAATCGCCAGGGCACACTTGATGACGGACCGGGTACGCAGGCCCTGCATCCGGACTTCGATGAACCCGTGAACGGTCCAAGCCATTACAAGGGCCGCGAGTCCGAAATTGATCGCGAGGTCGAGCAAGCCAGTCATGTGATGGTCCCCATTTCAGCCCGATTCAAGCGCTTCAAGCGGCGCCGACAGTGTTCACGCACGCAATTTGCCATGACAGCGTCAAACCGGCAACTGAAGTATGTCTCAGTGCAAATAGTCACGCTGCCATTTCTTGTAGGCCTCGCCGCTCACCAGCGCGTCCATTTCCTTCGCCGAAGCGATCCTGTCCCTGAGATCTGCCGGCGCGCCCCCGTTGTAGAGATGGGCATAGACCTCCTTCAGCGCCTTTACCGCGGCCGGCAGGGGCTGGTGCCCCTGGAGGAGAACGCGTGCGCCCGCGGTCGCGAAGTCCTCGCGCCCGATCGCCGCCGGCGCCGATCCGACCATGACGGGGAGCCGCGCCGCGTCGTGGACCGCCTTGACCTGGTCCGCCGACTCGACGCCGACCACGAAGATCGCATCCACGCCGCACGCCGCGAAAGCTCTTGCGCGCTTCACGGCGCCCTCGGTCCCCTCAACCTTCAGGGCGGCCGTGCGTCCGAGCAGCATCGTCGCGGGATCGCGGCGCGCGGCGACCGCGGCCTTGAGCTTGCCGACCATCTCCTCGAGCGAAATCAGCTCGTCGGCGCCCCCGGCCTGCCCGAAGCGGGCCGGCAACACCGTGTCCTCGATGCTCATGGCGGATACCCCGGCGTGCTCGAGCTCCTCGACCGTGCGCATGACGTTCAACGCGTTGCCGTATCCGTGGTCCGCGTCCACAATCAGGGAAAGCCTGGCTGCGCGCATGATGCGCCGCACCTGGTCGGCGAACTCGGTCAGGGTCAGGACGATGAGATCGGGCGCGGCGAGCGTCGTGTTCGACGCGACCGAGCCCGCCAGCATGCCGATCTCGTAGCCGACGGACTCGGCGACGCGCGCCGAGAGCGCGTCGTACACGCTCGCCGGAGACAGGCACTTGGTCCCGGCAAATACCGCGCGCAACCGCTTGCGCTGTTCCGTATGGCTCATGCTTCCTCCGTTCAAACCGCCAGCAGATCCATGAATTCGTTCACCGCCATCGCTTCCAGCCGCTTCGGGTCGAGGCAGGCGCGCAGGATGGCGTCACGCTGCTTGGGGGCGAAGATGCGCGCGACGCTCTTCTCGAATTTTTCCGCCAGCACGGGAACGCCCTCCTTGCGGCGGCGGCGGTGGCCGAGGGGGTAGAGCACCTCGGAGAGCGGCGTCTTCGTGCCGTCCCTGAAGAACACCTGGATCGAGTTGGCGTTGGTGCGCTTCGCGGGGTCGTGATACTCGCGCTCGTACTGCGCCGATTCCCTTAACCTCATCTTCGCGCGCAGCGCGTCGATGCGCGGGTCGGCGGCGATGTGGTCCTCGTAGTGCTCCGCGGTCAGGGTGCCGTAGATGAGGCCGATCGCCATCATGTACTGCATGCAGTGGTCGCGGTCCGCGGGGTTGTGGAGCGGGCCTGACTTGTCGAGGATCACCATGGTCGAGTTGTGGCATCGCACTTCGATGCGCTGCACGTCGTCCAGCCGGCCCTTGACCAGCGGATGGAGCTTGATCGCGGCTTCCACTCCGCTCTGGCCGTGGAACGCCGTCGGATAGGGAATCTTGAACAGCACGTTCTCCATGACGTAGGTGCCGAAGGGACGCTGGAACCGGAACGGCCGGTCCTTGAACAGGACGTGGTAGAAGCCCCACGTCTTCGCGGTGAGCGCCGAGGGACAGCCGATCTCGCCTTTCACGGTCATCAGCGCGATGCGCACGCCGCGGCTCGCCGCGTCGCCCGCCGCCCATGATTTGCGCGGGCCGGTGTTGGGCTTTCTGCGGAAGGTCGCGAGCGCGTGCCCGTCCACCCACGCTTGCGAAAGGGCGTCGACGATCTCCTCGTGCGTGCCGCCGAGCAGCTTCGTCACAATCGGCGTGGTCGCGATCTTCACCAGGATGGTGTGGTCGAGCCCGGCGGCGGTGAACCCGTTCTCGAGCGCGAGCCCGCCCATGATTTCGTAGCTCTTGACCGCCGACTCCAGCACCTCGCGCATGGCGAGCGGCTGCTTCCCCCGCGCCGCGCGCGACCGCGACAGCCAATCGGCGACCGCCAGGATTCCGGAGAAGGTGTCGGAGGGATGGATCACCGTCGCGCCGTAGAACGCATCGTTGAAGTCGAGCCAGCGCACGAGCATTCCGATGTTGAACGTCGCGCGCTCGGGGTCCAGCACGTAGGGCGTGCCCGGCACGCGCGCGCCGTTCGGAACGACGCTGCCCGGCACCAGCGGGCCGAGCAGCTTGGTGCAGGCGGGGTAAGCGAGCGCCTCGAAGCCGCAGCCCAGGCTGTCGATCAGCGCAAGCCGCGCCGTCTCGAGCGCGAGAGCGCTTTTCACCGGGTAGCGCTCGACGTAATCGGCGATCTGGACGAGGACCTTGTCGGGAGCGGGACGGACGTTGGAAGGCGAGGTTTTCATGCGGGCTGGCGTGGTCAAAGCGGGGGAGTATATGGCAATTCAACAACCAGCGCCGCGTGACCGCCCACTCGCGAACTGGGAAAATGCCAGTGGCCGCGGTTAAAATAAAGCACCGCAAACCACATCCAGCCTGCCGCACGAGCCGACGATGTCCGCCCCTGCTCAGCCCAACCCGAAGCGGAGGGAGTTCTACGATCGCATTGCGCGTCACGACATGACGCCGCTGTGGGAGGTGCTGGGTGCGCTGGTTCCGCCGAAGCCCGCGACACCGTGCGTTCCCGCGCTGTGGAAGTACCGCGATGTCCGCTCCTACGTCATGGAAGCGGGCGAGTTGATATCGGCGGCGGAAGCCGAGCGGCGCGTTCTCGTCCTCGAGAATCCCGGCCTGCGCGGTGCGTCCTCCATCACGCACACGCTCTACGCCGGGTTGCAGCTGATCCTGCCCGGCGAAATCGCGCCGAGCCACCGCCACACTCAGACCGCGCTGCGCTTCATCGTCGAGGGCACGGGTGCGTACACGGCGGTAGATGGCGAGCGCGTGACGATGCATCCCGGCGATTTCATCATCACGCCGTCGTGGACCTGGCACGATCACGGCAATCCGGGAGCCGACCCGGTCGTGTGGCTCGACGGGCTCGACGTGCCGATGGTCGCTTACTTCGACGCCGGATTCATGGAGCGCTATCCGGAGGCGACCCAGCCGGTCGTGCGCAAGGAAGGCGATTCACAGGCGCGCTACGGTTCGAACCTGCTGCCGGTCGGGTACGCGCCGCAGTCGCTTACGACACCGGTGTTCTGCTATCCCTACGCCCGCACCCGCGAAGCGCTCGAGCAGCTGCGCCGAGGGGACGACTGGCATCCGTGCCACGGTCTGAAGCTCCAGTATTCCAATCCAGCGACCGGCGGCTACCCGATGCCCACCATCGGCGCGTTCGTGCAGCTGTTGCCGAAGGGCTTCCGCGGCCGGCCGTACCGCGCGACCGACGGCACCGTGTATTGCGCGGTCGAGGGCCGCGGCCGCACCCGCATCGACGGCAGGACGTTCGAGTGGGAGGCGCAGGATGTCTTCGTCGCGCCGTCGTGGAGCAAGGTGCAGCACGAAGCAGAGGGCGATGCCGTGCTGTTCAGTTTTTCCGACCGCCCGGCGCAGAAGGCCCTCGGCCTGTGGCGCGAGCAGGCGCCCTGTGAGGCATGAAGCTCTATTCATACTTCCGCAGCTCCGCCGCCTACCGCGTCCGCATCGCGCTGAATCTCAAAGGCCTCTCCTACGAGACCGTTCCGGTGCATCTCACGCGCGGCGGCGGCGAGCAGCGCGCTCCGGGCTATCGCAAGCTGAATCCCCAGGCCCTGGTTCCGGTGCTGGAGGATGGCGGGCGTGTGCTCACGCAGTCGCTCGCCATCATCGAATATCTTGATGAAGTTTACCCGCGAACACCGCTCCTGCCGAAGGAACCGGTGGCGCGGGCGCGGGTGCGCGCGCTTGCGCTCGCGGTCGCCTGCGACCTCCATCCGCTGAACAACTTGAGGGTGCTGAATTACCTCACTGGCCCGATGGGCCTCGGCGACGATGCCAAGCAGAAGTGGTACCGCCACTGGATCGCCGAGGGCCTGGGAGCGCTCGAAGCGAGCCTTGCCGGCGACCGCGAGACGGGCAGGTTCTGCCACGGTGACGCCCCCGGCCTCGCGGACTGCTGCCTCGTGCCGCAGCTCGCCAACGCCTACCGCTTCAAGTGCGACGTCGCGCCCTACCCCACGCTGCTGAGGATCGAGAAGAACTGCCAGGCGCTCGAAGCCGTTCAGCGCGCCGCGCCCGGTCAGCAGCCTGACGCCGAATAACCGTGCAAGCCGAAAAAAAGCGCCCTCCTCAAAGGAGGGCGCCGTTTGCGATCGCGGGCGGCGATCGACGCCGCGCGCGGGAGTCGCTGCTTACCGCAGCGGAATTTTCCGCGACTTGATAACCTTGGCGTACTTCACGATGTCCTGCTCGAGCTGCTGGCGCAATTCCTCAGGCGAGCTGCCAACGGGCTCCAGCCCTTCACGCGCGTAGAACGCCTTTATCTTCGGGTCGTCCAGCGCCTGCTTGATGACCTTGCTCAGCCCGTTGACCGCCTCCGCCGGCGAGCCTTTCGGGAAGAACATCGCATACCAGTTGCCGATTTCCAGACCCGGAACGATGGATTTGATTGCCGGCAGATCCGGGAACGACGGGTTTTTTTCCGCAGTCGTCACCGCCAGACAGCGCACGCGGCCGGTCTTCAACGCGGCCGCAGCGACCGGACCCGTGGCGAACAGCAGGTCGATGTCGCCCGTGACCAGACCAGCCATCGCCGGGCCGCCGCCGGTGTAAGCGATGATCTCAGTCTTGATCCCTGACAGCTGCGCCAGCATTTCCGCGGCAAGATGGCTGGTGCTGCCCGGGGTGTTGACGCCGCTGTTGAGCCCCTCGGACGTCCTCTTTCCAATAGCGATCAGCTCCTTCACCGATTTCGCAGGCACGCTCGGGTGGACGCAAAGCACGTTGGGGGCGTTCGACACCAGAGTGGACGGTATCAGGTCGGTCCTGGTGTTGAACTTGAGCGTCTTCGAATAAAGCGTCGTGTTGATCGCCAATGTCGCCGTTGTGAACAGAAGCGTGTAGCCATCGGCGCTCCCGTTCACCACCAGCTCCGCACCGATAAGGCCGCCCGCGCCGCTGCGATTCTCCACGATGAAATTCTGCCCGGTGATTCTGCGCAGATTGTCGGAAAGCAGGCGCGCCTGGATATCGGTGCCGCCGCCGGTACCGAACGGCACGATCACGCGCACGACTTTCTCCGGCCAGGCCTGCGCGGAAACGGATGTGGAAATCAGCAACGCAGCCGCCGCCACGGCCGCGCCCGGAATGCCCTGCGGGATAAGCTTCCTCATTGTGAGTCCTCCTCGTTTTATTGAATTAGTGTTGTTGCGAGGTCATGGTTCCACGCATTGGACTCGATTGCAACCCTTTGATTGCTGCGAAGGAAAAACTCCGTTAAATCAGGGCGGAACGGCGAACTTGCGACCTCTCCAGAAAAAGAAACGGGGCCTGCCGGCCCCGTCGTTTCCGTGCGCGCTGCGGCCGCGCCTAATCGAGCCTGATATTGCCGGCCTTGATGATCTTGGCGTAGCGCTCGATCTCGCGCCGAAACTGCGCGCCGAGCTCCGCGGGCGTGCTCGCCACCGGGTCGAGCGCCTCGCGAGGCATGAAATCCCGGATGTCGGCCGCGTTGAGCGCCTTCTTGATCTCCGCGTTCAGCCTGTCCACGATCGGCTTGGGCGTGCCCGCCGGGAAAAACATCGCGTACCAGTTGTCCGATTCGAAGCCGGGATAAACGGACGCCATCGTCGGCAGCGCGGGGAATGCGGACGATTTCTTCGCCGTGGTGACGGCCAGCCCCCTGACCTTGCCCGACTTGAGCTGCGGCGCGGCCACCGGGCCGGTCGCAAACAGAAAATCCGTCTCGCCGCTCACCACCGAGATCATCGACGGGCCGCCGCCCTTGAATGGGATATGCGTAGCCTTGACCGCCGCCATCTGCTTCAGCATCTCGATCGAAAGGTGGCTCGTCGTTCCCGCCCCATTGGACGCGGCGTTCAGCGCGCCGGTCTTCTTCGCGAGCGCGACGAGCTCCTTCACGGATTTCACCGGCACGCTGGGGTGCGTGACGAGCACGAGCGGTGTCGACGTGATCCAGCTGACCGGGGCGAGATCCTTAAGGGGGTCGAACTTCACCCGGCTGCCGTAGAGCGTGACGTTGACCGCGAGCGACGCGGTGGTGAACAGGATGGTATAGCCGTCCGCCGGCGCGCGGGCGCCGAGCTCGGCGCCGATGATCCCGCTCGCGCCTGCGCGGTTTTCCACCACGAACGTCTGCCCCATGCTCTCGAAGAAGTTCTTCCCGAGCAGGCGCGCCTGGATATCGGTCCCGCCGCCCGGCGCGAACGGTACGATGATGCGCACGGGCTTTGCCGGCCACGTCTGCGCCTGCGCCACAACGCCGGCCAAAAGTCCCGCGGCGACGGCGCTGAAATGCAGCAATTTCCACTTGAACATTATTTACTCCTTGTTGGTTTAATAACTGACGCCCACGACATCGACCGCATTCCTACCCGCGGTAAATCGGCTCCGGCTGCGTGAAGAACGCTTGCAGGATATGGTAAACCATCAGGTAATTGATCTGGTGGAAGCTCGCGTGCGAGATGCCGGACATCACGGCGAACTGCTTGTCCGGGTTGGGCAGGCGCTTGAAGAATTCCGTGAGGTCGTCGAACCCCGCGATGCCGTCGAACTGGCCGCGCATGATGAGCGTCGGCACCGGGATCTTCGCCGGGTCCACCACCGGCAGCTTTGTGCACATATCCACGTAGGTACCGGTCGGCACCGAGTCGTCGAGCTTGAGGATGTGATCGGCGAACGCCTCGATCACCTTGTCCTCGGCGCAGCCCGGGTGATCGCGGTTGAAGATGCTGCGCACGAAGGCGCGATCGATCGGGCGGCGGTTTTTCGCCTGGAACTCGGGGAGCTTTTTGCGCCGCTCGGCGAGCGTCGGGCTGCCTTCGCCAGTCCAGACGAAGGCGTCGAGCGCGAGTCGCTGCACCCGCTCCGGATGGCGCTGCGCGAAGAGCGCCGCACGCAGCGCACCGGATGAAATGCCGTACGCGAGGAATTGCTTCGTCCCGCGCGTCTTCATGATGTATTCGGTCCCCGCCGCGAGATCGTCCGCGCCGTTGGCAATGTCGCAGTTGATGTCGCGCTTCTTGTCCGAGCGGCCGTAGCCCTCCATGTCCATGCACCAGGTGTCGAAGCCGAGCCCGGCGAAGTAATCCATCGCAGAGGAGTGGGGCCGTCCCGGCACCTGCAGGTCGAACGTCGGTTGCGAGCCCATCGACGAGCCGTGCACGAACAGGACCGTTCCCCGCGGCGCCTTCGCGCCGGCGGCGCGCTTTTCCCACAGAAAGAGCCGGACGTCGCCTTTCGTCGTCCAATGCTCCTGTCCGGTGATTGTCGGTGCGGCTTTCGGCTGATCCATGAGCGCCTCGTTGAAGGGGACTGAATGCTGAGAGGAGTCCGCAGTCTAGGATACGGGCTTGAGCAGCGTCAAATAGGTGTTTAATCTACCGCGGTGGATTTCAGAATCAGCGAAGAGCAGCGCGCGCTCGTAGACGCGGTGCGGCGGGTGTGCCAGAAGGACTTCAGGGCGCGTGCGATCCGGTATCTCGACGGGACCTGGCCGGCGGAAAACATGAAGACCCTCGCCGGAATCGGCGTGCTCGGCATGGCGGTGCCGCAGGAGTATGGCGGCTCCGGCCTCGGCATCCTCGACACGGTGCTGGTGCTCGAGGAAATCGGCAAGGTCTGCTACGTGACCGCGATGGCGGCCCTCGGCGAGCTCGGCGTCCAGACGCGGGTCATCGCCAGCTACGCGCCGGAGTCGATCAAGCGGCGCATCCTGCCGCGGGTTGCAACCGGCGAGGCGTTTCTCGCCATCTGCATGACCGAGCCCAACGCCGGCACCGACGTGCCGAATTACGCCACCAATACCGAGGTCCGGAGCGACCGCGTCATCGTGAATGGCGCGAAGACGCTGATCTCGCGCGCCGATATCGCCGAGATGCTGGTCGTGTTCACCCGCGTCAACAAGGTGCCCGGCGCCAGGGGCATCGGCTGCGTGCTGGTGCCGGGCGGCGCGAAGGGCATGACCGTCAAGTCGAGCTTCCACACGATGGGCGGCGAATACCTGTCCGAGGTGGTCTTCGACAACGTCGAGCTGCCGCTCGAGAACCTGGTCGTCCGCGATGACGGGATGAAGCGGCTGCTCTCGGCGTTCAACACCCAGCGCTGCCTCAATCCCGCGATCTGCCTGGGGCTTGCCGAAGGCGCGCTGGAGGAAGCCGTGCGCTACATGCGCGAACGCTCCGCCTTCGGCCGCAAGATTGGCGAGTTCCAGGGACTGCGCTGGAAGGCCGCCGACATGTACATCGAGATCGAGGCGGCGCGCGGGCTCCTTTACCGCGCCGCGGTGAGCGGCGAGCGTTTCCCCGATCCCGCGCTCGCCGCGATGGCCAAGATCTACTGCAACGAGATGAGCATCCGCGTCACCTCCGAGGCGATCCAGGTACACGGCGGCTACGGCTTTACCGATGAGTTCCCGGTCTCGCGCTTCTTCCGCGGCGCGCGCTACGGCAGCCTCGGCGGCGGCACGACCGAGACGCTGCGCAATCTCGTCGCCAAGAAGCTCGTCGAGCAGATGGACCTCGCCACCGGCGTGGCGGGCATGGGAATGTTCTAGTAGGTAGGCTTGGGCCGCAGGTACTGCTCGCGGTCGACCGACTTGACCGAGAAGCCCTCGACACGCCCGTTGCGCAGCACTTCGAGCGGGATCTCTACCCCCGCCTCTCCGTGCGACCAGATCCGGGTATAGAAATCGGCTTGGCCCTTGATCGCCTGGCCGCCCAGGCCGACGATGATGTCACCGGTCCTCAGGCTCGCCTGCTCCGCGGGGCTATCGGGCGAGACGCGCGTGACGATCACGTTGCCCTGCACTTCCTGGGTGTTGATACCGAGCCACGGTCGCGGCTTGCCGGACGCCCGACCGGTGGCGATGAGGTCGCCGAGCATCGGCTTTAGCAGGTCGATCGGCACGAACATGTTGCCCGGCACCTGCGTCCGTGTTCCCATGGCGTCGCCCACCACCAGCGAGCCGATGCCGAGCAGCCTGCCCTCGCGGCTCAACAGCGCGGCGCCGCTCCAGTTGACCGTGGCCGGGGCGGTGTAGATCGCCTCGTCGAGCAGGTATTCCCAGTAGCCCACGAACGGACGGCGCGACACGACGTAGGCCGGCGCCACGCCGTCAAAGCCCACGATCAGCACCATCTCGCGCTCCGCGATCTTCGCGGATTGCCCGAACTGAATCGGCTTCACCGGCAGCGGGCGCAATGCCTTGAGCAGGCCGAAGCCGCTCGTGTTGTCGTAGCCGATGACCGTGGCCGGGAAGGCGCGCCCGTCGGCGGTGGACAGCTCCACGGTCTCCGCCTCGATGATCAGGTAGCCGATGGTGAGCACCAGGCCCTCCGAGTCGATCACCACCCCGGTGCCCTCGCGCTGCGTGCCCAGGCTGCGCAGCGTGCGCGCGTTGGCGACTGCCTTGCTACGCACCTTGACGACCGAGAGCGCGTCAACGCTCATTTCCTGCTGCGCGCGGGCGGTAGGCGGCGCGGACTCCGGCGCGCTTTCGGATGCGAGGGCATGGGTGGCGGCGAGGCAGGCGAGCGACAGTGCCACGCAGGCGTTAACGATCCGTCCCATCGTCATGCAGGTGCTGCCTGTCGTCTCGAATACATAATTCATACGGGCATCCATTTGGAAAGTTCGTGCGATTCCATGCGGATATCCTACGCTTTTCGCGGAAATAGTGAATAGGAAAACCTCACACTGCAGGCACGTGGAGAGGGCTGGCCCGTTCTACAATCCGCTCGTTCGCCCTATAGGGGGGGCCCATGGAACTGGGACTCAAAGGAAAGGTCGCGGTCATTACCGGCGGCACGGACGGCATCGGACGCGCCACCGCGTTGAGGCTCGCGCGGGAAGGCGCGCGAGTGGCCATTTGCGCGAGGCGCCAGGAGCCGCTCGACAAGACGTCGGCGGAGCTCAGGAATCTCGGCGCCGACGCGCTCGCGGTCGCGGCCGACGTCAGCAAGGCGGGGGACATCGAACGTTTCATGAACGCGGTCGTCGAGCGTTTCGGGCGCATCGACATCCTCGTCAACAACGCCGGAGCCTCCGCCCGCGGCAGGTTCATCGAGGTGGACGACGCGGCCTGGAGCGCGGACCTCGAGCTCAAGGTATTCGGCGCGATCCGCTGCACGCGCCTCGCCGTGCCGCACATGAAGAAGCAGGGCGGCGGCCGCGTCGTCAACATCACGATCTCGAGCGCCAAGCAGCCAGGCGCGGAATCGATGCCGACCTCGGTCTCGCGCGCCGCGGGGCTCGCCATCACCAAGGCGTTGTCGAAGGAAATCGCGGGCGACAACATTCTCGTGAATACGGTGTGCATCGGCAAGATCAAGTCCGGCCAGCACGAGAGGCGCTACGCGAGCCAGGGACTCAGCGCCGATGAGTACTACCGGCAGACGGCGAAGGACATCCCGCTCGGACGGGTCGGCGAGGCGGAGGAAGTCGCCAGCGTGATCGCGTTCCTGGTGTCGGACGCGGCAAGCTACGTGACGGGAACCAGCATCAATCTCGACGGCGGAATGTCCGGTGTTCTCTGACGCCGGATGAAAAAAAGCTGCCGTGCGGCAGCTTTTTCTGGTGCTGGCGAGTGGACTCGAACCACCGACCTACTGATTACGAATCAGTTGCTCTACCAGCTGAGCTACGCCAGCTTCAGCGCGCGAATTCTACAGCAAAGGGTCAGGACGCGCGCGCGCGGACGCGCACGATGATGTCGACGCCGTCGGCAACCATATTCTCCGGCAGCGGCGGCAGGCCCGAGATTTCGATGCGGCTCGCGTCAATGTCCGTCAGCTCCCCGGTATCGACGTTGTAGATGTGGTGGTGCGCATCGGTGTTGGGATCGTAGAACACCTTGTGCGGATCCACGATCACTTCCCGGACGAGCTTTTTCTCGAGAAAGAGATTGAGCGTGTTGTAGACCGTCGCTTTCGAAGTTTCCGAATGGCGGCTGTTGACGATCGCAAGGATCTGGTCGGCCGACAGGTGCTCGCCGCGCGCGAACAGGGCATAGGCGATCTCGATCCTCTGGTGCGTCGGATTGATGCCGTGGGAACGCAGCATCTCGACCAGGGTATCGCGCGTGTAAGGCATTGGCTGCATTTGGATTAATATTGTAGCCGTAATATTGGACTAAGTCTAATTTTGGCCGGAAGGTGCCTTCCTGCGGGCGCCTTTCTGCGACCTCCCCCTCTGCCTCCCTCCTCCGGCCTTTCTGCTAACCGTCAGGCGCCCCCGGGCCGGCGATGAACGGAGACGCGGCGGCGATCGACCCACGATATGGTCTCGATCGCATCACCGGAATCGTTCGGCGGCAACCGGTATCTCGATCGTGTTCTCGGTGCAAAAGAAATCCGGTTGCGCACGTTTCCACGCTCACCCGCGTCGTCATTTTTCGTGCAGCTTCCGGCAAATTCATCACCGCCGCGCCGCGCGCAAGACGCGATTTTCGCAGTGAATTCGACGCGCGGATCCTCCGTGAATTATTTCGCGCGTCGCGCGCGGCACTGTGTGAAAGTGCCGTACGCAGAAACCGTCCATGGCCCGCCGGGGTCCTCCCATCGGTTGACTCTGGCGGATACCGTCCCGACGCACTATCTTTTCCCTCGCTGAAAGGAGCGGGCAATGACGCAACAACGCGGATTCACAGTGATCGAGCTGCTGATCGTGATCGCCATCATCTCCATCCTGGCGGCCGTCGCGCTGCCGGCATACAACGATTACGTCCAGCGCTCGAAGCTCGTCGAGGCCTTCACTGCGCTCTCGGATTTCCGCGTGCGCATGGAGCAGTTCTACCAGGACAACCGCCGCTACGACGGCGCCGGGCTCAACGGATGCGGTGTGACGGCTCCGAACTCGCAGTACTTCACTTTTGCCTGCGCACCGGGTGCGGCTCCGGCGCAGACCTACACCATCACCGCAACCGGCGTCGCGAACCAGGGCCTGACGAATTTCGTCTACACGTTGAATCAAGCAAATGTCCGCGCGACGGCGACGCTCGGTGCGGGCTGGAACGGAGCCCCCAACCCCGCTTGCTGGGTGCGGCGCAAGGACGGGACCTGCTAGACGCCATGCGAAGCGCCGGCTTTACCATCATCGAGCTTCTGATCACGATTGCCGTTCTGGCAATCCTGCTCTACGTCGCGCTCCCGAATTTCGCGATATGGATGCAGAACACCCAGATCCGCACCGCCGGCGAGGCGATTCTCAACGGCATGCAGCTCGCGCGGGCAGAGGCGATACGCCGCAACGTCAACGTCGAGCTGCGGATGGACGCGTCCTCGGGCTGGACCGCCCGCGTACCCAGCACGGATGAACTCATCCAGTCCCGTGTAGCCGGCGAAGGGTCGGCCACTTCAGCGGTCACCGTCGCGCCGGTAGGGGCGACCACAATCACCTTCAACGGCTTCGGCAGCATCACCACGAACAACGACGCCACGCCGACGATCACCGAGATCAAGATCGACTCGCCGTTGATCGCCGCCGCGGACAGCCGCGAGTTGTGCATCCTGGTTCGAGCGGGCGGCAACATCCGGATGTGCGATCCGAAAGTGCCTGCCTCCGATACACGCACCTGCATACCCCCGCTCCCGCAGGTGCAAATCGTGCCGGCGGGCTGCACATAACAGGGGGACGGCCAAATGGAAAAGACAATATCCGTCACCATGAAATCGAACGCGGGTCAGCGGGGCGCCACGCTGCTCGAGGCGCTGATCGGCATCCTTATCTTCTCAATCGGGATACTGGCGCTGGTGGGCATGCAGGCGCTCGCAATCAAGCACATGTCGGACGCCAAGTATCGCAGCGACGCAGCGTTTTTCGCCAACCAGATCATCGGCCAGATGTGGGTGAACCGCGGGAGTCTCGGTTCCTACGCCTACGCCGGCTCCGGCACGCCGCCGGCGGCGATCGACAACTGGGTAACCAGCGTTCAAAACGCGCTGCCGGGCGTCACTGCCGCAGCCAACCGCCCGATCATCACGGTCGCGGGCACGACGGTGACGATAACCGTGCGCTGGCAGCTGCCCGGCGGCACGGACATACACCGTCACACCACGATGGCCTACATCAACGGGTGAGCCATGCGCACGACTCCAGCCATCCGGAAAACACAACGCGGCATGAGCCTGGTCGAGCTCCTGGTCGCGGCCGCGATCGGGATCATCGCGAGCCTTGCGATCTTCCAGGTGTTTGCGGTGTTCGAGGGACAGAAGCGCACCACGACTTCCGGCGGGGAGGCGCAGACCAGCGGCACGCTCGCGCTGTTCACGGTGGAGCGGGAACTGCGGCAGGCAGGATACGGCATCAACAACCTCGAGTTTCTCGGATGCAAGATCCAGGGCCGTGATGCTCTGAGCGGGAGCAACTTCACCCTTGATCTTATCCCCGTAGTGATCACGCAGGGCGCGGCGGGTGCACCGGACACGATTACTGTGATGTACGGCAGCGGTGAGCTGCTGCCCAACCCCGCAAGCATCTCTCAGAGCATGCCAAGCGCATCTTCCGACTTCAAAGTAAGCAACCCATACGGTTTTCAGGAAGGGGATATCGTGATCGCCGCGGAAGCCGGCAAGGACTGCACGCTCGCACAGGTGAGCAATTTGCCGGGTGGGGCTATCCCGACCGGCGAGGTCGTCCACAACCCCGGGAAATACACCGATCCCAACACGGGAACTCAGAAAGACGTCCGCTATAACCCGTCAGCCATGCCACCCGGAAGCGGCATCCCCTACACCACGAACGCCAAGCTGTTCAACATCGGTTCGCTGCCCTCGAACAACATTTACTCGGTGCAGAACGGCCAGCTCGTGCGGCAACAGATGCTTTTTGGCTCCGTTCCGCCCGGCGCAACCCCGCTCTTCGACAACGTCGTCCAGTTGCAGGCGCAATACGGAAAGGACACCAACAGCGATGGCGTGGTGGATCTCTTCGACGAGATCACGCCGGCCACCGCCGCGCAGTGGGCGCAGGTGCTGGCAGTACGGGTTGCGGTGGTCGCCCGTTCGGGACTTTACGAAAAGGAAGAGGTCAGTTCCGCCACGATCCGGATGTGGGAGGACTCGGCCGCAGCGCCGACCACCGCCGGGCCGGTGTGGAATCTCACCGCAGATGACCGGCATTACCGCTACAAGGTATTCCAGACGGTGGTGCCTCTGCGCAACCTGATCTGGAAGCCCTAGCCATGACCCTCGCTAACCCTGCTTTCCGGCGTCCGGTCACGCTTGCCTCGCGGGCGCGCGGCGCAGTCCTCTTCATCGCGCTGATCGTGCTGGTGGCGATGACCCTCGCCGGGATCGCAATCATGCGCTCGGTGGACACGACCACGCTGATCGCGGGCAACCTCGCCTTCAAGCAGGGGACGATCCAGTCCTCCGATAACGGCATCGAAACCGCCTTTCAATGGCTCATGGCGAATCGCCCCGCGCTCATAAACAGCGACCTCGCCAAGGGCTACTACTCCAACAAGCCGGTCGGCTCGCTCGACTGGAACAATCCCGCGACGTGGGCGGACGCGGTCACGGTGGGCCCCGATGCGGCCGGCAACACGATTTCCTACGTGATCCACCGCATGTGCACGCTCGGTGGCGCGGCTTATAACGCGGCCAATCAGCAGTGCGCGCTGGACACACCGGCGGTCGGCACCCCGCCGCCGCCGGCACAGGGCGACAGCTTCGCCGTGGGCGCCCCAGGTTACCTGTCCGACCCCAGGCCCTTCTACCGGATCACCGTGCGCTCGCAAGGCCCGCGCAATACGGTGAGTTTCGTGCAATCGATGGTTGCAATCCCACTCTGACGCACTTCGAAATCAGCAGGAGTACACGACCATGAAAACCGCCAACTCTGTCCTTTCCCTGGGAATCGCGGCCGCGCTCGCTGCCATCCTCGGTGCGAAGCCCGGGCTCACCGGCGCGGCGCAGGCCGACCTGGCGCAGGCACCGCTCGGCACCTCGGCGAGCGCGACAGTGCTGCCGAATCTCATGTTCATCCTCGACAATTCAACGAGCATGCGCAGCGACAACATGCCTGACGAGGTCGATGAGGTCAACGCGTGCAAGACGTGCGGTTCCTCGAGCTGCGACGTCGTGGGCACAACCTGCAAACGGGCTGATGCGCCCTACTTTGCCGGAGAGTTCAACTCCCTTTACTACAACCCGCAGGTTACCTACGCGCCGGCGGTCGATTCCACCGGCGCGAGCCTGGGCAGCGCGGATCCCACGGCCGCCAAGGACGATCCGTATCTCGGCGGCGGAACCAAGAACCTGACGAATACCTACCGTGAAATGTATTTCTGCACCTCGAGCAGCCCCAGCTCGAGCGATTTGACCGATACAAGCAAATGCCGGCGCAACGGCATCAACATGCCCGGGTCGTCATTTACCTTCAATAACACGAGCACGGATGGGAGCGGCGGCTATCCGACCACGGGGTTCCGCAACGCTGTCACCAAGGACATCACTAATCCGTATTTTTTCGTCATCTCACCGCGCGAGCATTGCACGGACGATACCCTGGTGAATTGCGTGGCCTCCACGGTGCCGACGGCCACCAACCCCGTGCCGGCGCCCGTGCGTTATTGCAAGACAGCGGCCTTCGCGGCAGATCCCGCCGTGGTGAGCGGCCTTGGCGGCTCTCCCGCTACGACCGCAAAGTGCAAGTCGAAAACGGACAGCACCTACAAATATACGCGCTTCGGGAATTTCACGCGCACCGACATCAAGTCTTCCGTTTCGACCTACGGCAACCGGCCCAACCGCACCGACTGCGCGGCCAAGCCCAACTGCACGTACGCGGAGGAACTGCAGAACTTCGCGAACTGGTACTCCTACTACCGCATCCGCGCCTCGCTCATGAAAACCGTCACCGGCCAGGCGTTCCTGGGACTCGATGACCGCTACCGCATCGGTTTCGTGACGATCAACGTCGGCTCGCCAGCCAGTGAATATTACCTCAAGCTCAACAAGTTCGATGCCACGCATCGGTCCGCCTGGTACAACACGCTCTACAACTCGCCGCATATCAGCGGCACGCCGCTGAAGGAAGCGCTCTCGCGCGTCGGGCGCCATTACGGGGGAAAGACCGACGGCATCAACTCCGACCTGCCGGACGATCCGGTCCAGTTCTCGTGCCAGCAGAATTTCGCGCTCCTCACGACCGACGGCTACTACGACAGCGACCCGGGCAAGAAGCTGGACGGGAGCAACATGGACAACCAGGACAACGTCGATGCCGGCTTTTCCAAGCGGCAGGATGGGCTGTACGGAGGTTACTACGACGGCAATCTCAACGGCTCGAAGGATACGCTCGCCGACGTGGCGATGTACTACTACAAGACCGACCTGCGGCCGACCGGGGCGGTATCGAAGGACAACGTGCCCACCACGGACAAGGACAAGGCTGCGCACCAGCACATGGTTACGTTCACCCTCGGCCTCGGGCTGGACGGTTTGATGACCTACCGCCCGGATTATGAGACTGCCACGACCGGCGACTTCGCCAAGATCAAGGCCGGGCAGCCCTCCGGCTGCTCATGGACCAACGGTACCTGCAACTGGCCGGAGCCGAAATCAGGCCAGCCCACGGCGCTCGACGACTTGTGGCACGCGGCGGTCAACGGGCGCGGCCTCTATTTCAGCGCCAAGCGAACGCAGGACTTGAAGAGCGGGCTCGCCACGGCCCTGGCTACGATCCAGATCACGACCGGCGCCGCGGCCGCATCGGCCACCAGCACGCCGAACATCACCCCGACCGACAACTTCATCTTCTCCTCGACCTACCGCACGGTGAAATGGGACGGGGAAGTCATAGCCGAACAAATCAACACCACCGACGGGACGGTGCTCCCGGGAGTCGTGTGGTCGGCGGGATCCCAGCTCGACGCGCGGGTCACGATCAACAGCGATACGCGCACCATCTACACCTTCACTACCGTCTTTGCAGACAACCGCAAGGCCTTCACCTACGCCAACATGAGCATCCCGCAGAGAGCGCACTTCGACAACAAATGCGCGTCCCTGCCGCAATGCCCGTCGTTGACGCCCGGCCAGCAAGGGGTGGTTAATAATGGCGACAACCTCATCAGGTGGCTGCGCGGCCAGTCCAAGAAGGAGGATGGCGTGGTGTTCCGCGACCGCGAGCACGTGCTGGGCGACGTCGTGAACGCGAAGCCCGCTTTCGTCGCCGAACCTACGCTGCTCTACGGCGACGCCGTAACGCCCACCTACAGCTCGTTCAAGACGGCGAACGCAAGCCGTCAGGCGGTGCTCTACATCGCGGCCAACGACGGCATGCTGCACGCCTTTAACGCCGACACCGGAGCGGAAATCTGGGCCTGGGTGCCGCGCATGCTGTGGCCGGAGCTGTACAAGCTCGCAAGCACCACTTACGACAAGTCCCACCGCTTCTACGTGGACGGCTCGCCGGTCGTGATGGACGTGTTTTTCAAGTCCGTGAACCAGTGGAAGACGGTTCTGGTCGGAGGCCTGAACGCCGGCGGCCGCGGCTACTACGCGATCGACATCACCAATCCGAGCAGCCCGAAGGGCCTTTGGGAGTTCTGCTCGGACCCGACGGGGAAGCTGGAGTGCACCGAGAAGGACGACAACGTCGGATACACCTACGGCCAGCCGATCATCACCAAGGACCCCAAGGACGGCAACTGGGTGGTAATGGTCTCCTCCGGCTACAACAACGTCTTGCCCGGCGACGGCAAGGGCTATCTCTACATCCTCGACGTCGAAACCGGGAAGCTCATCGACAAGAAGGACACCGGCGTGGGTGACGCCACCACCCCCAGCGGGTTCGCCAAGATCACGGGCTTTGCCCTCAACTTCGCGGTGAACAACACCACGACCTTCGTCTACGGCGGGGACCTGCTCGGCAACATGTTCAGCTTCGACGTGCAGAATCGCCAGTTCCAGCTCATTGGCCAGGCGCGCGACGCAAGCGGCAAGATGCAGTCCATCACGACGCGGCCGGATATCACGCGCTTCGACACCCCCGCGCCCGCCTTCAACGTGGTGTACTTCGGGACCGGCCGTTTCCTCGGCGCCACGGACATACCGGACCCGGTGACGCTCGGGGTGCTGGATCTCGCCTATCAGCAGACGGTGTACGGGATCAAGGACACCGGCTCGAATCTCGGAGACCTGCGCGCTTCCGGCGCGAAACTGGTGCAGCAGACTCTGTCGGTCGTCGACCCGATCAGCCGCACGGTCTCGCAAAACGCGGTGGACTGGAGCACGCAGAACGGCTGGTACGTGGACCTCAACCCGGCAGGCGACTCGCCCGGCGAGCGCGTCAGCATCGATCCCCAGCTCGTGAAGGGCGTGCTGCTGGTGGTGACGAACGAGCCGAACAGCGACGCCTGCTCGACCGGCGGTGACGCGTTCCTCTACCAGTTCGACTACCAGACCGGCTCGTATGTCGCATCGGCGCCGGGTCAGATTGTCGGGATGAAGCTCGGCTCGGCGCTTGCCGCCGGATTCGTGGTCTACCGCCTGCCAAGCGGCCAGTTGAAGCTCACCAACATCGACGTCGCCGGCAAGAAAAAGACGGAAGGCGTGAACCCGGGCAGCGGCGGCGCGCTCGGCAGTCGCGTGTCCTGGCGCGAACTGTACTAGTAACCACTCAGCGTGGAGCGCGGCGGCCGGCCACCGGGGAGCCGGTCGCCGCCCCGCTTCAACGATCCGGCATGACACCCATGAGTTGCGGCAAGTCCGAAATGCTCGGCGCGATCGGGCTTGCAACGATGGTGGCAGCGGCCGCACATGCGCAGGCGCAGGGGGCTGCCGACACGCCACAAGCGGCTCGCCTTGCACAGGCGGCGACTATTCAGAAGGATGCGGAAACCCGCCCCGCGCGCCGGCAGGAAGTGAGGGTTCGCGTCCTGCTGCTGTCCGAGAAGCTGAAAGACAATCCCGAGGAATACATCGAGGTGGGCGGCGCGCGCTACATCCATTTCAAGTCGCCGCGGCTGAAATCGCCGGCGCGTCCGCTCGGTGACCCCAAGCTGCGCTACCCCACCGGCCAGTTCGAGCAGAAAAGCGGGGCTGTCGTCCTGCAGCTGCTGATCAACGAGTACGGTTGGGTGGCGCAGGCCGACGTGGTCTGCGCGGCGCCGCCGTTCCAAAAGAGCGCCCTGGAAAGCGTGCAGGGGCTCAGGTTCCAGCCCGCCATCGCCAGGGAGGGCCCGGTCAAGAGCTACATGCTGGTGGAATTCGGCTACGGCAAGGGCTATCCCTGCGGCCGGATCCCGGACTGAATTCGCTTCAAGCGGGCCCTCTCACCGCCCGCCGGAAATCACCCGAATTTCCTTGGGGAAGGCGGTCGTCGGCTGGCGCCGTTAAATCCGTCACACGCGCGCGCTCAGACCTTGATTCGAAAAGTTTTTCACAGAAAAAAATTTGCCGGATGTTGCGTAGTTCACATGTCCTATAACCGCAATCTGCTAGATTGTTCTCGCAACGTCTAACTGCATGAAAGTACAAGTGCATCTCGCCGTTGCGGGGATCGGGATATTTGTCCGGGGGGACACACGTGAGAGCGCAACGACGGAGCACGTCGTCATTATTCGGAATCACATGGACCAAGCGCGAACGCCCTGAGCGGCCGCGCGTTGCGTTCACTACTGCCGATTCCGCGGAATTCCCAATGTCCGAGACCGGGCGCGCGCGCAAAACCTGCGCGGCGGCGGGATTCACGATCATCGAGCTCATGATCGCCGTTGCCATCGTCGGCATCCTCGTGACGATTGCATACCCGTCCTACCAGGAGCACATGCGCAAAACTCGCAGGAGCGCTGCCCAAAGCTTCATGATGGATATCGCGAGCCGCCAGCAGCAGTACCTGATAGACGCGCGCAGCTATGCAGGGGGAACGACTGCGCTCGCCGCGCTCAATCTGGCGGTACCGGGCGACGTCTCGAAGTACTACACCGTGACGGTCAATCCGCCGGCTCCCACCGTGCCGCCCTCATTCACCATTGCGGCGACCCCAATCGCCGGCTCGGTGCAGGTCCCGGATGGCGTACTCACGCTCGATCATCAGGGCAGCAAGACGCGGAACGGGCAACCGGGATGGTAGGCATGATCTACGACCCGCATCCACAGCAGGCTCATCCGGCGGCCCGGACGAATGGCGCCCGGCGTTCGCGCGCGGCGGTCCGCGGATTCACGATCACGGAAACGATGGTGACGTTGGCAGTGCTGGTGATCATCATTGGCCTCGCGACCCCCAGCTTCCGCGAGATCATCCTGGCGCAGGGGGTGAAGACCGCAAGCTTCGACGTGTTTGCCGGCCTGATACTCGCCCGCAGCGAGGCGGTCTCCCGCAATACCACGGTCACCATCACGCCGAGCGGAGGAAACTGGTCGGAAGGCTGGGTCATTGCCGATTCCGGCGGCGAAGTGGTGAAGCGCCAGGACCGGATGCCGCAGGTGATCATATCCGGACCGACCAGCGTCACCTACAACGGCGCCGGGCGCGTCACCACCGGCGGGACCTCGATCAGCCTGATGGCAAACGGCGGCCGGGTTCCGCATTCGCGCTGCATCAGCATCGATCTGAGCGGGCGGCCGGTGCAGAAGCAAGAGAGTTGCCTCTGATGGGCGCGCGCTCGACATATCGGGCCGCGGCCGAGCGCGGCGTCACCATGATCGAGGTCCTGATCACGATCGTGATCCTCACGTTCGGCCTGCTCGGCGTCGTGGGGTTCCAGGCGCGCATGCACCTTGCGCAGGCCGAGTCCTACCACAGGGCGCACGCAGTCCTGCTGATGCAGGACATCGTGGATCGCGTCAACGCCAACCGCAGCAACGCGCTCAACTATGTTACCGGCGCGCCGCTGGGCACCGGCAATGCTCTTCAGAATTGCGCCGGCCTCACCAGCGCCGCCCTCGATCTCTGCGAGTGGAACAACGCGCTGCTCGGCGCGTCCGAAAGCACCGCCGCCGGTCAGCAGGCGGGCGGGATGATCGGCGCGCGCGGCTGCATCACCAACGTCGTCGCCACCATGCCGCGCGAGTTTGTGATCGCCGTGACGTGGCAAGGTCTGGTGCCCACGGTCGCGCCCGCCTCCACCACGTGCGGCCAGGGGCTGTACGGCGACGACCAGATGCGGCGCGCCTTGGTCACCCGCGTCACGATCGCCTGCCTCCAGAACGACCCGACCACCGGGCTGTGCGTGACGCCATGAGCATCAGGGAACGAATTCTTTCCGTGCGCGGTGCCGGCTTTTCGCTGGTCGAGCTCATGGTTTCAATGACGATCGGGCTCATCCTGCTGGCGACTCTCCTCGTCGTGTTCGCGAACGCAAGCACGGCGCGCGGCGAGCTCGAGCGCAGCAGCCGCCAGATCGAGAACGGGCGCTACGCGGTGGAGCTCCTCTCCGACGACCTGCGGGTCGCGGGATACTTCGGCGAGATCAGTGTGGGCGCGCTCGCCGCGCCGGCAGTGGTGCCCGACCCGTGCTCGACCACGCCTGCGGATTGGGCAGCCGCAATGCCCCTCCACGTCCAGGGCTATGACGTGGGCTTCGGCGCGCCTCCCTGCATACCGGCGGACCTCAAGCCGAATACCGATATCGTCGTAGTGCGCCGCGCGAAGACGTGCGTTGCAGGGGTGGCGGGTTGCGAGCCCGCGACTCCCGGCAAGCCCTATGTGCAGAGCACCCTCTGCAGCAACGAGATGCCCCCCTACACCGTGGGCACGTTCGGTGCCACGGCGTTCACGCTGAAGCGCAAGGATTGCACGACGGCCGCGGCGCTGCGCGAATACATCGTCAATATCTATTTCATCAGCACCAACAATCGCCGGGGCCAGAACATCCCCACCCTCATGCGGCTGGAGCTGACCGGCTCGGCCATGGCCCCGATCCCGCTGGTCGAGGGGATCGAAGAATTCAACGTGGAGTACGGCATGGACAACGATGGCGACGGTCAGCCGGACGCCTACACCAGCGATCCGGCCAATTACACCTACCCGGGGTGCACCACGTGCACCCAGGTAAACAACTGGAGCAACGTGGTGACCGCGCAGCTTCACATCCTGGCGCAGTCCCCGGAGCCCTCCCCCGGCTACATCGACACCAAGACCTACTCGCTGGGAAACGATGCCGCGGGGAATCCGATCAGCGTGGGTCCGAAGAATGACGCCTTTCGCCGGCACGTATACACCTCGATGGTGCGGATCGTGAATCCCGCTGGAAGGAGGGACCGGCCATGAGCACAGGAATCCGCCGGCAACAGGGCGCGACGCTCGTCATCGCGCTCATCATGATGGTGGTGATCACGCTGCTCGCGGTGAGCTCGCTCGGCACCACCAACATGAACCTCAAGGTGGTCGGCAACATGCAGTCGCGCGGCGAAGCGCTCCATGCCACGCAGCAGGCGATCGAGACGGTCATCAGCACGCCGGTGTTCATCTCGAACCCCGCCAACGCCGTGCTCGTTCCCTGCGGCACCGCCAATACCTTGTGCACCGATCTGAGCGGCGACGGCACGGCGGACTACACCACCCGCTTGAATCCTGCGCCGACCTGCGTCTCGGTGAAGGCGATCAAGGTGAGCGAGCTCAATCTCTCCAACCCCGAGGACCTGGGGTGCGCGGCGGGCCAGGCGCAGCAGTTCGGCGTCACGGGCGTCTCCACCGGCGACTCGCTGTGCGCCAACACGGCCTGGGATATCACCGCCGAGACCAGCTCGACCGTCTCCCGCACCCGGGTGACGGTCACGCAGGGCGTCGGCGTGCGCATCAATGCCGACGACATGACGACCTCGTGCCTGTAGGCGCGGGCCGGACCAAAGGAAAACGCCATGCCCAATCTCCATAGCCGCCTGATCAGCACCGTGCTCGCGCTGGCGATGGGCGCCGCATCGTCTTCCCTCGTCCGCGCGGAGGACATCGATCTTTTTGTGGGCACGAATCCCGCGGCCGCCGCGAGCCGCCCCAACATTCTCATCGTCATCGACAACAGCGCCAACTGGTCGGCGGCGAGCCAGCACTGGGCCGGAGGCGTCAAGCAGGGGCAATCGGAGCTGCGCGCGCTGCGGACCGTGGTCGGCGAGTTGACCGATACCGTCAACGTCGGTCTCATGCTGTTCACGCCCGGCAGCGGTAGTAACAAGGACGGCGCCTACGTCCGCTATCACATCCGCCAGATGCTCGCGGGGAACAAGTCCGCGCTCCAGGAATTGATCGGCGACGGGACCTGTGCCGACGGCTCGAACAGCCTGAACGGCACGCCGAACTGCCTATTCAAGAACTTCGACACCCCCACCGAGAAGGTGGGCACGGCGAAAACCGATTACAGCTCCGGGCTGTTCGAGGCCTTCAAGTATTTTGGCGGTTTCACCAGCCCTGCGAACGCCCGCAACGACACCGCGGGCGCACCAGTTGATGAGAGCCACTTCGGCGCCGACCGCTACTCGGGCGACCCCGATGCGAAATCCGACCCGGCGGCCTACCTGCTCGGACTGAAGGATCCCTTCAGGCGCACCTACAAATCACCGATAGACGCGACCAACAATTGCACCAAGAACTACGTCATCTTCATCGGCAACGGCTTTCCGACCCTGGACTCGCCCGCAAACCTGCTGACCGGTGTGCAGGGCGACGCCAACCAGCTGCCGTTGCCTCAATTCACGACGACGAGCTCGCAGCAGTGCACCGTGCTCGGGAGCGCGTGCGCAACGAACAACAACGTACCGGCCAGCGTGGTCAGCGCGAACCCCGGCTTTGATACCTATACGGGCACCGATACCGGAAGCAGCGCCGGCTGCTCCGGCAGCCAGACCGTGCGCGAGTACCGCGGATGCAACACGGTGATTAACGTCACCCCCACGGGCACGACCGCAGTCCCGACAGCAAGCGATACGCGCTACACCGACGAATGGGCCAAGTACCTCTTCACCACCGACGTCAGCCCGGAAATCGGCCAGCAGAACGTCTCGGTCTACACGATCGACGTGTTCAAGGACGCCCAGGACGCGCGCCAGACCGCGCTCCTCACCAGCATGGCGAAGCATGGCGGCGGCCGCTATTTCCAGGCAACCAGCGAGCAGGCGATTTTGAACGCCCTGCGCGAGATCGTGATCGAGATCCAGGCGGTGAACAGCGTGTTCGCCTCGGCGAGCCTGCCGATCAACGCCACCAACCGCGCCCAGAACGAAAACCAGGTGTTCATCGGCATGTTCCGCCCGGACAACGATGGCCGGCCGCGCTGGTACGGCAACCTCAAGCGCTACCAGATCGCGCTGTTCGGAGGGGAAGCCAAGCTCGCGGACGCGAACGGTGCCGAGGCGGTCTCGGCTGCGAGCGGCTTCGTGCAATCCTGCGCAGCAAGTTTCTGGACTCAGGACAGTGGTACCTTCTGGAACTTCTCCGCGACGAGCGCGGGGCAATGCACGGCCGCAGCCACCAGCCCGTTCTCGGACCTTCCCGACGGATCGATCGTAGAGAAAGGCGCGGCGGCGGAGGTCCTGCGAAGGGGCAACAACCCCGTCACGCCCACGAACGCGGTCAACCGCAACGTGCTCACTTGCCAGAGCACGGGAAGCTGCACGAGCCTGGTTGCGCTCAACACCACCAACGTCAGCCAGGCGGCGGTCGGGGCGGCAGATGCGACCGAGCACCAGAAGATCATCGACTTCACGCTTGGGAAGGACGTCAACGACGAGAACGCCAATGGAGATCCCGTGGAAGTGCGGGCCTCGGTTCACGGCGACGTCGCGCACTCGCGCCCGCTGCCGATCAACTTCGGCGGCACGAGCGGCGTCGTCGTCTTCTACGGCAGCAACGACGCTGCGTTTCGCGCGACTTCCGCCACGGACGGGCGCGAGCTGTGGGCCTTCGTTGCGCCCGAGCACCACGGGAGACTGAAGCGACTGGCGAACAACAGCCCGCTCGTCACCTATCCGAATACGCCGCCCACGGTCCCCTCGCAGAGAAAGGATTACTTCTTCGACGGGTCCATCGGGGTATTCCAGAACGCGGACAGTACGCAGGTATGGGTCTACCC
This sequence comes from Burkholderiales bacterium, assembly GCA_035456985.1. GTDB lineage: Bacteria > Pseudomonadota > Gammaproteobacteria > Burkholderiales > SG8-41 > SG8-41. The sequence goes on along the minus strand of DATICE010000119.1, from coordinate 2,726 downwards.
GACGATGCGCCGCGGCGGACGCATGCTCTATGCCTTCGACGTGTCCGCACCGACCGCGCCCGCCCTCATGTGGCGTGTGGGGTGCCCGAATCTCACCGACGACGCCGGCTGCACCACGGGCTATTCCGAGATCGGCCAGACGTGGTCGTTCCCGAACGTGGCGCGGATCAAGGGCCAGAACGCCGGCAACGACCCGGTGATCGTCATGGGCGGCGGCTACGACCCGTGCGAGGACGCCGACAGCTCGGCGCCATCCTGCGGCAGCGCCAAGGGCAGGAAGGTCTACGTGATCGACGCCGCCACCGGCGGCCGGCTCGCGAGCTTCGACACTCTCCGGAGCGTCGCCGCCGATGTGACGCTGATCGACCGCGACTTCGACGGCCTGGTCGACCACGCCGTCGTGGCGGATACGGGTGGGAATCTCTATCGCATCGACTTCGTGGATCCCCTGACCCTGGCGCCGCTCGCCTCGGGTGCGTGGACGATCCGCCACATTGCCCGGACCAACAACCCCGTCGCTGCCGGGCGCAAGTTCCAGTTCGCACCCGCCGTCCTCGCCGCCGCAGCGCCTGACCGGATATTCATCGCGCTGGGATCCGGCGACCGGGAGCGCCCGCTCGAGGGCAACTACCCGTTCGTTGAAAACATTCCAAATCGCTTCTACATGTTCGTGGATGTTCTCTCCACCACCGGCGCACCGGTAGATCTGGACGGCGCCACGATGGCCAACTTCACGAACAACACGACGTGCGCGACGACGCTGGGCACCAGCTTGAACGGCTGGTACATGGACCTCAACACCGGACGCGGCGAGCAGACCGTGACCTCGGCGACGATTTTCGGTGGCCTGATCTTCTTCAGCACCAACCGGCCGGTGCCGCCCGTGCCCGGGCAATGCGGAAACAACCTCGGGGAAGCGCGCGGCTATGCAGTGAACCTGCTCAATGCCTCGGGTGCCGTCAACACCGAAGCGATATGCGGAGGCGAGCGTTCCGGCGTGTTCCTCGGCGGCGGTCTGCCGCCCTCACCCGTGGTCGGCCGAGTGCCTGTCGACGGCAGGCCGGTAACGGTCATGATCGGCGGCATCCAGCGCTCGGGAGGCGCCAGCTCGCCGATCGGCGCGCAACGGGTCCGTCCGGTGATCACGCAGAAGCGGCTGCGCACCTACTGGTATACGCACGGCGATAAGTAGGCGCGCCGGAGGGTCGAGCAGGTGCCCGCTTGCGGGTGCGACCCCTGAGGCGCGCAGGCGGCCGACGCGACACGGACGGACTCTTGCCGATAGCGATCCGGAGGCCGCGCAACGGGTGCCTCAGGACAAGCCCTTCGGCAGAGGGAATACCACCTTCTCGGCGACACCCTTCGACTCGGCGACCGGCCCGCCGCCGAGCTTGCGAAGCTTCTCCACCACCTGCTTCACCAGCACCTCGGGCGCCGAGGCCCCTGCGGTGACGCCGACGACGCGCTTTCCCTGTACCCACCTGGGCTTGAGCTCCGACGCGTTGTCCACCATGTAGGCTGCAACGCCCTGCTGCTCGGCAACCTCGCGCAGCCGGTTGGAATTCGAGCTGTTGGTCGAGCCCACGACGATCACCACCTCGCATTGCTGCGCCAGCGTCTTGACCGCGTCCTGGCGGTTCTGCGTCGCGTAGCAAATATCGTCCTTCTTCGGCCCGACGATGTCGGGGAAGCGTGCCCGGAGCGCGTTGATCGTCTGCTGCGCGTCGTCGACCGACAGCGTGGTCTGGGTCACGAACGCTAGATTCTTGTCGTCTTTCACCTCGAGCCGTGCCACATCGTCCGGCTTCTCGACCAGATACATGCCGCCCGCGCTCTGGCCCATGGTGCCCTCGACCTCGGGGTGGCCGCGGTGCCCGATCATGACGATCTCGCGCCCGTGCGCGCGCATCTTCGCCACCTCGACATGAACCTTGGTCACGAGCGGGCAGGTCGCGTCGAACACCCGGAGCTTCCTCGTCTCGGCGTCGCGCCGCACTACCTGGGACACGCCGTGAGCGCTGAAGATCACTGTTGCGCCTTCCGGAACCTCCGAAAGATCCTCGACGAACACCGCGCCCTTCTGCCGCAGGTCCTCCACCACGAACTTGTTGTGCACTACCTCGTGGCGAACGTAGATGGGGGCGCCGTGAAGGCGCAGCGCGCGCTCGACGATTTCGATGGCGCGGTCGACGCCGGCGCAAAAGCCGCGGGGATTGGCGAGCAGGACTTTCATGAACCCATTATAACCACGACGCAAATCCGCAATAGGCGCAAAGAAGGATGATTTCCATTCAAACAAACCCTTAGCCGCTTTGCGACTTTGCGTCGAGGTCCTCGCTCTTTCCGGAGCGGAGCGCGTCCCAGATCAGCAGCGCCGCGCCGCAGGTGATCGCGCTGTCCGCCACATTGAACGCCGGCCAGTGATAGCCCCAGGCATGGAAATCGAGGAAGTCGATGACCGCCCCGATCGCGATCCGGTCGATGACATTGCCGACCGCGCCGGCGAGCACCAGCGAGAGCGCCAGCGCAAACAGGCCCTGATGGGGGTACTTACGCAGCAGGAACACGATCCAGACCGACGCGACGATCGCGATCACGATGAAAAGCGCGCGCTGCCAGCCCGCCTCATCCGACAGGATGCTGAAGGCGGCGCCGCTGTTGTAGACCAGGACCAGGTTGAAGAACGGCGTCACCGCAACCGCCTTGTTGACCACGAGGTAGTGGAC
>DATICE010000118.1:0-11714 GCA_035456985.1 Burkholderiales bacterium | reverse complement strand
CGGCGTCAGCATCTCCTCGTCTTTCATGCCGTAGCGGCGGCAGGAATCGAAGTCCTCCACGCCGTACGCAGGCGCCGAGTGCACGATGCCGGTCCCGGTGTCGAGCGTCACGTACTCGCCGAGGTAGACGGGAGCGCGACGCTCGTAGAAGGGGTGCCTGAACTCGATGCGATCGAGCGCCCTCCCTTTGCATTCGCCGAGGATATCCCGCTGCTTCAGGCCGTAGCGATCGAGGCACGCCTCGCGCAAATCGGCCGCAAGGATCAGCAGCCCGCGCTCCGTCTGCACGAGGTTGTAGACGTGCCCGGGGTGAACGTTGAGCGCCTGATTGCCGGGAAGCGTCCAGGGCGTGGTGGTCCAGATCACCGCGTAGCCGGGCGTCGCGGGCAGTTTCGCGAGCCCGAACGCCTTCGCCAGCTTGTCCGGCTCGGCAAAGGGAAACCCGACATCGATCGCGATGTCGGTACGGTCCTCGTACTCGATCTCGGCTTCGGCCAGCGCCGAGCCGCAATCGAAGCACCAGTTGACGGGCTTCAACCCCCGGTAGAGGTAGCCCTTCTTCAGTAGCGCGCCGAGCCCCCGGATCTCGTCCGCCTCGTTCCTGTAGTCCATGGTGAGGTACGGCCGGTCCCAGTCGCCGAGAACACCCAGGCGCTGGAAATCCCGCTTCTGCCGCTCGACTTGCTCGGTCGCATAGGCACGGCACAGGCGCTGTGTCTCAGCGGTGGACAGGTTCTTGCCGTGCGTTTTCTCGATCTGCGCCTCGATCGGCATGCCGTGACAGTCCCAGCCGGGGACATAGGGCGCGTCGATACCGGACAGCGTCTGCAGCTTGACGACGATGTCTTTCAGGATCTTGTTGACGGCGTGCCCGATGTGGATGTCGCCGTTGGCGTAGGGCGGGCCGTCGTGCAGCACGAAACGCGGCGCCCCACGGCGCGCGGCGCGGATCCTGTCGTAGAACCTGCGCTCCTCCCAGCTCTTCAGCATCAGCGGCTCGCGCTTTGCGAGATCACCGCGCATCGGAAACTGCGTGTCGGGAAGATTCAGCGTCTTCTTGTAGTCAGCCATCAGACAACCAGCCGTCAGCTTTCAGCCCGGCTTCGGTCACGAACCGGCCGTGCGTTGCGCCTGCGTGTCTTCGCGTGCGAAGTAGCGGCGCGTGTTCTCGACATCAAGCGCGATCCTGCGCGTCAGCGTGGCGAGGTCGGCGTACTTTTCCTCGTCGCGGAACTTATGCAGGAATTCGACGCGCACGTGGCGGCGATAGAGATCGCCTTCGAAGTCGAGCGCGTGCACCTCGAGCACCGGGGCCCCCTGGATCTTCACCGTCGGGCGCACCCCGAGGCTCGCCACGCCCTGCACCGGCCCCGCCGCGGCGCCATGCAGCCGCACTGCGTAGATGCCGGTCAACGGCGGGCGATTGTGCTTCATCTGCACGTTGGCGGTGGGGAAGCCGAGCTTGCGCCCGAGCCCGTCGCCGCGCACCACGCGGCCGCTGATCGAATAGGCGCGGCCCAGCAGCCGCCCGGCGCGCGCGAGGTCCCCACCGGCGAGTGCCTTGCGCACCGCGGTGCTCGAGACCCGTTCCCCCTCCAGCATGAAGCTCGCGAGCGCGACGACTTCCATTCCGAAGCGGGGTCCGCTCTGTTTCAGCATGACGAGGTCGCCCGCGCGCCGCGCTCCGAAACGGAAATCATCGCCCGCGAGGAGCCAGCGCGCACCCAGCCCGCGCGCCATTACGCGCTCGACGAAGTCCTCCGCGGTGATCTGCGCGAACCGGTAGTCGAAGCGGCACAGGTGGACCCGCTCGATGCCGCAATCTGCCAGCAGCTCGAGCTTCTCGCGCAGCGAGGTGAGGCGCGTCGGCGCCTTGTCGGGGGCAAAAAACTCGCGGGGATGCGGCTCGAAGGTGAGCACGCAGGCGGGCACGCCGAGACGGCCGGCCGCGCGCTTCAGCTCGGCGAGCATGGCCTGGTGGCCGAGATGCACGCCGTCGAAGTTGCCGATGGTGAGCGCGGTCGGGCCCGCGGCTGCGGCAGGTATGCCGCGCGTGAGTCGCATACAACCAAGCCGGAATCGTTACTAAAAGCTTGAATTGTAGCGTGTTTTGGAAGACCCGGTCCAGCCGCCGGGGCACGCTCGATCAGGATTGCGCAGTTTTTCGCTGAGCTTCGCGTTCGGATGCGGCGAGTGCAGCGGCAAACGCGCCGCCCACCATGATAAGCGTCGGGCCGGTGATGCCGTAGTACGCGACCTGCGGCAGCTCTTCAAGCGTCAGCGCGATACGGCGAGCCTGCGGCAACGTCGCGTTTTCCGCGACCAGCACCGGTGTGCCGCGCGGTGTGCCGGCCGCGATCAGCGCCGCTGCGACTTGCTCTGCCTGTCCGGCGCCCATGTAGATGACGGCGGTGTCCGCGGCCGCGGCGCTGCTCGCCCAATTGCTTGGCGCTTCGCCCTCTCCGATGCGCGGCGTAACGAATGCGACCGTGCGGGCGATCCCGCGCTGGGTCAGGGAAACGCCTGCTTCGGCCGCCGCTGCGAGAGCTGAGGTGACCCCCGGCACGACTTCATACGGCACGCCGGCGGCTTTAAGAGCCGCGATTTCCTCCTGCGCGCGCCCGAACAGCATCGGGTCACCGCCCTTCAAGCGCACCACCACGCGATACTTGCGCGCCGCGTCCACCAGGCGCTTGTTGATGAACTGCTGGGCGGTCGTGAATTTCCCGCAGCGCTTGCCGACTGCGACCTTCTCGGCGCGGGTGGCACGGGCCAGCACATCGGGATGGACCAATGCATCGTGGAACACAATTTCCGCGCGGCTGAGAACTTCCGCGCCGCGCAGCGTGAGGAGATCCGGGGCGCCGGGACCCGCCCCTACGAGGTAGACCTTGCCCGCCGCCTGTTTCACGGGGTCACAACCCTTCCCTGCCATCGGGCGACGGAACATGACGCCGGCGGAAAAGCGGCAGCGGCGGCGTAACCGAGCCCTGGTAGGTCTCACTGAATTCACCGAACGCGGCGAGCGCCTCGCGCGGGTCCTCGCCCTCGCGCAGCGTAAACGCATTGAAACCGCAGCGTGCGAGAAAGAACAGCTGGTCGCGCCAGACGTCGCCGAACGCGCGCAACTCGCCTCGCCAGCCGTAGCGCTCCCGCAGGAGGTACGCGATCGAATAGCCGCGCCCGTCGGTGATATTCGGAATCCTTACCGCCACGACGCCGAAGAGCCGCAGATCCTCCGCGATCGCTGCGGGGTCCTCGTTGCTGTCGAGCCAGACCCCGAGCCGGCCGGGTCGGGCGAGCAGGTCATCCCGCTGCTGCCGCCACAAAACGAGGGGCACGATGATGTCGCCGGAGGGCGGTAGCGGCGGCAAGCTGCCGTCGGCACCGACCTCAAGCCGCTGCCAGGGATCGCTGATGACGTTCATCCCCTTGATGATGACCGCCATAGACTCGCTCCTTGAAGGGTTCAACGCCGATGCGCCACACGACATCGATGAAACGCTCTTCCTCGTTGTCGCGCAGTTCCAGATAAATACCGATCAGCTGCTCGATCACGTCCGGGATCTGGGCGCGGGCGAAGGACGGACCGATCACCTTTCCGAGCGCCGCCGGCGCGCCGGGGCGGGTGAGCCCCTGGTTACCGCCGATGGAGATCTGGTACCACTCCTCGCCGTTCTTGTCGACGCCGAGGATGCCGATGTGCCCGACGTGGTGATGGCCGCACGAGTTCATGCAGCCGGATATGTTGAGATCAAGCTCGCCGATGTCGTAGACGTAATCGAGGTCGTCGAACCGCCGCTGGATCGCCTCCGCGACCGGAATCGACTTGGCGTTGGCGAGCGAGCAGAAATCGCCGCCGGGGCAGGCGATGATGTTGGTGAGGAGCCCGATATTGGGCGTCGCGAGACCGAGCGCCCTCGCCTCCCCCCACAACCGGTACAGATCCGCCTGGCGCACGTCGGCGAGGACCAGATTCTGCTCGTGGGAAACCCGCAGTTCGCCCTGGCTGTAGCGGTCGGCCAGATCCGCCACGGCGTCCATCTGCTCCGCGGTGGCGTCTCCCGGCGGCACTCCGGTTTTCTTGAGCGACAGCGTCACCGCCGCGTACCCCGGCGCCTTGTGCGGATGGACGTTGCGCTTCGCCCACGCGGCAAAGGCCGGTTCGGCGGCAAGCCGCGCCGCATGCTCCGGGTCGTCGCCGGGAAGCGGCTCGTATGCCGGTCGTGTAAAGCGTCCTTCCACCCTCTGGATCTCTTCTGCGGTGAGCGTGGATGGACCGTCCCTGAGGTGCGTCCATTCGGCTTCGACTTCCTCGCGGAATCGATCCGGCGTCAGCGCCTTCACCAGGATCTTGATGCGCGCCTTGTGCATGTTGTCGCGCCGGCCATACCGGTTGTAGACGCGCAGGACCGCCTCCGTGTAGGTGAGGAGGTGCGGCCACGGCAGGAACTCCCGGATCACGTGGCCGATGATGGGCGTTCGACCCATGCCACCGCCGACGATCACCCGGAAGCCGGTCTCCCCGGCGGCGTCGCGCACGGCGTGCAGTCCGATGTCGTGCAGAAACGTGGCGGCGCGGTCGGCGGCGGAGCCGTTTATCGCGATCTTGAACTTGCGCGGCAGGAAGGAGAACTCGGGGTGCAGCGTGGACCATTGGCGAAGCAGCTCGCACCACACGAACGAATCCACGATCTCATCGTGCGCCACCCCGGCATAGTGATCGGTGGTGATGTTGCGCACGGAGTTGCCGCTGGTCTGGATCGCGTGCATCTGTACCCGGGCAAGCTCCGCGAGAATGTCCGGCACGTCCTCGAGCTTCGGCCAGTTGAACTGGATGTTCTGGCGGGTGCTGAAGTGGCCGTAACCGCGGTCCCACTTGCGTGCGATATACGCAAGGGTGCGCAGCTGCCGGGAGGTCAGTAGTCCGTAGGGAATGGCCACGCGCAGCATCGGCGCGTAGCGCTGGATATAGAGGCCATTGCGCAGCCGCAGGGGCCGGAAATCGTCCTCCGACAGCTTGCCGGCCAGGAAGCGCCGCGTCTGGTCGCGAAACTGGGCAACCCGTTCGTTCACCAGCCGCTGGTCGATCTCGTCGTAGCGATACACCGCGCTTTTCCCGTGGAATCCTGAGGGCTTGCATCCTAGCAATTGGCTCTTATACTACAAACGAATATTATGTTAGACTCTAATAACATCACAGAATTTAAGATAACCTTATGAAATTACAGCAGTTACGCTACCTCCGCGAGGTGGCCAAGCACGGCCTCAACCTTTCAGAGGCGGCCGAGACGCTCCATACCTCGCAGCCGGGCATCAGCAAGCAGATCCGCCAGCTGGAGGACGAGTTGGGCGTGGACATCCTGGTGCGCAATGGCAAGCGCGTCGTGGACGTGACTGAGCCCGGCCGCGTCATTCTCGGCATCGCCGAGCGCATCCTGCAGGACTCCGAGAACCTGCGGCAGGTCGCCCGCGAGTTCCGGGATCAAGCCGCGGGCACGCTGACCATCGCCACCACGCACACCCAGGCGCGTTACTCACTGCCCAGGGTGGTGAATGCCTTCAAGCAGCGCTACCCGAAGGTGCGCCTGACGCTCAAGCAGGGCAATCCGCCGCAGCTCGCGGAAATGGTGCTCGCGGGAGAGGCCGATATCGCGATCGCAACCGAGGCTCTCGACCAGTATCCGAAGCTGCTCGCGCTGGCCGGCTATCAATGGCGGCATTGCGTGGTGGTGCCGGCGAAGCATCCCCTCCTGAAGGAGAAACGCATTACGCTCGAGATGCTCGCGCAATACCCGATCATCACCTACGATCCCGCCTTCGCCGGGCGCAGCCACATCGATGATGCGTTCCGGGCGCAGGACATTGCGCCCGAAATTGTGCTTTCCGCGGTCGACTCCGATGTGATCAAGACCTACGTGGAGCTGGGGCTCGGAATCGGCATTATCGCCGCGGTCGCTTTCGATGAAAAACGCGACCTGCTCTTGCGCTCAGCCGATGTCGGACATCTGTTCGGCACCATGACCACGCGCATCGCCGTGCGGCGCGGCAGCGCGCTGCGCGGGTTCGCTTACGACTTCATGGAATTGTTCGCGCCGAGGCTGACGCGCGCAGTCGTGGATGCAACCTTGAGGGGCGAAGGCTCTACCTACGAGCTCTGAGGCATCGCCATTCGATCACTTGCCCAGGCCACGGCTCGGGAAGAGCTTGGAGAGGCGATCGACGACCCGCTCGTGATCCCAGTCGAGCTCTCCGACCAGGCTGTAATGGATCTTGCCGTCGACCCCGATGACGAAGCTCGCCGGCAGGATGCGCGCGTCCCATGCCCGAGCCGCCTTTTTCCCGGGGTCGAGCAGCACCGTGAAATCCACTTTCATCCGGGACAGGAACTGCCGGATGCGCGATTCGGGCTCGTCCAGATTGACCGCGAGGACGGCAAACGGCTTGCCCGCGAGCTTTTCCTTCAACCGCTGCATCGAGGGCATCTCGTCGCGGCATGGCTCGCACCACGTCGCCCAGAAGTTCACCAGCACGACCCGGCCGCGGTAGTCGGCGAGACGGTGCCCGGCTCCATCAAGCCCCCGCAGCTCGAGCACGGGCGCCGGGCCGCCCGTCCACGGCTTGAGCTCCGCCGCGCTGACCGGCGCCGCCGCCAGAACGCACGGCAGCGCCGCCCGCAGGATCAACGCAATCACGCGATCCTGAGTTCGCGCGCGGTGAGGGTGTACTTGAAGTTTTCCGGATCGAGCTGGTCGAGCCGTCCCTGCGCGGTTTCGCCGTTCGGATACATGAAGTACGGAATCTTCGGGCCGGTGGATCCCGGCAGCGCCACGTCGTGCGCGTAGCTGTAGGCGAGCCAGTTCATCTCCCAGCTCCCGAACAGGCGCTTGCGGGCGGCCACCACCTTGTCGTCGGTTAGCGCCAGCTTGCCGGGTGGTTCCTCCAGCACGACCTTGCGCACGTCGGCGGGATCTACCGGAATCCAGCCCCGCCCCTGCGCGTAGAATTCCGCGCGGCAGTGCTGCGCCCGGGTGATGTTTTCCGTTCCGACCCCCAGGCTCGCGTATCCCAACTGAGACCGCGCCACGCGCACTCCATAAACGTCGCGCGCGGGCACCCCGACCGAGCGCGCAAGACCGACGTAGAGCGCGTTGAGATCGCCGCACTTGCCGCCCAGATTACGCGTCTCCAGCATGGACTTGATGTCGCCCCAGCCGCAGCCGCGCACTTTCGGATCGCGGAAGGTATTGTCCACGACCCATTCATAGATGGCGCGGGCCTTGTCGATATCTGTTTTCGCCCCCTTTGTGATCTCACGCGCCGTGTCGCGCACGATGCCATCCGTCGGGATGAGCTCGGTGGGCTCGAGGTTGAGCCTGAGCACCGCCGGATCCTCCTTGATACCGTCATGTGCCACAGACGGATCCACGGCATGATCCCGGGTCGCGAAGCGGCTGACCACGACGAGCTTGGGATCGCGCCCCGACTCGGCGAACTCGGCATGAACGATGCCGATGCTGTACTTGCGGTCCTGCGAGTACCGGACGTTTCCGCCTTCCGCGCTCCACGTGTTACCGAGGCTCTTCTGGTAGGGCGTATCGGCCGTGAGCGGAACGGGCAGCCAGATGCGGGTGACGCCGGCGGGTATGAGAATCTCGGCCGTCGTCGTCACTTCGAATACTCGCCAGGGGCCGGGCGTGGAAGCCGCGGCAATCCGGGGCAGGCCGGCAGTCGCAGCGGCAGCAGGCAGTGCAACCGTAGTCTTGATGAACTCGCGTCTATCCATGATGGCTCTCCTTAGGGCACAACGAAAGTTAATCCCCGGGGCGCGAACGCAGACCGGAGAACTGAGATTCCAGCACGCAGGCCGTTGGCTGCGGTGATCGATTACGGGGGAATACTGCGGAGGGGGAAAAAGCGATGGCGAAACGCGACGTCAGGACGTCGTCGTCCGGGCCACGCGAACGCGTCGCCGCTCGCCGCCCTCCCCCGGCGCGAGCGTAGCCGATGCTGACGGACAGCGCGACCGAACTGCGTGAAGTGAGCCGCTCAAAAATGAACATGGCCTCAATCTACCGCTTGCGTGGATGGCGCACAAGCCGCCGCCCCCCCATAAACACTGAATGCGACAGGGTCATTCCACCGAACGCTTTGAAAAGTCTGCGATTCGGAAGCCCAGCAGCCACAGCGCCCCGAAATAGGTCGCCATCCCAAGCACGACGATCCAGGCCAGGTTCATGGCGCGCGCGGCCGCGCCGAGGGTAAGCCAGCTCGCGTCGCCGGGCGCGGCAAGCCAGAGCACGGCGGACATGGCATAGACCGCGACCGCGAGCTTGAGCAGGAATCCCGGCCAGCCGGGCTGCGGCGTATAGATGTCGCGGCGCCGCAGGCCCCGCAGCAGCAACGCCGCGTTGATGCACGCGCCGATGCCGATCGCCAGTGCCAGCCCCGCGTGCTTGAGGGGCAGGATGAATGCGAAATTCATGAGCTGGGTCAATCCAAGCGTCACCAGCGCGAACTTGACGGGCGTCCTGATGTCCTGCCGCGCGTAGAAGCCGGGCGCGAGCACCTTCACCATGACGAGCCCGATCAGCCCCACGCTGTAGGCCATCACGGCACGCCGCGTCGCGTAGACATCTTCGGCGCCGAACGCGCCATAGTGAAACAGGGTCGCGACGAGCGGCACGGCAAGCAGCGCGAGCGCGGCCGCGGCCGGCACCGCGAGCAGGAACGTGAGCCGCAGGCCCCAGTCGAGCAACTCAGAGTACGCCTGCGCCGATCGCTCCGCGTTCAGCTTGGCCAGGCTCGGGAGGAGGATGGTACCGAGCGCAGCACCCAGCAGACCCATGGGGAACTCCATCAGGCGGTCGGCGTAGTAGAGCCAGGACACGCTCCCGGTGACCAGAAAGGATGCGAAGATCACGTTGATCACGAGGCTCACCTGGCTGATCGAAACGCCGAATACCGCCGGACCCATCTGCCGCAGGATGCGCCAGACGCCCTCGTCCTTAAGGTTGAGCCGGAAGCGCGGCAGCAATCCCGCGCGCGCCAGGAACGGGACCTGAAGTGCGAGCTGCGCGATGCCGCCGGCGAACACCGCCCACGCCAGCGCCTTCACCGGCGGATCGAAATAGGGGGCGCCCCACAGCGCGAAGCCGATGAACGACAGATTGAGCAGAGTCGGCGTGACCGCGGGCACTGCGAAGCGGCTGAAGGTGTTGAGGATGCCGCCCGCGAGCGCGGTGAGCGAGATGAAGAAGATGTAGGGAAACGTGACCCGCAGCAGGCTCACGGTGAGGTCGAACTTGCCCGGCGTCTCCGCGAAGCCCGGCGCTGTGACGAAAATGATGAGCGGCGCGGCAATGACGCCAATCAGCGTCACGATGAAGAGCGCGGCTGCGAGCGCCCCGGAAACGTGGTCCACCAGGAGCCGGGTCTCATTCGCGCCGCGCCGGTTTTTGTACTCCGCGAGAATCGGAACGAAGGCCTGGGAGAACGCGCCCTCTGCGAACAGCCGGCGCAGGAGGTTGGGCAGCTTGAAGGCGACGAAGAAGGCGTCGGTCGCGAGGCCGGCGCCAAAGACCCGAGCGATGACGAGATCGCGGACGAACCCGAGGACACGCGACAGGAGCGTCATGCCGCTCACTGTCGCGAGCGCCTTCAACAGGCTCATCGGGCGATCCGCATGTTGCCAATTCCCTTCATTATCCGTATCATAGCGCCCCTTTACCGGAATCGGGACTCCATGGCCAATATCGCATCAGCCAGAAAGCGCGCGCGGCAGGCCGAAAAGCGCCGCCAGCACAACGCCGCCATGCGCTCGGAGCTGCGCAGCGCCGTCCGCAACATCAGGAAGGCAATCGCGGCAGGCGACAAGAAGGGCGCAGGGACGGTGTTTCAGCGCGAAGCAGCCGTGATCGACTCCATCGCCGACAAGAACATCATTCACAAGAACGCGGCGGCGCGTCACAAGAGCCGCCTCGCCGCGCGCATCAAGGCGATGGCATAGAGTTCCGCCGCATTCGGGCCCGATAAATTTCTTGCACACCATGGGTTGATCGGTTCAGAATATTTGTTCCGCACGGCGGCTCCGGCCGCCGTGTGCGCTTTTGGGATACGCCATGTCACACGTGATGAACACCTACGCCCGGCTACCCGTCGCTTTCGACCGCGGTGCGGGCTCGTGGCTGTGGGACGCGAACGGCAAACGCTACCTCGATGCAGTGGCCGGCGTGGCGGTGTGCGGGCTAGGCCACAGCCACCCCCGATACGTGGCGGCCCTGCGCGAGCAGGTGGGCCGGCTCGTGCATACGTCCAACCTGTACGAGATCACGCTGCAGGAGAAGCTCGCGGACCGGCTCGCCGCGATTTCTGGCATGGACAGCGTGTTCTTCTGCAATTCCGGCTGCGAGGCAAACGAGGCCGCGATCAAGCTTGCGCGCCTGTACGGCCACAAGAAGAGCATCGAGTCGCCCGCCATCGTGGTGCTGGAGAAGGCGTTCCACGGCCGCACCCTCGCAACGCTTTCCGCCACCGGCAGCCGCAAGGTGCAGGCGGGGTTCGAGCCGCTGGTCGCGGGCTTCGTGCGCGTGCCCTTCGACGACCTGGAGGCGATGCGGCGCGTGGCCGAGATGAATCGCAGCGTGGTGGCGGTCCTGGTGGAGCTGCTGCAGGGTGAAGGCGGCGTCAACATCTGCCACGACGACTATCTTGCCGGCCTGCGCGAGATCTGCGACGCGCACGGATGGCTGCTCATGCTCGATGAAGTGCAGAGCGGCATGGGTCGGACCGGCAAATGGTTCGCGTTCCAGCATTCCGGCGTGAAGCCCGACGTGATGCCGCTCGCCAAGGGGCTCGGCAACGGCGTGCCGATCGGAGCGTGTCTCGCGGCCGGACCCGCCGCGGAGCTGTTCAAGCCCGGCAACCACGGCTCGACCTTCGGCGGCAATCCGCTCGCCTGCGCTGCCGCGCTCGCAACGCTCGCCATCATCGAGGAAGATCGCCTGATGGAAAACGCCATCGCGATCGGCGACTTCATCCGCGCCGAGCTCGCCCGGAAAATCGGCGGGCTGAAGGGCGTCAAGGAGATCCGCGGCAAGGGCCTCATGATCGGCATCGAGCTCGAGCACAACTGCAGCGAGCTTGTGCAACAGGCGCTCGAGCGCGGCGTGCTCATCAACGTCACCGTGGATAACGTGGTCCGGCTGCTGCCCCCGCTCGTCTTCAGTCGCGAAGAGGCCGAGCTGCTGCTCGCCGCGCTCGTGCCCCTCATCGCCGGGTTCCTCGACCGCCAAAGCGCGCCGCAGCCTGCCGCTCAGTCGGCCTGAGCGCGCCGCGCACCCGGAGCATTGGCCGTGGCCGTCAGGCATTTTCTTCAATTCAGGGACTTCTCGCGCGAGGAGTACGAGTACCTGTTCGAGCGCACGCGCTGGATCAAGGACATGTTCAAGCGCTATGTCCCGTACCAGCCGCTGCGCGATCGCACGCTCGCCATGGTGTTCGAGAAGCACTCCACCCGCACGCGGGTATCGTTCGAGGCCGGCATGCATCAACTGGGCGGCACGGTGATCACGCTCATGACCCGCGACACCCAGATGGGGCGCGGCGAGCCGATCGAGGACGTGGCGCGGGTCATCACACGCATGGTGGATATCGTCATGATCCGCACCTTCGAGCAGGCGATCATCGAGCTCTTTTCAGAGCACTCGAGAGTG
>DATICE010000117.1:0-3285 GCA_035456985.1 Burkholderiales bacterium | reverse complement strand
CTCGTGCTCGTCGCGGGCGGGCTGCCCGCGGGATCGAAGGACTTGGCCGGCGCGCGCGAGATGGTGCGCGACGGCATCGGGGAGCTCCTCGACCGCGCGCGCACCGCGGGCGTGCCGCTGGCGATCGAGCCGCTGCATCCCATGTATTGCGCCGACCGCGCCTGCATCAACACCCTGGCGCAGGCGCTCGACCTGTGCGATCAGCTCGATTCGGGGAAGGGGGGCGCGCTCGGGGTCGCGGTGGACGTCTACCACGTGTGGTGGGATTCCGGGCTCAGGGCCGGCATCGAGCGTGCGGGCGACAAGCGCCTGCTCGCTTTCCACATCTGCGACTGGCTGGTGCCGACGACCGATCTCCTCAACGACCGCGGCATGATGGGCGACGGCGTGATCGATCTCCCGCTCATCCGCTCGTGGATGGAGGGAGCGGGCTACCGCGGCTTCCACGAAGCGGAGATCTTCTCCGCGAGGAACTGGTGGAAGCGCGAGCCCGACGACGTGCTCGGCGTCGTCAGGCGCCGCCACCAGGAGTGCTGCTAGGCGCGAAGGCGACCGACGCGATGCTCCAAAATTTGCACTGATCCTTCAGAGGGCGCGGCGGAGGAACGAGCCGGGACGGTCTGCATCAGGGCATGACCAGCCCGGGCAGCCACAGCGAGAGTGCCGGGATGTAGGTCACCAGCAGCAGCGCGAAACACATCGCGCCGTAGAAGGGCCACAGCTCCTTCGATACCTGCTCCATGGTCACCTTGCCGACGGCGCAGCCGACGAAGAGAGTGGGACCGACCGGCGGCGTGATCAACCCGATGCCGAGATTGAGGATCATGATCATGCCGAAATGCACCGGATCGATGCCGAGCTTGAGGATCACGGGCAGGAAGATCGGCGTGCAGATCAGCAGCATCGGCGCGAGATCCATGAAAATGCCCAGCACCAGCAACAGGATATTCACCAGCATCAGGAAAACGTACTTGTTCTCCGAGATGCCGAGGAAGAACTGGGTGATGTTCGCCGGGATCTGCATGATGGCCATCATGTAACCGAAGCCGACCGAGAACCCGATCAGCATCATCACCATGGCGACGGTCTTCACCACGCGGTGGATCAGGTGCGGCAGGTCGCGCCACTTGTAGTCGCGATAGACGAAGAACGTCACGAGAAACGCGTAGACGCAGGCAACGGCCGCCGACTCGGTGGGGGTAAACACGCCCGACAGGATGCCGCCCATGATGATCACCACGGTCACCAGCCCCCAGAGCGCCTCGAACACGATGCGCGGGATGTCCCTGAGCGGAATCGGCTCGGATTTCGGCATGCGGCGCTTGTGCGCCGTCCACATCACGAGCCCGACCAGGCACAGGCCGAACAGCAGCCCGGGGAACACGCCGGCCAGGAAGAGATGCGCCACCGAGATCGTGCCGCCGGCGGCAACCGAGTAGATCACGGCGTTGTGCGATGGCGGGATGAGCAGCGCCTGCACCGAGCCGCAGATGGTGACGTTGGTGGCGAACACGCGCGAATAGCCTTGCTTCACCATCTGCGGGATCATCACCGACCCGATCGACGCGGTGTCGGCAACCGACGAGCCCGATATGGCGCCGAACAGCGTGCTCGCCAGAATGTTGACCAGCGCGAGGCCGCCGCGGATGAATCCGACGAATACCTTGGCGAGCAGCACCAGGCGCGCCGCCATGCCGCCCTCGGCCATGATGCCGCCGGCGAGGACGAAGAACGGGATCGCCAGCAGCGCGAAGTCATCGGTGCCGTCGGAGATCTTGAGCATCACTGCTTCGAGCGGAATGCCGCCCCACAGCGCGGCGACCAGCGCGGCGAGGCCGAGCGCATACGCGACCGGCACGCCGAGCGCGCACAGCAGCGCGAACGAGCCAAGCAGGACGAGGATGTCCATGCCCCGGCCTCTATTCCAGCTCCGCGGCCTGGTCGCTGTACATGACGTCGCTCCTGGGCGGCTCGCCGATCCAGATCTTCTCGACGATGAAGAGCAGCGTCAGCAGGCCTGCGACGGGAATCGGCATGTAGACGATGCCCACCGACAGCCAGGGAAACTCGGCCATGGTGTTGCCCCAGGTGATCCGGCACAGCTGCACGCCGTAGCCGAGCATGAACGCGGCGATGAGCAGCATGCAGGCATGCACGCCCCACTGCATCGAAGCGCGGCTGCGCGGGCCCGCCGCGCGCATGAGCGCCTCGACCGCGATCTGCGCATTGGCGCGGTACACGGCGGCGCCGCCGACGAAGGAAAAGAACACCATCATGATGACCGAGGCGGGCTCGGGCCATTGCAGCGGATCGTTCATGACGTAGCGCATGAACACCCCGGCCGGGATCATCAGCGTGATCGCCACCAGCGCCAGGCCCGAAAGCGCGATGCATGCGACGTACAGCCGTTGCATCAGCCGGCGGTAGGTTTCTCTCATGGCAAAAAAAAGGCCGCCGCAGTTTTCACCTTGGCGGCCCGCTTTCCCGAACCGGGCGCTACTTGGTGTCGCGGATGCGCTGGATCAGCGCGGCGTACTTGGAGCCGTACTTGTCGCGCACCGGCTGGGTCGCCTTGTAGAACGCCTCTTTGTCGGCCTTCACGAACTGGATGCCGGCCGCCTTGAGCTTCGCGGTGGAGTCCGCGACCATCTTGTCCCAGAGCGCGCGCTGCTCGATCTGTGCCTCGCGCGAGAACTTGCGGATCAGGTTCTGGTCGGACTTGGAGAGCTTGTCCCAGCTCACCTTCGAGAAGACGAAGATCTCGGGGATGATGAGGTGGCCGGTCAGGCTGTAGACCTTGCCCCGGGGTGTCTGGTAGTGATTCTGCGCGAACAGCGTCGGCTCGTTGTTCTCGGCGCCGTCGACCACGCCGGTCTGCAGCGCCTGGTAGAGCTCGTTGAAGCCCATGGCGATGCCGTTGCCGCCCATCGCGTTCATGGTTTCGACGAACACCGGGTTTCCCATCATGCGGATCTTCCTGCCCTTCAGGTCGGCGGGCTGGGTCACCGGCTTGTCCGAGTAGACGTTGCGCGTCCCGGCATCCATCCAGCCGAGCACCACCAGCTTCGAGCGCGGATCGTTGGTGACCTTCTGCAAGAGCTCCTGGCCGATCGGGCCGTCGATCACCTTGCGCATGTGGTTCTCGTCGCGGAACACGAACGGCATGTTGAAGACGTTCAGCTCATCGACGATCGGGCCCATCGGGCCGACCGAGATGCGCGCGATCTGCAGCGCGCCAACCTGCGCCTGCTCGATCATCTCCTTCTCGCCGCCGAGCTGCATCGA
>DATICE010000116.1:0-17344 GCA_035456985.1 Burkholderiales bacterium | reverse complement strand
AAGGCTCAAAGTCGGGCCCCGGGGTTGGAACGTGGGTATGGATGTCCGCAAGTCCGACGTCGCGGTGCAGATCCGCGATCTTCCCGGCCCGGTGCACCTTGCCGGCGGCACTGTCGATTTCGACAGCCACAGAGTCACTCTCGATCGCGTTGCACTGTCGATGCCTGCAGGCAAGGTGCTGGTCCGCACGCTTCAATACGTGTTCAAGGACGGTTCGGCCGCGGGCGGGGCGAGCTTCGACCTCGACGTCGCGCAGTCGCTGGAGCTCGCCCGCCGCGCCCTGCCGGAGGAGAACCGCAGTGCTCTGGCCGACATCGAGACAGCAGCAGGGCGCGTCGAAGGCAGCGCGAAATTCGCGTTCGGCCGCGGGGACTGGAAGCTTGGCGTGGATGTGTCGAAGTCGGATGCCACGCTCGGCGTGCGGCAGCTGCCGGGACCACTCAGGATCGCGGGCTTATCGGTCGAGGCGACCCCGGCAGCGGTGACGATCCATCGCACAGCCGTCTCCCTGCTGGACGCGAGTGCCGTCGCCTCGGTGACGCTCGATGATTTCAAGGCCGGTCCGAGGGCAAGGGGTTCGATCGCCGAGGGCACCATCGGAGAAAAATTCCTCGCGTGGGTGTGGCAGCTCGCACCGTTGCCCGACCGTTTCGAGCCCGCGACCCCCATTCGGATCGCGGCGCCCCGCATTTCCTGGAGTCGCGGTGGCGCGGTGGAGGTACAGGCGAGCGTGCAATTCGATGCGGGAGCCGCCGTCACCGTCGATCTCGGTTGGGTGCCGGGCGCGCTCGACATCCGGCGAGCGACGTTCAAGGACGGGCGCAGTGACGCCGAGCTGGCGCTGCGAGTTACGGATGGTTTGCTGGAAGGACGACACGCAGGGTCCCTGTTCGGCACGAGCATTGCGGCCGCGCTGAAGCGCGCAAAGCCTCCTACGGGATTCGTTGGCGGAGACTTGCGTTTCACCATTGACCGGCTGAATCCCCGGCGCACATCGGCATCAGGCCATCTGAAAGGGGAGGCGCTCGATCTCGCCGCGTTGATCGGATATCCGCTCAAGATAGAACGCATCGATCTCGCGACCGATGACGCCGGCCTGCACGTACGCGAAGCAACCGTAAGCTGGGCAGAGCAGCGCATGACGCTGCGAGGGGACCTTAAGCGAACCGAAAGCGGTCCGGTCATCGACGCACAGCTCGATTCCCCCGGAATCAATCTGGACGCGCTTGCGCCTCCCAAGCCGAAGACCGCCGCGGAACCGCCACCCAAGCCGGCCGCGGGCGGCAAGGGCGTGGCATCGCGGTTGTGGCCCCTGCCGGTGACCGGCCGGATAGCGCTGCGCGCGGATTCCGTGCAGCGCGGCCGCTACCGGGTTGCGCCGGTTGCAGCGACGCTCGCGCTGGAGGAGCGGCGCGCGCACCTCGACCTGGAGCAGGCGCAGCTTTGCGGGATCTCGCTGCCATTGACGCTCGAGGCGACGCCGCAAGGCCTTTCCGTCTCCGCTCGCATCGCCGCGCAGAAGCAGCAGCTCGAGCAGGCTGCCCAATGCCTGAGCGGGGAGCGCGTGGTGATCACCGGAACATACGACCTGAAGGCCGACATCAGCACACAGGGCAGGCTGGCGGAGCTGCGCAAGAACCTCAAGGGGACCGTCCACGCCGACGTACGCGACGGCAAGGTCATGAAATTTGCCTTGCTCGGGAACATTCTTTCCATGACTAACGTGACCTCGCTGATGAAGGAGGGTGGCCCCAGGCTCGACGACCAGGGTTTTCCGTATCGCACATTGACCATAGCGGGGCAATTCGAGGACGGCCGCTTCAACGTCGAGGAGGGGTCTTTCCTGAGCGATGCGGTCGGACTCGCCGCGAGCGGCTGGATCTCCGTCACCGACTACAGCAGCCGGCTCACGGTGCTGGTCGCGCCGTTCAGCCGAATCGACCAGCTGGTGCGCAAAGTGCCGATCGTGGGCTACATCGTCGGCGGAACTTTCACCAGCGTGCCGGTCGGCGTGAGCGGCGACATCCGCGATCCCCTGGTCGTGCCGCTCGGTCCGGCCGCGGTCACATCCCAGATTCTGGGAATCTTCGAGCGGACGCTGAAGCTGCCGGCCAAACTGGTCGCGCCGCTGGAGGGGAAGGAGACGACGCCTTGACTCGTTGACCCATCTACCGCCACGTATCTCCGGCAATTTCCGATTGCTCAGCCGCTCACGGCGCGCCGATAAGCAGGTACAGGCTCCAGCGTCCGGATTCACCCAGGCCGATGCCGAAATAGGCCGGGCCGGCAAAGGTATCGGCGGCGAGAAACGCCGAGCCGGACCAGATCGTTCCCCCGGTGGACAAGTTATCGAAGCGGGTGCGGACCTGGCCGGCTTCGAGCGACGCACCGGCGTAGACGCCCGACCCCAGTATTTCAGGCAGGGAGATGGTGCGGTTGTAGTACATGAGGCGGCCAAACGCCGTGCGGCGGCCCGAGAATTCGTTGATGCGGTAGCCCGACAGCCGCAGCGGACCGCCGAGGGTGAACGTGTCGTACGCGGGCATGTCCGTGCCCAGGTCGGTGCCGCCGGACACGCCTAGGTTCAGGGTGTGTGCCCCGAAGCTTGTCGCCGCAGTGAGCTGTCCTTCGAGCCGCTTGTAATCGATGTCGGAGCCGAAGGCGTCGTCGGCCATGTAGGCGGAACCGGTGGCGCGGAAGCCTTCGCGCGGGAACCAGGCATTGTCGAGCCGGTCGAGGTAGAGCAGGGCTCGCGGACCCGCTGTGGTTTCCTTGACGCTGGGCAGCACCTGGGGCCCGGTATCGACCTTCGCATCGACGCGCCGCCACAGCGCACCCAGCCGCACCTCACCCCAGGTCCCGAGAACCGCCCCCGCGTCGAACCCGAGGCGGTTTTCCTCGATCTCGTACTCCGCGACACGGTTGTCTCCGTCGAACAGGCCGCGGAAGTCCTGGCTGATCCGGGCGTAGGGAGCGACGAAGTAGCGGCCACGATCGTCCACCGGCTGGTAGAACTCGGTCAGCAGGTAGGAGTTGGTGCCGATCTGCGCCTGCGTGAGCCACTCGCCGCCGAGCCGGTTGAGCCAGGTCCTGCGGTAGGTCGCAAGTACATTGAATACGTTGTCTCCCTGGAAATCGGTGGCGAAACCAATACCGAAACGAAGATAATCGGGGCCCCATTCCTTCTCGCGTGGGCTGATAACGAGGACGCGCCCGCCGGGCTCCTGCTGGATGCGGTAGTCGATGCTCTCGAAATCGCCGCGCCCGTAGATGCGCCGCAGGTCGGCGCTGACCGTCTCTTCGGTCAGCGTCTCTCCCGGCTTGCTCTGCAGGAGGGAGCGCAGCACCTCCGGATTGGTGCGCTGGAGCCCCTCGAACCGGATCTCGTCCACGGAGCCGAGCCCCGAGCGCTCGATGGTCTGCCGGCTGCGCAGCGCTGCATATTGTTCCGGGGGCAGGCTGTAGCGCCGGAGCAAATCGGCCATCTTCCTCGCCGCTTCCTCTCCGACGCGGATAACATCGGCCGCGCGCTCGAAGTTTCCGGAAGAGATATCGCCGAGATCGGGCGCAATGAGGACGTCGCGCCCGCCGAGGCTCTTCAGCTGCCGGTCGACGTTGGCCTTCCCCAGGAAGTTGACAAGCTGGGCGGCGACGCTGAGGGCGGAGGTGATCTCGTCGCGCCTGAGCGGGGGGGTCCCGATATTGACCGCGATCACCACGTCGGCGCAGAGCTTGCGCGCCTCGTCGATCGGCAGATTGTTGGCGATGCCGCCGTCCACCAGCAGCCTCCCGTCGATCTCGACCGGCGCGAGCGCCCCCGGAACCGCCATGCTCGCCCGCATCGCCTGTGAAAGGCTGCCGCGCTCGAGCACGACGGCCTCGCCGGTTTCGATGTCGGCAGCGACCGCGTTGAACGGAATGGGAAGCTTCCGGAAATCCTCGACCGCGATCGCCCGGCCGGTGAGCCTGCGGAAGAATCCCTCGATCGCGACACCGGCGATGACGCCCTTGGGCAGCGCAAGCCCGCTTTCCTTGACGCCGTATTCCGGCGCGAACAGCGTCTTGTAGTCGTCGAGCTTGCGCCGGCTCGAAATCTCCGTCCGCGGCGGCTGGTCCCGGAAGATGTCGCTCCAGTCCGCTTCGATCACGTACTTTTCCATCTCCGCGACCGGCGCGCCGGATGCATAGGTGGCGCCGACGATGGAGCCGATGCTGGTGCCGGTGATGCAGTGAACGGGCACGCGCAGCTCTTCCAGAACCTTGAGGACGCCGACGTGCGCGAGCCCGCGCGCACCGCCGCCGGAGAGCGCAAGCCCGATGCGCGGCGGTTGCGGTGCGTCCGCCGCCGCCGCTTCCGGTTGCGCCCGAGCCGCCAGCGTGGCGATTGCGAACGCGACGCACCCGGCGAAGGTCCGCATGAGGCATCTCATTGCGCGCAGATTTTACACGCCCGTGCGGGGGCAACCATCATGCGGATGCGCGTGCACTGCGCGACGGTATAATCGCTGCTCGCCGGTTCGCTCCGGTGTCTTGGTGGTCGTGATGCTGATCCTGGCGTTGCTCGCGAGCCTGATCGGTATACTGCTTCTTTACCGCCGGCTGGCCCAGCGCATGGAACGCCGGTCTCGGGTCTAGCGGGGCGTGTCGCCGCCCGCACGGGGACCCGCGACCAGTGGATAGTTGGATACTTTGTGAAAGGGTTTCGGATGTTCAGATCATTACTTGCGTTGGCCGCAATCGCCATGGTGTGCCCGGCATGGGCGCTCAATATGAGCGGCTTCAGGGACGCGCCACTCACGCGATTGACGGGGGAGGAGCTGAAGGCGTTCCGCGCCGCCGTGATGAAGGTGCTGGACGAGGTGCCGGAGGGGAAGACGGTGGAGTGGAAGGCGCCCAAAACCCCCTTCGTCAGCAAGATCACGCCGACCAAGAGCTTTACCGACGGCAAGCAGCAGTGCCGCCAAGCCACCGTCGAGTCCGACGCCCGCGATCTCCTCCAGCGCGGCGTTTACACCTTCTGCAAGCAGGCGAACGGCGAGTGGCAGTTCAAGATCCCGACGTCGAAGCCGAAAGGAAAGTGACGCCGCCCCGCGCCGCCGTCACCCTTTAGATTCCCGCCTTCGGGGGAATGACGGGATTCTCCTTTAGCAATGGCAGCAAACATCACCCTGCTGGAACGGATGGTACGCGCGGCGACTTCGCGCGCGGTGCGTCCGCCGGCGCCGCCCCCTGAAGCCTACGACGTGCTCCCCTGGGGCGCGATCGACTCGCTTGCGAACGAGCCGCGGGACGAGACGCCGCAGCCGCAGCCAATAACCGCCACACATGCGGCGTTTGCCGGCGATTCACGCACGCCGCAGGAACGACCGCGGCTCGCCCTGCTTGCGCTTTCGGGTGGCGGTGCCCGCGGCGCATTCGGAGCCGGCCTGCTTGCGGGCTGGACGCGCAGCGGCACCCGCCCGCGCTTCGCGGCGGTCACCGGCATCTCCACGGGCGCCCTGATGGGCATGTATGCGTTCCTCGGGTCGCAATACGACGGCGAGCTCGAGCGCTTCTATACCGGTACGACCGATGCCGACATCTTCGCCGATCGCGGCATTTCCGGCCTGATACGCGACGCCGTCAAGGATTCCACTCCGCTCAAGCGGCTTCTCGAGCGGGCTGTCGACGATACGTTTCTCGAGGCGATTGCCGGCGAGCACCGTCATGGTCGCCGCTTCGTGGTCGGCACCACGAACCTCGACAGCGGGCGCCTGGTGATGTGGGACATGGGTGCGATCGCCGCGAGCGCCCGGCGCGACCGGCTGCAGCGCTTTCGCGACGTGCTGCTTGCCTCGGCGTCGGTCCCGATGGTGTTCCCGCCGGTGTACTTTCCGGTCGAATGGGAGGGGAAGACCTATTGGCAGATGCACGTCGATGGCGGCGCGGCGGTGAGCGTGTTCCTGTCCGGCTCGATCATCGACGAGTTAAACCGCATGACCGGCCTCAGGACGGAGCGCGGCGACGCGGTGGTGGACTGCTATTTCGTCCTGAACGAGGTGCTCGGCGACCGGGTGCCCGAGGACGCGGTGGAACCGACCTTGCTGGGAATCGCCGGGGGGGTCGTGCGCTCGCTCTCGACTGCGGCGACGGTGACCCAGCTCGTGCGCCTGTACAGTGCAACCCGCGGCGTCGGCTTCGGGTTCCATGTTGCGTGCATCCCGGCTGATTACCCGCATCGATTGCCGGCAATGAGCTTCGAGCCCGAGAAGATGCGCCACCTTTTCGATCATTCGCGGGCGCTCGCCGCGGCCGGCTATCCGTGGGCGGAGCGGCCGCCGCGCATCGATCCGCGCGAAATCATGCCGCACATACCGGTCCCGGAGGCAGGTCCGCCTCCCTCGGAGGGCTGGGGGACAAGGATGGTTTCGCGGCTCCGCGAGTGGTGGCGGCGCGGGTAGCGTTAAAATTGTGGTGGGATGGTTTGCCGTTCGACGTGCGGACACCAGAGAGAGGTACCGAATGACAATCCGGATATTGGTTCTGCTCGGCCTTACGTGCGCGCTCGCGCTGCCCACGTGGGCGCAAACCGGGACGCTGGAGAAGATCCGCAAGCAGGGCGCGATCACCATGGGTTATCTCGACGGCAGCGCACCGTTTTCCTTCCGGGATGCGAACGGGCAGCCGCAGGGCTATTCGGTCGAACTGTGCCGCGCCATTGCGAGCGGCATCCGCGCGCAGCTGAAGCTCGCAAGCCTCGAGACCCGCTGGGAGCCGCTGACGATACAGAACCGCCTCGAGGCGGTGAAGAGCGGGCGCGTGGATATCGAGTGCAGCACCACGACCTGGACGCTCGGGCGGCAGGCCGACGTGGATTTCAGCCTGATCACGTTCGTCGACGGCGGCAGCATCCTCACCCGGGTGGAATCGGATGCCGGGCGCCTCGCGAGTTTCGAAGGAAAGCGCATCGCGGTCATCACCGGCACCACCACCGAGAAGGTGCTGAAAGAGACGCTCGCGCGGCGCGCGATCAAGGCCAGCGTGGTCGCGATCAAGACGCGCGAGGAGGGCCTGCGCCTGCTCGACCAGGGCAAGGTGGAGGGATTTGCCTCCGACCGCATGGTGCTGATCGGCGTCGTGCTGGCGAGCAAGGTCCAGGGCGCGTTCAAGCTGCTCGAGGAGGATTTTTCCGTCGAGCCCTATGCGCTTGCGCTCAAGCGCGGGGACCACGAGTTCCGTCTCGCCGTGAACCGCGTGCTCGCGCGCCTCTACCGCACCGGCGAGATCCAGAAGATCTACGAGCAGTGGCTCGGCCGGCTCGGCCCCCCGAGCGTGCTGCTGTCGGCGGCGTATTTCATCCAGGGGCTTGCCGAATAGCGATGGCGCTATTGCGCATACGGCGAGTGAGTCGGCGCATGTGTGCCGGCCCCGTCGGGGCGGTGGTCGCGTTCCTTGCCATGGCGGCGCACGCGCAATCGATCAAGATTCCCGATTTCAGGGAGCCACCGCGTGCGACGGTGAAGTCCAGCGAGCCGTGTGACGCGTGCGGAACGATCCGCTCGATCCGCGAGGTGCGGGTGCAGCGGCCGATTGCCGTGCCGCGGGTATTCCAGAACAATCCGATCGATCAGGGGCCGGGCTCGCAGGTGATCGTCGGCGCGGTGGTCGCCCTGCCGCTCGGCGGCGGCACGGAAAAGCCGTTCGTGGGCGGAGTGGGCACGCCCGAGATGCGCGAGCGCTTCAGCGAGACCACGTACGACGTCACCGTGCAGTTTGACAATGAAGGCTATTCGATAGTGCAGCGCGCAGACGGCGCGAGCTTCCGCGTTGGCGATCGCGTGCGGCTGCGGGGCATCGAGCTCGAGCTGCTCGCGCCATAGGCTCTAGAAGTCGGTCGATATGCTCACGGATCCGAACGAGTCCGGATCCTGCCCGTGAAACTGCTTGGTCCGGAACGCCTGGGCGTAGGCGAGGCGGTAGCGGCCCAGCGTCATGGCGATTCCCACCCGCGCCTCCCCGACATAGGAGTACTTATCGACGCTCTGGCTGTCGGTGAAGGTGTTGCCGTCGAGAAAAATATTGCGTGCAACGGCCCGGCCTTCGAGGGCGAGGAACAGGTGCCAGCGCCCGTCGGGCGCGGTCTTGTAGTAGTTCGAGCCGGGAGGTCCCGGACGCAGCGTGCGCGGGCCCAGGCTCGCCGGAAGATTCGGCCCGAAGCGCAGCGTGGCACCGGCGGCGGCGTAAGTGTAAACGTTGCCCAGCGCTGCTCCTACGTGGGGCGAGAGGTCGATCTGGTATCCGCTCCCCGCCTGCCCGATCCTGGTCTCATACCATCCGATCCAGGCGCGGTCATAGAAGAGATTGAGGGTGGGCTCGTTCTCCAGCTGATTGTCCCATCCGTTCGCCTCGTTGGAATTGAAGATCTTGTGCGCCGCATTCTGCGTCTGCTCTCCCAGCGCGGCCGGTCCGACGATGCCGACCTGCAGCTCGAAGCTGGACAGGATGCGCGGCCCATGCTCGCGGGGCGGCTCCGACTCGATTGCGATGCCCACGTACAGGTACCCGGCGTAGGGCTCATCGGTCAGGATCGGCTGGCTCGCAGAGATGTCGCGCGGCGTGTAGAGCTGCTGGCCGAGCGAATACGCATAGCGCATAGGCCCGCCCATGAGGGGCAATGCGCGGGCAGTCGACTCCAGCGGGTGCGATGGCCCCAGGGGAGCCGCGTAGGCAATGCGGAAGCCGGACGTGTAGTTCTGGTCCGACCCCGCAAAGACGTCGTTTTCGATCTGCAGCGTAAACACGCCCGGGGGCGGCTCCGGCTCCGCCGCCACGGCGGGCACGGAGCATGCCACGATCAGTGCGAGCAACGCCGTCGCCGCCGCCGTTCGCAATCTCCCTGCTTCGGTCATCTCTTGTTCTTCTTGAAGACACGATCCAAAAACGCCACGATCTAGGTAGCGACGATGAGGCTCGTCAGTCGCTGCGGATCGTCGCGCAGTTGCGCGCTCGTCCCCAAATACGATATTCGTCCGCGATTCAGCACCAGTGCGTCCTGCGTGACGGCGAGCGCGAGCTTTGCGTGCTGCTCGACGAGGACGACAGTGAGCGACTCTTCGCGAATCAGGCGCGCGAGAGTCCTCAGCAGGGATTCTACAATGATCGGCGCCAGCCCTTCGAGCGGCTCGTCCATCAGGAGCAGCGTGGGGTTGCCCATGAGGGCGCGGCCGATGGCGAGCATCTGCTGCTCGCCGCCCGAGATCTGGTTGCCCATGTGGGAGCGCCGCCGCTCGATCCCCGGAAAGAGCTCGTAAACGCGCTCGAGCGTCCAGCGGCCCGGCTGCGCGGCGACCGTCAGGTTCTCCTCGACCGTCAGCGAGGGAAAGATCTCGCGCTCCTGCGGCACGTAGCCGATGCCGAGCCGCACCCGCTCGAAGGCCGGCAGCCCCGCGATCGGCCGGCCCTGGTACTCGATCGTCCCGGAATGAAAGGTGGTGTGGCCGATCACGGTTGAGAGCAGCGTCGTCTTGCCGACCCCGTTGCGGCCGAGCACTGCGAGCGATCCGCGCTCCGGGAGGCTGAACTCGATGTCCTCCAGTACCACGGTCTCGCCGTAGCCGGCGCGCACGCCGGCAAGCCTGAGGCCGTCAGGCATGATGTTGTTCCCCCAGGTAGACCTCGTGCACGCGGCGGTCGCCGGAAATCTCCCCTGGCGTGCCCTCCACCAGGATCTCGCCCTGCACCAGCACGGTGATGCGCTGCGCGAAGCGAAACACCAGGTCCATGTCGTGCTCGATGATGAGTATGGCGATGTCCGCAGGCAGCGCGTCGAGCACCTGCAGGATGCGCTCCGACTCGACCGAGGGCACGCCCGCCGCCGGCTCGTCGAGGAGCAGCACCCGGGGCTTCAGGCCCAACGCGATGGCGATCTCCACCAGGCGCTGCTTGCCGTAGGGAAGATCGAGCACGTGGCTCGCGGCATCGTTGGCGAGCCCGAGCGTCGCCAGCAGCTCCATGGCTTCCTCGCGGATCTCCCGGTACGCGCTTGCCGGGCGCCACAGACGGCCGGCGACTCCGCTGCGTTCCGCGATGCCGAGGGCGACATTGTCGAGGACGGGGAGGCTGCGGAAGAGCGTATTGATCTGGAAGGTGCGGCCGAGCCCGCGCTTCACGCGTGCGGCCTGCCGGGATTCCGTGATGTCGTCGCCGCCGAGGAGGATCCGCCCGGAGGAGGGCGCGAGCCGGCCAGTCAGCATGTTGACGAAAGTGGTCTTGCCCGCGCCGTTGGGGCCGATCAGCGCGTGGCGCGCGCCGGCTTCCAGGCGGAAGTCGATATTCTCCGCCACCGTGAGCGCGCCGAAGCGCTTGCACAGCTGCCGGGTCTCGAGGACGGCGTTCATCGGCGGGCTCCGCGCAATTTCCCCGCGATCGCGTCGACGATGCCGAGCAGGCCGCCGCGGGCGAAGAGCACGACCGCCACCAGCAGCAGCCCGATGCCGAAATACCAGTATTCGGGAAACTGCTTCGCGAGCTGGTCCTGCGCGATCATGTAGACGAGGGGTCCGACGAACGCGCCGTAGATGCGGCCCACACCGCCCAGCACCAGCATCACTAGGAGCTCCCCCGCGAACTCGAAACTCAGCACGTTGAGACCAACGAACTGGTTGGTTTGCATGAGCAGCGCTCCCGCGCATCCGGCGATCGTCCCCGAGATCGTGTAGACCGCCACCAGGCGCGCATACGCCGGCGCGCCGATCGCGTGCATGCGGACGACGTTTTCGCGGATCCCGACGAGCGAGGCCCCGAACGGCGAGTAGATCAGCCGGCGCACGATGAACCACCCGATGAGGAGCGCGAGCAGGCAGTACAAGTACGCGGTCTTGCCGAATAGATCGAACTTGAAAAATCCCAGTATCGGGTCGACCTTGATGCCCGACAGGCCGTCGGCACCCCCGGTGAGGTTCGTCGCCTTGTTTGCGATCTCCATCAGAATCGTCGTGATGGCGAGCGTCAGCATCAGCAGCGTCAGGCCGCGGGCGCGCAGGATGACGGCGCCGGTGGCGACACCGAGGACTGCGGCTGCGGCCCCCGCCGCTGCGAGCTGGAGGAGCGGGTCACTGACGCCGGCCTTCGCGCCGAGAATGCCAGCAACGTAGGCGCCGAGCCCGAAGAACGCGGTGTGCCCGAGCGTGATGATGCCCGCGTAGCCCAGGATGAGATCGAGCGAGAGCGCGAACAGGATGTAGACCAGGATACGCGCGCCGAGCGGCACGTACTCGGGCAGCGCGAAGAATACGACGATGGCGGCCGCGAAGGGCAGCCACTCGATCCAGCCAATTCGCGCCCCGGCGTGGTAGCTGGCCTGGTGGATCATACGGCCGCCTCCGATAGACCCGGGGGATATCGACCACAGACACGTCGGCGGCGCGGGCAACTCGCCTTGGTCGCATCCCCGAAAAACGGGGCGCGTCGAAGGGCGAAAGAGGGGCCCCTTGGGGGATCTGACCCCTGAGGCGCGCACAGGATCGGAATCAATACGACGCGCCATTGATCGGCTTCACGGTCGCATCCCGCAAGCGGGTCCCGGCTCCACGTTCCGCCGATCCCTGCTCCCTGGCTCATACCCGCTTCCCGAAGAGACCCATCGGCCGCCACAGCAGGACGGCAATCGTCGCGGCGTAGATAAAGAAGGCCCCGAACTGCGGTACCCAGTACTTGCACGCGGTGTCGGCGATGCCGATCAGCAGCGCCGCGATGAACGGTCCGCGCAGCGATCCCAGCCCTCCGACCGCAACCACGATCAGGAAGTACACCAGGTGCTCGAAGGGATAAATGGGCTGCACGGTGAGGATCTCCGCGCCAAGTGCGCCGCCGAGCCCCGCGAGTCCGCTCCCAAGCGCGAACGTGAGCGTGAACAGCCGCCGCGTGTTGATGCCCACGGCCCGCGCCATCGGGCCGTTGTCCACCGCCGCCCGCACCATCGCGCCCCAGCGCGTGCGCTCCACCCCGAACCACAGGGCGCCGACCATGACCGCGCTGAACGCGATGAGAAACACCCGGAACGCGGGGAAGTCGCGCCCGAGCAGGCTGAACTGGCCTTTCAGGTAATCGGGAAGGTTAACCAGCAGCTGCATGGTGCCGAAGAGAAGACGCGCGGTCGCGACGGCAATGAAGATGAGGCCGATCGTGAACAGCACCTGGGCAAGCTCGCCTGCGGTGTAGAGCCGGGAATACAGCAGGCGCTCGAGCACCACGCTGCCGGCGCCGACGAGCACAAAGGCCAGGACGAGCGCCAGCGGATAGGGCACTCCCCAGCGGTCAAGCGCGGTGATGAGGATGTAGCCGCCCGCCATGGCGAAGACGCCGTGGGCGAGGTTGACGAATCCCATCAGGCCCATCGTTACCGAGAGCCCGACGGAGATCACGTAGAGGATCATGCCGTAAGCGGCGCCGTGGAAGGCGACGCTCACGAGCGACGACAGGAACGCTTCCAGGCTTGTCCCCCCCACCTCAATCCTCCCCCGCGGCGGGGAAGAAGTGGATCAGAGGTTGCTACTTCTTGAGCTCCTTCCAGGGATCCTTGACCATCTCGAACGTCTCGAACTCCACGTTGGCGAGCTGACCGCCGACCTTCTTCACTTCGCGCATGTACTCGTTCTGGATAATGTCGCGGGTTTCGGGGTCGATCGCGATCGGCCCGCGCGGGCTGTTCGGGTTCTTGTATTTTTTGACGAGTGCCATGGTGCGATCCGGGTTGAGCTTGCCCTTCTGCTCGCGGATGGCGTAGTAGATCGCGTCCATTGCGTCCCACTGGCCCACGGACATGAAGCTCGGCCAGGATTTCTGGCCGTACTCCTTCTTCCACGCGGCGATGAACGCCTTGTTGGCGGGGCGGGTGGCAGCAGCCGAGTAGTGGTGCATGGTGACGACGCCGATCGGGACGTCGCCCATATTGGGCAGCTCCTCGTCCGTGGTGATATCGCCCGGACCGATGAACTTGATGCCCGCCTTGTCGAGACCGAGGTCGCCGTACGCCTTCATCATCTGGGTTGCCTGGCGGCCCGCCGGCGTGAACGCCATCAGCACGTCGGGCTTGGCATCCTTCACCCGCTGCATGAAGGGGACGAAGTCGGGATTGGCGAGCGGGATGCGCACCTTGCCCACGATCTTGCCGCCGCCCTCGGTGAATCCCCGCTCGAACGCGGCCTCGCTGTCGTGACCGGGCGCGAAATCGCTGACTGCGATGTAGGCGGTCTTGTAGCGCCGCGACGCCCACGCGCCGAGCGGGTAGGAGGACTGCCACAGCGTGAACGAGAAGCGTGCGATGTAGGGCGAGCGCTCGGTGATGACAGAGGTGCCGGCATTGCCGATGAAAAACGGCACCTTCGCTTCCTGGGTCAGCGGCGCGATCGCCAGCGCATTGGGCGTGAACACCACGCCGGTGATGAACTGGACCTTGTCGCGCACGATCAGCTCCTGCGCGAGCTGCTTGGCCTTGTCGGGATTCGGGCCGCCGTCATCACGAATGATGAGCTCGATCTTCACGCCGGGCGGCAGCTTGTCGGCGTTCTGCTTCATGTAGAGCTTCATCCCCTTATCCATCAGGTCGCCGAGCGTCGCGAACGGTCCCGAGTAGCTGTTGATCACCCCGATCTTGATCGTCTGCGCCGACGCTGCCGTGGCGAGCAGCAATGCCACACCGGCCGCCATGATGCGTATGAGGCACTTGATTCGCATGTACTCCTCCCGTGTTCCTGGTTCCGTGTCAGATGGATGATTCGCGATTCACTCGCAACAGTTTATCGTGAAGATTCGCGCTTGTGTGTCCCGGGCCGCCCGCCCCGGCCTCGCGGCGCATCATGCGAGGGCGCGCACTGCCACCTCCATGCGACCGATGCCCGGGATCTCGGCAACCAGCCGGTCCCCCGGCTGCACAGGGCCTACGCCTTCAGGCGTGCCCGTCAGCAATATGTCTCCCGGGTGTACCGTATAGAAGGCGGTCGCGAACTCGATCAGCTCGGGAATGCCCAGTATCAGGTCGCGCGTATTCGCCTGCTGGCGTAATTCGCCGTTCACTGCGAGCCGCAGGTCCAGCGCGGAGGGGTTGCCTGCCGCGTCGGCGGTCACGAGCCAGGGTCCGAGGACGGTGAAGCTGTCCACGGATTTGCGGAGGCTCCGTTCTTCCGGCCCCCGCACCGTCATGTCGAGCCCGATGCAATAGCCCGCAATATGTTCGAATGCCCGCGCGCGCGGGATGTCCCGTCCGGCCTTGCCAATGACTGCCGCAAGCTCGATCTCGTGGTCGTTGCGCCGGTCGAGGTGCCGCAAGGCGATCCCCTCGCCCGGGCCCACGAGCGAGCTGGTTGCCTTGAGGAACAGCCCGACTTTCTGGATCTCGGCGACCTGCTTCTGGTGGTGGATTGCCGGGTCTCCTCGCGCTTCTTCGAGGTGTTTCCGGTAATTCACCGGCGCAGCGAGGATTTTCCCGGGGTTCGCGACGGGGCTCAAGAGCTTGACTCCCGAAAGCGGCCGGCGGGGTGCGCTGGCCGCGATGGATTCGACGCGCGCGCGGACGGCTGCCAGGTTGGCGATCAGCGGATCGAAGCGGGGCAGGGGGTAAGCATGCCGGGGCAGAACGTCGAGCGCGGCGGTGACGTCCCGCAGTTCGTCGCGCTCGACCAGCCCGAGCCGGTCGTTGTCAAAGCGGGCGAGTCTCATGGGCGCCTTGCGGGGCGATGAATGATACACTCAAAGCAAAAACCAGGAGGGGCCCTGCGTGTCATTCTCTGTCTTGGTGCCGTGCTCCTCGCCGTCGCCGGCGCAGTTGATACGCGAGGACTACGCGCGCTGGGGCAAGATCATCAAGGCCGCGGGTATCAAGGCCGACTGAATTCACGGGAATGACGAAAGACCAATAACACTTCGAGGAGAAAACACCATGCATCGAAAGCTGACGCTAATGATTGTGGGCATTGCGATGGTTGCAGGAGGACTTGCGCACGGCCAATCCTATCCGACGCGGCCCGTCCGGGTTCTCATTCCGTTCCCACCGGGCGGCAACGTGGACGTCTTCGGGAGGGTACTATGGCCGCAAGTGGAGAAGGAGCTGGGACAGACCGTCGTGATCGACAACCGCGGCGGCGCCAACGGCATGCTGGGCTCGCAAATCGTCGCGAATGCGACGCCGGACGGCTACACCTTGCTCCACGTATCTTTTTCCTTCGCGGTCAACCCGTCCATCGTCAAGAAGATGCCGTTCGACGTGGTGAAGGACTTTGCGCCGGTGACGGACGTCGCGCTTGGCACGGGCTATCTGATGGTGGCAAATTCGAAATTTCCCCCGAATACGGTCAAGGAGCTGATCGCCCTGGCAAAGAAGGAGCCGGGCCGCGTTCGCTACAGCTCCGCGGGGGTGGCCAACGGACAACACCTGACAGGCGCGCTCTTTGCCAGCAAGGCCGGCATTGACATGCTGCACGTTCCCTACAAGGGCGGCGGTCCCGCTGTGACTGCGGTGCTCGGGGGCGAGGTTCAACTGCATTTCCCTGCGCCGGCAGTCGGCATTCCGCACGTAAAGGCGGGCCGGCTGAAGGGGCTCGCATTCACCGGCGGGAAGCGCCTCTCCGCGCTTCCGGATGTGCCCACCGTCGCTGAAGCGGCGATTCCGGGATTCCTTGCCGACGCCGGCTGGCACGGCGTGTTCGCGCCGGCGAAGACACCGCCCGCCATCGTGAAAAAGGTGCAGGAAGCGATCCGCAAGGCATTACAGGTGCCTCGCGTGCGAGATCACTTCCTGAACAACGGTTATGAGCCCCAGGGCCACGCGCCGGCCGAGTGGGCGAAGCTATTCCGGGCGGATCTCAAGCGCTACGCGGAGATCACGCGGGCCGCGAAGATCGAGCCGCAGTGATTTGAACGGAAGCCGCCATGAAACGACGAGTCGTGCACTCGAACAAGGTCCCGCCGGCGCGCGTTCCGCTCTCGCAGGCGATCAAGGTGGGCGACTGGGTATTCGCCTCGGGGCAGCTCGGGATGGATCCCTGGACGGGGCGCCTGGCCGAGGGCGGGATCCGGGCCGAGACGCAACAGGTGTGTGAAAATTTGAAGGCCATTCTGGAGGCCGCCGGCTCCTCCCTCGAGAAGGTCGTGAAGGTCACGATCTACATGACCGACCTTGGCGAACTCATGGAGATGAACGAAGTATTCAACGTCTATTTCCCGAGCGACCCCCCGGCGCGCACGACGTTCCAGGCGGCGGGGCTCGTCGCGAACGCGCGCGTCGAGATCGAGGCCGTCGCGACAACTTAGAGGCGGCAGCGATCAGGCCGTCTCGAGGCAGGCCAGCAGCTTCGGATCCATTTTCTTCCGGTGTTTCTCGAGCACCGGCTCGACCGCATTCAGGAAAGCGGCGCGCTCGGCGTCGGTGAGGCGTATGACTTCGTTCCCGGCGGCCTCGAGCTTCGGGAGGATCTCCGCGTCTTCCGCCGCCGCCAGCCGCCGCTGATACACGGTCGCCTCACGAGCGGACGCGTCCACGGCATCCCGCACGTCCTTTGACCAGCCCCGGTAGTGCGCGGCGTTGCAAACGAGCGCGCTTGCTCCCCAGAAATGCCCCGAGAGCGTGATGTAGCGGTGATGCTGATGGACGCCGAAGTTGTAGATGTTGGTGAGTGGATTGTCCTGTGCCTCGAATTCGTCGCCGCCGACTCCCCGCACGAATTCCCGGATGTCGGCCGCGATCGGCTCGAAACCAAGCGCGCGGAAGGTTTCGCCGTGCAGTTCGCTCATCTGCGTGCGGATGCGGATACCGCGGCAGTCCTCGGGCCCACGGATGGGGCGCACTCGGTTCGACAGGTGGCGAAAGCCGTTGTCCCAGTATCCGAGCAGGCGGCACGCCGTTCGCTCTTCGATCTGGTGGCGTGCGCTCTCGCCGAGTTCGCCGTCGAGCGCCCGGAATGCGGCGGCGCGGTCCCCGACCACGAAAGGCAGCTCGAGCACCTTGAGTTCGGGCGCCACTCCCGAGAAGCGCACTGTGGACATGTAGCAGAACGACAGTTCCCCGCGCTCGACCATCGGCACGAGGTCGCCGGAGCGGTGTCCGAGCTTGAGGATGCTGCCGATCAACTCGAAGGCGATGCGGTCGTGGAGCCGCTCCTTCAGCAGTTCGCCGAAGCGGGTGGCGGCTCGGTTGTGTATCGAGGCCGGTTCCTGGTATCCCCCAAACTTCAGGGCGAGCGGCGTCACACGGGGATTTCCCGGTGGACGAACTCGATGATCTTGTCGATAGCGGAGAGGCTCGCGGGTGAGG
The DNA here is from genome assembly GCA_035456985.1 of Burkholderiales bacterium. GTDB lineage: Bacteria > Pseudomonadota > Gammaproteobacteria > Burkholderiales > SG8-41 > SG8-41. The sequence goes on along the minus strand of DATICE010000116.1, from coordinate 60 downwards.
TCGGATCGTTGGTGATGAAGGCTTCGCCGACTCCCTCGAATAGATGAAGCTCGACCCGCC
>DATICE010000115.1:0-14777 GCA_035456985.1 Burkholderiales bacterium | reverse complement strand
TTCAGGCACCGCGACGGCAGTTGAACACGGACTTTTCATCCCCATCTAAGCACCTCACCGACCACCGGAGGACACAGCGCTCATGAAACGCATATTCCTGCTCGTAGCGACCAACTTTGCCGTGCTGCTCGTGTTGAGCATCACGATGCAGTTGCTCGGCGTCGACCGCATGCTGGCGGAAGGGACGGGGATAAATCTCCTCGGCCTGCTGCTGATGGCGGGAATATTCGGCTTCGGCGGCTCCTTCATTTCGCTGTTGATTTCGAAGTGGATGGCGAAGCGGGCGACCGGCGCCCACGTGATCGAGGTGCCGTCCAACATGGCCGAGCGCTGGCTGGTGGACACCGTCAAGCGCCAGGCCGAGAAGGCGGGCATCGGCATGCCCGAAGTCGCGGTCTACGACGCGCCCGAGATCAATGCCTTTGCCACGGGCTGGAATCGCAATGACGCCCTGGTTGCGGTGAGCACCGGGCTGCTGCAGAACATGTCCCAGGACGAGGCGGAGGCGGTGCTGGGCCATGAAGTGACCCACGTCGCCAACGGCGACATGGTGACGCTTACGCTCATCCAGGGCGTGCTCAACACCTTCGTGATCTTCCTCTCACGCGTGGTCGGCATCATCGTTGACCGCGTCGTGTTCAAGGTCGAGCGCGGGCAGGGGCCGGCGTTTTTCATTACCGTCATCGTCGCCCAGATCATCCTCGGCATCCTGGCGAGCATCGTTGTCATGTGGTTCTCGCGCCTGCGCGAATTTCGGGCCGATTCGGGCGGCGCGACGCTGGCGGGACGCGGCAAGATGATTGCCGCGCTCGAGCGCCTCAAGCTGAACCACGGGCAGCCGGCCCAGCTGCCCGAAGCCGTAAAGGCCTTCGGCATTTCCGGCGGTGTCGGCGTCGGCCTCAAGCGGCTCTTCATGTCGCATCCGCCGCTTGACGAGCGGATCGCCGCGCTGAGGAGCGAAGAGCGCTAACGCCTCCGGCCGGGGGCAGAAAAAGCCCGCGCGAGCGGGCTTTTTTCATTGGTAGAGTCACGACCTGCCAGTCACGCCCCACCAGTCACGCCGTATCAGTCACGCCTTATCTCACTTAAGCACCGGCGTCTTGAGATTGCCGGTGACGAGGAGATTGCCGCGGGCCACGATCACTGTCTTCGATCCGAGCTGGGTGATGACGCGGCCCGAAATATTGCCGTTGGGCTCGACGTCGACATTGCCGGAAGCGTTCATCGGACCGGATGAGAGCTGCATCTGGCGGTAGTAATAGCTCCCGTTGGCAAGCCGCATCGTGCCTGCGAGTGAATTGAAGCCGGTCTTGCCGCCGCGCACCCCGTCCCGCGCCGGCGACTGGATTGCTCGTATGAGGTCGACGTTGTTGATGGAGCCTTTTTCGATGTTAAAGCTCGCCTCGACCCGCGGATCGGCGAACAGGTTCTGCAGAGTGGCTCCCTGCAGCGAGTAGCTTGCGTTGGCGGTGAGCGTCCCGCTCGCCATGAAATCGCGCGTGAAATTCGCCATGAGCTGGGCCAGCTCGCCGTTGGTGACTGCGAAATCGCCCTCGACCCGTATGCCGCTGCCCCAGCTCGCCCGAGTGCTGCCCTTGATCGTGGCGCGCCCGATCTTGGCGGTGATCGAAGTGATCGTCGCCTTCTGCGGTTCCACCACCGCGTCCGCTGTGATCTCATCGAATTCCAGCGCCGGTCCCAGCGGCAGCGGCCAGTTGCGCCCTTCCAGCTCCACCCGCAGCGCGTTATCGCGGGGCGTGATCTCCAGACGCGCCTTGCTGTCGGACAGCACGGCACGCTGCAGCGCGCCGTCGGATCCAAAGTTGATATCTCCGTTGAAGGGCGGAATGTTGAGGTTCTTGACGGCGAGCCTGGTCGACTTGAGCTGAATGCGGCGCACGCGGAGCGGCTGTGCTCCGCCCTGCGGACGCAGCCAGCCCGGAACCAGGGCCAGCGCTTCCTGATCCGTGGTGAGCGTATTGACCACGACGTTGTCGAACTCCAGGTTGTCGCGGAACAGCGTCATCGGCCAGGCGCTGACGACGATGCTCTCGATCTTGACCTCCTGCAGCTTGCCGATGCCGACCCGCTCCAGCTTCAGCTCCGGGAACGGTAGCAGCGCGTAGCGCAGGTGGGTGATCGTCACCGGGACGCCCAAGCGCTGCGTCATGATCCTCTGGGCGCCCCCAATGAAATTGTTGAGCGGCACGACGTGCACCAGCCCGATGACAACGACGAGCAGCACCGCAAGGCTGATGCCTATCGTCCGCGTCCGGTTTGCCGGCTTGGTGAAGCGAACAGGTTTACCTCCCTGGGCATCGACCTCGCGCTTCTTGCGCTCCTCGGCGGCCGCCTTGGCGCGCGCGGCCGCCTCCTGCCGGTAGCGGGCATCGGCCTCCATCTCCGCACGCTCGCGCGCCCGGATCTCGTCCTGGACGCGAGACTTGATTTCGTCTTCGGCCCCTGAGCGCAGCTGCTGCTCCTGCATGACGCGCGCCACCGCTTCCATCTTGGCGCGATCCTCGGCCGCCGCCCGTGCCTTGCGCTCTTCCTCGGCCGCCGCCCGTGCCTGCGACACGGCCTCCTCGGCCTTGCGTGCGATGAGCTCGACCTCGGCGCGGGCCCTGCGCGCCTCCGGCGAGTGGTCGCCGCTGCGTTCCAGTTCGAGCGATTTGCGCTCGGCGTCTTCGCGGGCCTTGCGCGCGATCTCGGCCATGCGATCGGCTTCGGCACGGGCCCGCTTTTCCGCCTCGGTCCTGGCGGCGATCTCCTGCTGCGCCTTGAGCTCCGCTTCCTCGCGCGCCTTGCGCTCGGCCTGGATCATCTCCTCGACCTCGGCACGCGCCTTGACCTCTGCCTCCAGCCGCGCCTTGGCGAGCGCCTCCTCCCGCGTCTTGGCCGCGGCGGCGGCCTTGCTCTCCGCCTCCTCGCGTGCCTTGCGCTCCTCCTCGATCCGCGCTTCGGCTTCCTCGCGCGCCTTGCGCTCGATCGCGGCCTTGGCTTCCGCCTCCTCCTTGGCGCGGCGCGCCTGCTCCTGCAGCTCGCGCAGCTGCGTCTTGGTGCGCGCATCCGCTTCCTGGCGCTCCTTGTGCTCCTTCTGCTCGCGCCGCTTGTGCTCCTCCTCCTCGCGCTTGCGTGCTTCGGCCTCCACCTCCGCCCTGCGCTCGGCGTCGAGGCGCGCATCGGCCTCCGCACGCGCCTTGGCCTTGGCGTCCTCGAGCGCCTTCAATGCCTGCTCCATTTGCGCTCGGGCCGCTTCGCCGCCGCCGCCGACCGTCTCGATCGCGGCCTTCGCCTCGGCGGCGGCCTTGGCACGCGCCGCCTCTTCGGCCATGGCGCGTGCCTGGCTTACCGCTTCTTCGGCCGCCTTCGCCCGCGCCTCGACCTCCTCGCGCGCCTTGCGCTCGGATTCCTGGCGCGACTTGATCTCGGCCTCGACCCGGGCGCGCTCCGCGGCCTCCTGCTTCGCGCGCTGCTCAGCCTGGGCGAGGGCTTCCTGCAACGCCTTCATCTGCGCCTCGACAGCGGCCTTGGCCTTGGTTTCGGCTTCGGCGTGCGCGCGTGCGTCGGCCTCTGCCTTGGCGCGCGATTCAGCTTCTTGCTTCGCCTTGGCCTCGGAGGCGGCCTTGCGTTCGGCCTCTGCTTTGGCGCGCGCCTCGGCTTCGGCCCTCGTCTTGGCCTCGGCTTCGGCCCGCGCCTTGGCTTCCATCGCCGCCTTGATCCGCGCCTCGGCTTCCGCTTTCGCCTTGGCATCGGCCGCCGCGCGGGCCTCAGCTTCGGCCTTGGCGCGCGCGTCCGAAGCCGCCTTCGCCGCCGCCTCGGCCCGGTTCTTCGCTTCCGCTTCCTCCTTGGCCTTGGCTTCGGCGTGGGCCCGGGCGCGCGCCTCCGTTTCCTGACGGACCTTGGCTTCCGCGGCCGCGCGCGCCGCTGCCAGCGCACGCGCCTTGGCGTCGGCCTCGGCCTTGGCCCGCGAGTTGGCCTCGGCGTTCAGCTTGGACATGGCCGCGGGGGAGGTGAAATCGAGATCGTCTTCCGCCCCCGGTCCTGGCACCGACCCTACCGTCGGGGCGGCTTGCGCCGCGGGCCTGGCGGGTTCCGGAACCGTGAACACGCGGATGAAGCCGTCGGCGGTGAGCTTTGCAAGCGTCGCGTGCAGCCGCCTCTCGTCCATGCCCGACTTCCTGAGCAGATCGGCCGCGGTGGACTTGCCGTCCACGGCGAGGAACACCATCCCGGCATCGCGCGACAGCTTGGACGTCTTGTTCTTGAGCTCCAGCACTCCCTTGGGAGTCTTGGAGTAAATCGTCTTGGGGTGGATGGCCATGATCGATAGTGCGGTTCCTCAGCCCGGCGTCTGTTCGACGCGGTGCCTGCGCGGCGGGTTCATGCGCGCGTTCCGGGCGCGCGTGCAATAGTGCACATTATTCACAAAAAACACTGGGTCCTTACCCGTCGGCCGCATTGCGTGATCGAAATGATTATAGTTTAATACACGCGTATTTCCATCAAAAGAAGCGCGCGTTTTTTCGAGGTCGGAATGACGGCTGAAACGCAGCGACGCAGCGATTACGACGTCACCAACCGGATCAACACCACCGATCCGCAGATCGTATCCGAGGCGGTCTGCGGCATATACCGGGATCTCTACCAGCAGGACACCGCGCGCAACCTTCCTCAGGCGTTCACCGACCTCGCGCGCCTCTATCGGGGCGAGTATCCCGGCTTTCGCGAGTGCGACACCGATTACCACGACCTCCAGCATGTGCTCGACGTGACGCTGGGCATGGCGCGGCTGCTGGACGGGTGCGTGCGCGCGGCCGGCGCGGGGACCCTCACCGAGCGCCTGTTCCGGCTCGGCATCGTTTCGGCGCTCTACCACGACTGCGGCTACATCCGCCGCCGCAAGGATACCAAGCACGCCAACGGCGCCGAGTACACGACCGTGCATGTTGCGCGCGGCGTGGAGTTCCTCGAAGCCTACCTGCCGAAGATCGGGATGGCCGACCTCGTCCAGGCCGCCTCGCGCATCGTGCACTTCACCGGCTACGAAATCCCGGTGGACCGGATCAAGGTGCCGGGGCCGGAATTCCGCCTGCTCGGCAACCTCCTGGGGAGCGCCGACATCCTGACGCAGATGGCTGACCGCTGTTACCTGGAGAAATGCTACGACCGGCTTTACCCGGAGTTCGTGCGCGGAGGCATCGCCCGCCGGCGCCACCGGGATGGCAGCGAGGAGATCGTGTTCGCTTCGGCGGCCGATCTCATATTCAAGACGCCGCGCTTCTACCAGGGTGCGACCAAGCGCCTGAAGGAGGATCTCGGCGGCTGCCATAACTACGTCGAACGGCACTTCGGCGGCCAGAATCTCTATTTCGACGAGCTGGAAAAGAACATCAGCCACGCCCGCGCGCTGGCCGTCGAAGGGAACATCTCACTGCTGCGGCGGCGACCTCCGAAGACCACCGAGGGCGACGACGAGTCCGGCCCGCAGCAGCAGCTCATCTAGAGGAAGGTTGACTCGTTATTCGTTTCTCGTTGTTGGTGCAGAACCCGGGACAGGAAACGAGGGACGAGAAACCAATCACACCACTAGCAGGATCTTGCCGGTGTGCTGCGCGGATTCCATGAGCGCGTGCGCCTGCGCCGCGTCCGCGAGCGGGAAGGTCTGGCGCGTCACCACGCGAATGCGGCCGCTCGCGATCAGCGGCCATACCCGGGTCTCGAGCTCGTGCGCGACCCGGGCCTTGAATGCCGGCGGGCGGGTGCGCAGGGTCGAGCCGGTGTAGGTCAGGCGCTTCAACATGACGGGCATCAGGTTCACCTCGACCTTGGAGCCAGCCGCGAACGCGAGCTGGATGATGCGGCAGTCGTGGCTCGCAGCCTTGAAGTTCTTCTCGATGTTTCCCCCCCCGACGATGTCCAGGATGACGTTCGCGCCCCCGGACTGCCGCACGACCTCCACGAAATCCTCCTGCCGGTAGTCGATCGCCCGGTCGGCGCCAAGGTCGCTGCAGATGCGGCACCGTGCCTCCGGGCTGTCGGTAGCGATGACTTTCGCGCCGAACGCCTTTCCAAGCTGGATCGCGGTCGTGCCGATCCCGCCCGCGCCGCCGTGGACGAGGAAGGTTTCGCCGGCCGCGAGACCCGCGCCCATGAAGACGTTGCTCCACACCGTGAAGAACGTCTCCGGCAGGCCGGCGGCGTCGATCATTCCGACGCCCTTTGGCGGCGGCAGGCAGTGCTGCGCGTCGACGGCGCAATACTCCGCGTAGCCGCCGCCGTTCGTGAGCGCGGTCACCGTGTCGCCGACCGACCAGCGCGCCGCGGACGGGGACACGGACACGATTTCGCCTGATACCTCGAGGCCAAGCAGATCCGGGGCGCCGGCGGGAGGAGGGTAGAGGCCCTTGCGCTGCATGAGATCCGGGCCGTTGACGCCCGCGGCCGCAACCTTGATCAGCACTTCGCCCGGCTGAAGCACGGGCAGGGGCCGCTCGACGGGCTTCAGCACTTCGGGGCCGCCGGGCCGGGAGATCTCGACGGCCTTCATCTGTTTGGGCAGGTTGGGTGTCATTCTGAGTTGCTGATGTTACCAGTCACGCATTCTCCGCCAGGCGCTTGAGCGCGCCGCGGTCGATCTTGCCGACACCGATCTCCGGCAGGGCGTCGAGCACGACGATCCGCGCGGGCACGTAGGGGCGGGGAAGCTCGGCTCCGACGCGATCCTGGATCGCTCGTGGCTGCACCGAAGCCCCGTCGCGGGTGACGACGAACGCGACCGGCACTTCCCCGAGGTCGGCGTCCGGGGCGCCGACGACGCAGCAGCCGCGCACGGCCGGGTCGCGCAGGATTGCCTCCTCGATGCGTCCCGGCGACAGGTTCTCGCCGCCGCGGATGATGAGTTCCTTGAGCCTTCCGCTCACCGTGAGGTAGCCCTCTTCGTCGAGCCGGCCGAGGTCGCCGGTGCGCAGCCAGCCGTTGCGGATCGAGGGCCCGTCCCCGTGCCCGGCCGGCGGAACGTAGCCCTTCATGAGCGAGGGTCCCGCAATGCAGATCTCTCCTTCCGATCCGGGCGGGACCGCTGCTTCACCGCCGGGGGCGAAGATGGCGATACGCTGGCCTGCCAGCGCGGTGCCGACCGAGCCGATCCTGCGGGCCGCGGGAGGATTCATCGCTGCGGTGCAGGTGTCCTCCGAAAGGCCGTAGGAATGGATGAGCGGCAAGCCGAGATGGCGCTCGATGTCGCGGTGCAGTTGCGCATCGAGAGGCGCCGCCCCGGATCGCAGGAACCGCAGGCTGGCGAGCGCGCCGCGCGGGGGCGGGTGCGCGAGCAGGCGCGAGTAGTGGGTCGCAGTGCCGGTGACATAGGTGGGGCGGTGCGACGCGATCTCGTCGAAGAACGTCTCGGCGCGAAAGCGCTCGAGCATCACCACCGACGCGCCGCGGCAGAAGGGTACGATCAGCAGGTTGTTTGTGCCGTTGGTGTGGTAGAGGGGCAGCGTGTGCAGGACGCGATCTTCCGGCGTGACGCCGGTGCGCTCGGCGACACCGTATGCGTTGGACAGCAGGTTGGCATGGGTGAGCAGCACCGCCTTCGGCGCGCCGGTGCTGCCGCTGGTCATTACCAGCAGCGCGTCGTCATTGCGCGCGATGTTGTCGATCGCGCGCGGCGCCGCGTGCGCGGCGTCCTCCAGCCGGGCGCGCTTCAGCCACGCCGCGCCCCCCGCGTGCTCGGCGTGCGCCGCGTCCGCCAGCAGCCAGCCGATTTCCGCGCTCCCCAGCCGGACCTCAAGCTCTGCGGGTAGCAGCCGCGGATCGACGACGCAGGCAGCGCCGCCTGCCGCCATGATGCCAAGCACCCCCGCCGCGGCGTCCGCCGATCTGCCTGCGAGGAGCGCGACGCGCTCGCCGCGCCGAAGCCCGCGCTCGAGCAGCATGCCGGATACGCGCGAGACGGCGTCCGCCAGCGCGGAGTAGTCGAGCGTGCGCCCCGCTGCCCACAGAGCCGGGCGCGCGCGAATGGCGGGATCGCGCGCGGTGGCGAGAATCAGCTCCGGCACTGATGCGGCGTCGAACATCCGGCGGTTGCTCCTATGGTAAGTTTAGCTTTTCCTCGCGCACCAGGAGTACCCCATGGCCTCCGTGCTGCTTCCCCGGCACAACCGTTACGACTACGTTCCGCTTCCCGAGCGCAAGGACTACAGCTGGCCGGGGGGCAAGCGGCTCGCGTTCTGCGTCACCACCAACGTCGAGGTCTTCGCATTCGGCAAGGGCCGGGGACACGACAACGCCAAGCTCGGCGAGCCCCCGACCCACCGCAACTACTCGTGGCGCGACTATGGCAACCGCATCGGTATCTGGCGGCTGTTCGACCTTGCGACGGAGCTGCAGATTCCGCTCGCGCACAACGCGAACAGCCTGCTTTACGAGCACGCGCCGCAGATCATGGAGCGCATCCGCGCCCGCGGCGACGAGATCGTCGGGCACGGGCGCACCAACTCGGAAAACCTGCACGATTTCCGCTGGGAGTCGGACGAGGCGCGCATCATCGCGGAAGTGACCGAGACGTTCGCCCGCCACGAGGGCAGGCCGCCGAAGGGCTGGATGGGCTCCGGTACCTATGAGAATCCCTGGACCCCCGATCTCCTGAAGGAGGCCGGCTATACCTATCTCATGGACTGGCCGCACGACGACCAACCGATCTGGATGCGCACGCGCGCGGGGCCGCTCCTCTCCGTGCCGTATCCGGCGGAGTTGAACGACTCGCCGCAAATCATCCATCGCCAGCACGCGGCGCGCGAGTTCTGCGACATGCTGGTGGACCACTTCGAGGAGATGGCCGAGCAGAGCGTGAAGCACCCGCTCGTGTGCGCCATCTCCATCCACCCCTACGTATTCGGCTATCCCTTTCGGTTGCGCCCCCTGCGCCGGGCGCTCCAGCACTGCTTTTCGAGCAAGTTCATGGATCGCGTCTGGAAGTGCCGGCCTGGCGATATCGCCGATTACTGCTATTCGCTCAAGCCCGGCCTGATTCCGGGCGGTTGATCAGCCGATCGCGCCCTCACGGCGCAGAGCCGCGATGCGCTCCGGGGAGAGCCGCAGCAGCTCACCGAGAACGGCGTCGGTATGCTCGCCCAACCGCGGCGCCGGCTGCGAGGGCGTGCCGGTTGCGTCCGACATCTTGATCGGATTGCCCGGCAGTCTGACGCGCCCGACCTCGGGGTGGTCGTACTCGACGATCATTTCGCGCTCGGCGACCGGCGGCTCGGCGAACGCCTGGTCCAGGTTGTTGACGGGCGCCGCCGGGACCTCGGCGGCGCGCAGGCGCTCGAGCCAGTCGGCGACCGTGCGGGTGCGGAACATGGCCTCGAGGCGAGGGACCAGCGTTTCCCGGTTGGCGATGCGCCCGGCATTGGTTGCGAAGCGCGGATCGGCGGCGAGACCCGGCTCGCCCAGCGCGTCGCAGAGCTTTCTCCAGAACCCGTCCTGGCGCGTGGCGACGACGATGTGGCCGTCCTTCGCCTCGAACGCCTGCCACGGCACCGAATACTCGTGCGCGGAGCCCGGCGGCCGAGGAAGCACGCCGCCGGTTAACCATAGCGTGCCGATGTAGCTCAGCAGGTTCAGCATGGCATCGAACATCGAAATCTCGACGCGCTGCCCGCGTCCGGTGCGCTCCCGCGCGTAGAGCGCGGCGAGGATGCCCTTGCACGAGTAGATACCGCCGCTCATGTCGGCGAGCGGGATGCCCACGCGCACCGGGGGCCGGCCCGACTCGCCGGTGATCGCCATGTGGCCGCTGATCGCCTGGATGATGAGATCGAGGGCGGGATAATCCTTGTAGGCACCAGCGGCGCCGAAACCAGTGACCGAGCACTGGATGATGCGCGGGTTGATGCGACTCAAGATCTCGTAATCCACCCGCAGCCGCTCCAGCACGCCGGGGCGGAAATTGTCGACGACCACGTCGGAGAGCTTCACCAGCTCGTAGAACAGCTCGCGGCCGGCCTCGGTCTTGAGGTTGATCACGATGCTCTTCTTGTTGCGATTGAACGTGAGGAACAGCGCACTCAGGCCTCGATAGGGCGCGACCGATGGAATCCGCCCGAGGTCCCCCTCGGGCGCCTCGACCTTGATCACCTCCGCACCGAGGTCCGAGAGCACCTGGTTGCCGTAGGTGCCGGCGATGATCTGGCCGAGCTCCAGCACGCGCACGCCCTGCAGCGGGAATGGCATCGGAACCGTCCGTCACAGCCCCAGGCCGCGCGCAATGATGTTGCGCTGGATCTCGGAGGTGCCGGCGCCGATCACCGCGAGCCTTGAGTCGCGGAAGAAGCGCTGCATCGGATATTCCATGCAGTAGCCGTAGCCGCCGAGGATCTGCAGCCCCAGGTCGGAAATCGCCTTGTACGACTCACCCGTATAGAGCTTCAGGACCGCGGCGTCGTGCCGCGAGGCTTGTCCCCGCGCAAGCAGCCACGCGTAGCGGTAGACCAGCATGCGCGAGAGGTCGAGCATGACCTTCATGTCGGCGAGCTTGTGCGAGATCGCCTGGAATTGCCCGATCGCGCGGCCGAACTGCTTGCGCGTCTTGGCGTAGTTGAGCGCGTAGTCGAAGGCCGCGGATGCCGCCCCGGTGCGCGCGGCCGAAAGGCACAGGCGCTCGTACCAGAGATAGGAATCCACCGCTTCCCAACCGCGATCGACGGCTCCGAGCACGGCCGAGGCCGGCACGCGGACATCCGCATAGAACACCTGCGTCGTGCCGATCGCGCGCTGGCCGAGAGTCTCAATCTTGCGCACTTCGATCCCGGGCAGCCGCGTGTCCACCAGGAAATTGGTGATGCCGTGCTGCTTCTTCTGTCCGGTGGCGGTGCGGGTGACGAGCAGGCAGTAGTCGCTGATGTCCATGCCCGAGGTGAACACCTTCTGCCCGTTGATGACATAGCCGTCGCCATCCCGGGTCGCGCGCGTGGCGAGCGCGGCGGCGTCCGAGCCGGCTTCCGGTTCCGTCAGCCCGAAGCAGAACGAGAGCTCGCCGCGGGCGACGCGGGGCAGGAGAGTCCGCTTCTGCTCGGGCGTGCCGTGTTGCAGCACGGCGTAGCCGCCATAGGTGAGCGTGCGGAACACCCACATGGCGAGTTCCTCGAATTGCCGGCCCGTCTCCTCCAGCAGGATCGCGAGATCGATCGCAGAGCCGCCGCTGCCGCCGTGCTCGGCCGGGATGGTGAGGCCGAGCCAGCCTTGCTTTCCGAGCGCCTCGTACGCTTCGCGCGGCGGGCGCGCCTCGCGGTCGCAGCGCTCGGCGTACTCCGGAGGGCAGACCGCACGGAGCAGCTCCTGCACGTGTCCGCGCAGGCTCTCCTGTTCGGGCGTGAACGAGAAATCCACGGTCAGCTTCCGTCGAGGCGCGCCAGCTCCAGCACGCGCTTCGCCCTCTCGTACATCGCGTAATCGACGAGCTTGCCATCCACGGTGATTGCGGCGGAGGCGCCGGACTTCTCTACTGCCTCGAACTCGCTCACCACGCGCCGGTAGTAGGCGACATCCGCCTCGGACACGGCGTACGCCCGTCGCGCGGGCGCGATCTGCTTGGGGTGGATCACCGTGCGACCGATATAGCCCAGGCGTGCTGACAGCGTGCAGTCCTGGATGAAGCCCGCCTCGTCGTTCAGGTCGCTGAAGACCCCGTCGAGCGCGTAGACGCCGGCGGCCCGGCTCTCGAGCAGGATCTTGGAGCGCGCGTAGAAGAGCTCGGTGCCCTCGACCGACCAGCTGCAACCGAGATCGGTCTGGAGATCGCCGTCGCGCGCGCTGCCGATGCAGGTGGCAACGACACGCGGTGTCGCGCGCGCGAGCTCGTAGCAGCGCAGCACGCCGAGCGCACTCTCGAACATCGGGATGATGCGCACGCTTCCTGCGGGGAGGCGTTGCGCGGCCTCGAGGCGGCCGAGAGCCGACGCCGTGTCCATCATCTGCTCGACGGATTCCACCTTGGGCAGGAAGATCGCATCCAACCCCCGGCGCACCACCGCTGCGAGATCGTCGGCGAGGAGGCCGGTCGCGGCGCTGTTGGTGCGCACCGTAACCATGGGGCGCGAGAGGGCGGGAGCCGCTGCCGCGCCGTCGATCGCCCTCGCGACCAGCACGCGCGCCTCCGCCTTGGCTGCAATCGGCACCGAATCCTCGAGATCCAGGATCACGGCGTGGGCGCCGGCTTCGAGCGCCTTCGCCATTACGCGCTCCTTCGCTCCGGGCGCGAACAGCGCGGTTCGTACCAGCTTCAAATCGACCCTCCTCCTGTCGGGTGCCGCGGGAATAATAGCAGCGCGGCGGCCTGGTCAGCGGCTGCCTAGGGCCTCAGTTGGGCGTCGGTGCGGAAATTGTAGATCCGCATCCATTCGCCGAGCGCACGCCGATCCGGGCGCTGGTAAAGGAGCCGCCGGCTCGCGCGCAATCCGGCGCAGCCCGCAAGCTCGGCCATCGCTTCCGTCAGCTTCAGCAATACGGCATTGCAGTCCATGACGAGGGTGCCGTCCACGTCCTGGATTTTTTCCCTGCGGATGATGGCATTCACCGTGGCGCACGCCGCGAGTATCACTTCCGCGCCCTGCGCGGCGAGGCGGCGCGACTCGCGGAGAAAATCCCCGGTCATGCGCTCCGGGCTCGCGAACGCGGTCTGCACCTCGGTGAAATCGATGCCGAGATTGCCGAAGGGCACGTGCCGCGAGGAGAGGCCGTATTCGAAGGCCTTGCGGTCGTAGTACTGCGCCTGCTTGGAGTGGAACGCGACGCCCGAGAACTTGTGCCCGAACATGCAGGCCGTCAACATGGAGGCCTCGCCCAGCCCCAGGACCGGGATCGGAAGGAGCTCGCGCGCTTCCTGCAGGGCGGGGTCGAGGAAGCAGCCGATCGCGACCGCGTCGTAGCCCTGGTCGGCCGCCTGGATGACCTTGTTCAGCACGCCGCCGGGCCCGTAGCTGTTGACGGCGACGACGGCGTTGTAATGAAGGTCCATCGAGCCGTCGTCCACGCCGTTGATGTGGACTACGGTTTCCGGCCGTTTCACGCCCGCCAGGTGCTCGGCGAGCGTCGTGCGGTAATCGTGCAGGCGATGGATGGGCGTGCTGCTCTGCCACCAGATCTTCATGTCGGACTCCTCCGCGCGGCCGTGCGGGCATCACGGCGTGGCCCGTCACCGGCCGGTCAAGCCCCCATGCTACGTGTCGATTCGCCGGGTTCCTTGACGCACATCAAACAAAGGGGGAGACGGGACGCGGCCGGGACCCGGCCTCAGGCGGGCACAGTCGCGGCGAATTCGCCCCTGGGATCGAGCATTTCGAGGGCGGCGCGCTCCCGCTCCGTAATCGGCGCGGTCGGCTTCGCGCCGCTCGCGTCGAACCGGAACCCGGTGCGGCGTGCGACTTCGTCGAGCGCGACCTGCGGATTCCAGAACTCCAGCGCCAGGCGCCCGGCGCGTTTCTGGAACACCGCGATCGGCGTCACGACCGTCTGGAGGTTGCCGGCGGCAGTCACGAAGTCGAGTTTCTCCACCAGCGTGCGGGTGGAATGCTCGGTGCGCCAGGTTACGACGCGCTTCGCCGTCGGCATCATCACCGCCGCGCCGCCGCCGCCGGGCAGCCGCACTTTCGGGCTCTTCCAGTCGCCGATGACGGAGACGTTGGTGCGTCCCTCGCCATCCACCTGCGCGCAGCCCAGAAACACGAGATCGAGCCTGCCGCGCGCGCACAGGTCGTAGAAGTCCTCGTTGCCAAAGATGGCCGGCGAGCCCGCGATGAGCGCCGGGTCGCTGCTCGAATGAGGGATCGTCCTCGGCACCGGCTCGACGCCGCCGGCAACGTTGAGATAGGTGAAATGAAAATCACAGGCGCGCTTGGCGAGCAGGCACGCCAGCATCGCCGGCGTGGAATTGACGCCGCTGAACGCGATCTCGCCCGGACGGATCTGCCGCGCGAGGTTCACGACGACGTGCGAGAACGGCGTCCAGTCACCCATTACGTTTCCGCTCGGGGGCGGCTGCAAGGTGAGCCTCCAGTACGCCCGGTTCGTCCTTCAGGTAGGACTCGACGGCGGGATAGTCCACCTCGTAGAGCGGATGCATCGAGCCCGGCCACGCGCCGCGCGGCACGACCGCGGCGGCTTCCACCATGAAGCCCGGGACGAGCGTCAGCTCCGGCTGGGCCGCGAGCGCGTCCGACGGAACGAGCCGCTCGGCGGTGACGAGCACGCGCTTCGCGGCGCGCGTCAACGGATGGTCCCAGAAGGGGGATCCCAGAACGCGCGCGTTGCCGTGCTCGTCCACTTCGTTGGCGTGGATCACTGCGACATCGGGAGCGATGGCGGGGATGACGTAGACGTCCTTCCCCGTGCCGTAAGGATCCTTGACCTTCTGCCAGCCGTTCAGCGCCGCGAGGTCGCTGCCGTGCACGCCGCCGACCGGCTGGAAGGGCACTCCGTATGCGGCTGCACGCAGCCCGGCGACGAGCGTCATTCAGGCGTGCTCTTCGAGAGCGGCCTCCTTGCGCTCGATCGCCTTGCGGTACCAGGGCGCCAGGCCGAAGTTGCCCTCCATCGCGACGATGCCCGCGCGCACCCGGGCGACCGCGCCGGCCCGGCACAGCAGGTCCAGATCGTAGCCGGGGGAGGACTTGATGATCTCGAGCCCGCGGCGGCCCTGCCGCACAAGCTCGCGCACCAGCGCAAACGGCCCCCGGTGCAGGAATACCCCGCCCAGGCCGAGCGCGCATCCGTCCGGG
>DATICE010000114.1:0-5245 GCA_035456985.1 Burkholderiales bacterium | reverse complement strand
GCGCAGCAGTATCCCGAGCGGCCGGTGCGAGTGGTCGTGCCGCAGAGCCCGGGCGGCTCGACCGATCTGGTGGCGCGTGCGGTTGCTCAGCGCCTGACCGAGTCGCTGGGGCAGAACGTGATCGTGGACAACAGGCCGGGCGCCGGCAGCATCAATGGTACGGACATGGTGGCAAAAGCCACGCCCGACGGCCACACGGTGCTTGCCGTCGCCGCGTCATTCACGATCAATCCGGCCGTGCGCAAGAAGCTCCCGTTCGACCCCGTTCGCGACTTCACGCCGGTCACCCAGCTGGTGACGCTGCCCCACATCCTGGTACTGCATCCCTCGGTGCCGGCGACTTCCGTGAAGGAGTTCATCGCACTCGCCAAGTCCAAGCCGGGCGCGCTCAATTACGGCATCAGCGGAATCGCGACCAGCACCCACATGGCCGGCGAGCTGTTCATGCACATGACGCGAATCAAGATGGTCAGCATCCCGTACAAGGGAGGCGCGCCCGGCATGACGGCGTTGCTGGGCGGCCAGATCCAGCTCTATTTCGCGACGATCTCCACGGCTATTCCGCACATCCGGGGCGGCAGGCTGCGGGCGCTCGCGGTCACGACCGCGAAGCGCTCCGTCGCGGCGCCCGAGTATCCCACCATCGCCGAAGCCGGGGTGCCGGGCTACGAGCACGCCTCGTGGGTGGGATTCCTGGCGCCGGCCGGCCTGCCGCAGAAGGTCCTGTCAAGGCTCAACAAGGAGTCTGCAGGAGCAGTACAGAGCCAGGACATCAAGGCGCTGCTGCTGCGCGACGGCCTGGAAGCGGTCGGCAACTCGCCGCGGGAATTCGGGCAGATCATCAAGGTCGAGATCGCGAAGTGGAACGAGGTGGCGCGGATCGCGAACATCCAGGCAAACTGACCATGACGACGGCGGCGACAAATCCGAACCGGGCGCGGCTCTCGAGCGAGATCGCGCAGCTCAACATGAGGCCGCTGTGGGAGCGGGTGATGCGGTTGAAGCCCGGAACTGCCGCGCAGCCGGTCATCTGGCACTGGCGCGACGTGCAGCCGTACCTCATGCGCGCCGCCGAGCTGATCACCACCCAGGAGGCCGAGCGCCGCGTCCTCATGCTCGAGAACCCCGCACTGAAGGGGACCACGTTCGCCACCACGACGCTCTACGCCGGACTGCAGGTGATCCTGCCCGGCGAGATCGCGCGCACGCACCGCCACGCGCCGAACGCGTTGCGCTTCATCGTCGAAGGCGAAGGCGCCTATACCGCCGTGGAAGGCGAGCGCGTCATGATGAGGCCGGGCGACTTCGTGACGACCCCAAACTGGTATTGGCATGACCACGGAAACGTGGGCTCGGAGCCGGTCGTGTGGCTCGACGGCCTCGATCTCGCGTTCGCGAACCTGTTCGGCGCGCATTTCCGCGAGGAGTATCCCCAGGAGACCCAGCCCGTGACGCGGGTGGTGGGCGACGCCGGCGCGCGCTTCGGCGCGAACCTGCTGCCCCTCGAATACCGCCCCAGGGGCGCGGCATCGCCGGTGCTGTCGTATCCCTACGACCGCACTCGCGAGGCGCTGGAGTTGATCGCCCGAGGCGGCGACCCGCATCCGGCGCACGGATTCAAGCTGCGCTATGCGAATCCCGCCACCGGCGGCCACCCATTCCCCACCATGGCGGTCTTCATGCAATGGCTGCCGAAGGGCTACGACGGGACCCGCACGCGCAGCACCGACGGCGCGATTTACTGCGTCGTCGAAGGGCGCGGCAGCGCCGTGATCGGCGAGACGTGTTTCGACTTCCTGCCGCACGACGTGTTCGTCGTCCCCTCGTGGGAATACTGCCGGCTCGCGGCCGAGACGGACTGCGTACTGTTCAGCTATTCCGACCGCGCGGCGCAGGAGGCGCTCGGCTTCTGGCGCGAAGAGAGCGGCTCGTAGATCGTCAGTCGTCACCGCCTGCAGTGGAAAAGCTGATCGAATTCGGCAGGCTCGTGCGTGACGCGGAGCGCGGCGTAGCGTTCACCGGCGCGGGCATCAGTACGGAGAGCGGCATCCCCGATTACCGCGGCCCGCAAGGCGTCTGGAACACCGAAACGCCGGTCTACTACCAGGACTTCATGGCGAGCCGCGAGGCGCGGGTGCGTGCGTGGCAGCGCGGGGTGCGAATGTTCCATCGCTGCGGGGATGCGAAGCCCAACGACGGGCACCTCGTCATCACCGAGCTGCAGCGCCGGGGCCACATCACGGCTGTCATTACGCAGAACATCGACGGGTTGCACCTCGATGCGGGCAACCAGAACGTCATCGAGCTGCACGGCACCAACCGCTTTGCCGCCTGCCAGCATTGCGGCAAGGAGTGGCCGACCCCCGTCATCGTGGAGCGCGTGGAAAAAGGCGACGAAGCCCCGGAATGCGACGCCTGTCGCGGCCCGATCAAAGCCCGCACCATCTCCTTCGGCCAGAGCATGCCGGAGAAGGAGATGCGCCTCGCGACCGAGGCGACGCTCAAAGCCGATCTCTATATCTCGATCGGGTCTTCTCTCGTCGTCGAGCCGGCGGCGTCCTTCCCGGTGCTCGCCAAGCAGTCCGGTGCGAGACTGGTGATCGTGAACGCGCAACCGACGCCGCTCGACGCGATCGCCGATATCGTGATCCGGGAGCCGATCGGAGAAACCATGAGGCGGCTGCTGCGGCAGCTGCCTGGATAAGGGTTATTTCTTTTCGGGCCGGACACGC
The DNA here is from genome assembly GCA_035456985.1 of Burkholderiales bacterium. Lineage (GTDB taxonomy): Bacteria > Pseudomonadota > Gammaproteobacteria > Burkholderiales > SG8-41 > SG8-41. The sequence goes on along the minus strand of DATICE010000114.1, from coordinate 2,513 downwards.
GTTTCCGGCTTGAGGCCCTTGCGCCGCTGCTTCTCGCTGACGCGGCCGTTGTCCAGGTAACGTCCGGACGCCGCGCGCTTCGCCGCCTCCTCCCACTGCGGCGGCCAGTCGGCTCCCGCGGGCGAGCTGAACCACGGCGACTGCGGGCGGAGCCTGGGCAGTCCGAGCTCCTCCCAGACCTTGCGCGCCCGCTCCATGTACTCCTGTCGCGGCAGCGCAAGCGGCGGCAGGTCTTCCTTCATGGTGGCATCCATCAGGAGCGTCGCGTCCTCGCGGTCGGCCTCGTGCTCGCGCTCCGGCCCGTGCCCGGGACTCCGATAGTTGAGTACCTGGAGATCGGTAGACGGATCCATTCGGAAGGCGATCGCCCACATGAGCGCATCGGAGTTGTCGGGATCGATGTCCTCGTTGACCGCGATGCAGATCTTGCCGCAGTCGGCCTTGAAGCTGGAGGCGCCGGTCAGCGCGCGCCAGATCTCGCTGCGCGGCGTCCCCTTCTCCACCGTCACGATGGCGATGCGGCGGAGCGCCGTCATGCGCTCGTGCAGCGTCACCCGCCTGACGCCGCGGATGCCCAGGGTGTTGCGCAGGTGCGAGAGAAACATCGGCTCATACGAGACGCGCTTGATCGCGCTCGACTCGCTCGGCGTCACCTGGCTCAAATAGGAGGCGACGATCGCATCCTTGCGGTGGGTGATGGCGGTCACCCGCATCGGCATGTTGAATTCCTCGGGCGCGATGTGCCCGTGCGATTCGCCGAACGGGCCCTCGGGCTCGAGATGCTCGGTGTCGATCAAGCCCTCGATCACGATCTCGGCTTCAGCCGGCACCAGCAGGTCCACGGTGCGTGCGCGCACGACATTGATAGGCCGGCCGGCAACGGCGCCCGCGACGCCGATCTCGTCGAGGTCGAGCGGCAGCTTCATCGGCGCGACGAACGCGACGCAGGGCGGCGCGCCGAGCACGATCGCGCACGGCATGGTCTTGTCGCCGCGCTTCTGATGCTTGAGATAATGCCGATAGCCGCCCGCTCCGCCCACGCGCGTCGCCATCCGGATCACGCAGCGGTCGGGGGCCTTGAGCCCGGCACGATAGGTGCCGTGGTTCTGGACGCCGCTCTCCGGGTCCTTCGTGATGACGTTGGTTGCCGTCAAGGTGGGCGCGCTGTCGAAGCCCGGCGTCGACACCGGGATCGGCAGACTGTCGAGCCCGTTGCCCTCCCCCTTCAGCGCTGCACCCTTGATCACGATTTCCTGACACGGCGCCTTCGTGACGACTCGCGGCTTGACGGGGTTCGCGATGGCGTGGTCCCACTTGGGCTGGACCTCCTCGGGCTGCGCGCGCATGCCGACGCAATAAATCGCGCGGTTGCCGGCGTAGGCGCCGACCACTACGGGGAACCGGTATTTGCGGCCGCGACCGTCGACGACATTCGTGAAGAGAAACGCCTTGCGCTCGTGCTCCTCGATCCCGCCCACGTATTGCCAGCGCACCAGGGGGTGCAACACCGCGTCCTTGTCGATCGGCCGGTCGATGGTGAGCAGAAGCCCTGCTTTCTTCAGCGCGGCAAGGTGCTCATGCAGGTCGGCGTAGCCCCGGGATTTCTTTTCCATCAGTCGGCCTTGATCTTCGCCGCCTTGACCACCCGATCCCAGCGCAAAAGCTCGGCCTTCACCAGATTCTCGAGCCGCGAAGCGGGGCCGCCGGCGGGGTTCATTCCCTGGCTGGCGAGCAGCTTGCGAATGTCGGGCTGCTGGAGCAACGCGCTGATGTCCGCATTGATCCGAGCCACCGCCGACGTGGGCGTGCCGGCCGGCGCGAACGTGCCATACCAGGTATAGACCTCGAGACTGGGGAAGCCCGCCTCCTTCATCGTCGGGACGCCGGGAAATGCGGCCGAACGCTCCCCGGTCATCACGGCCAGCATGCGCAACCTGCCGCTCGCCACGTACGGGTGCGCGCTCTGCATTGCCGCGACCATCGCCTGCACGTGCCCTGCCATCACGTCGGTGATCGCGCCGGTGAAACCTTTGTACGGCACGTGCACGATATTGATTCCGGTCTCGAGCTTGAGCAGCTCCATGGCCAGATGCTGAGGCCCGCCGTTGCCGGGCGAGGAATAATGAAGTTCCCCGGGCCGTCGTTTGGCGAGATTGATGAGGTCCTTCAACGAGTTCACCGGCAGCTGCGGGTGGACCACCACGCCCAGCCCGCTGGTGGCAATGAGGGACACCGGGGCGAAGCTCTTTATGGGATCGAAGGGCAGATCGGGGCGCAGCGCCGGTGTCGTGCCGAACGCAGTGGCGACGAACAGCAGCGTGTGGCCGTCGGGTGCGGCTTTCGCGACGTAAGCGGTCGCGATGGTGCCGGTCGCGCCCACCCGGTTTTCCGTGACGACGCTGACCTTCCAGCGCTCCGCAAGCTTCGGCCCGAACGCGCGCGCAAGGATATCGGCGCCGGTGCCCGGCGTGTACGCCACGACGAACTGCACCGTGCGCGTGGGCCACGCCTGT
>DATICE010000113.1:0-5059 GCA_035456985.1 Burkholderiales bacterium | reverse complement strand
GCTTCGACCCGGCCGTTGCGCACGCAGACGTACTGGTCGTAGAGGTTGACCGTGGGATCGCAATGTCCGGGAATGAGCTTCAGCTTCTCGCCCACCGCCAGGCGGACGCTGCCATTGAGCTTCAGCACGCCGTGTTCGTCGGATGCCTTTACGTACTCGGCGCCTTCGAAGTCCGCTACCCTCGGCATGCCTGAATCCACGCTGGACGCCTTAAGCCCGGCATCCACCACTGCGCGCTCCGGCGCCGTCCGGCTCATCACGGTGGTCCACACGTACAGGCTGTGCTCGAAGCGCGGGATGCCGCTCTCGGTCCAGTCATTCTTGGCGTAGTCCACGTCCATGAAGATGTAGGAGCCGGCCTGGAGCTCGTGATAGACGCCGCTCACCGCCTCGAACATATAGGTGCCCGTGCCCGCGCCGGTCACGCGTTCGCATGCGATGCGCGCGTCCTCGAGAAGCTCCAGCGTCTCCCGCACGCGCGCGCACGCTGCCTCGATCGCGGCGCGCCGATCCTCCACCTTGCGCAGATGCTGTGCAGCGCCCTGGTAGGCCTGGAGTCCTGCGAACCGCAGGTTTCTCGAGCGCGCTATCGCCTGCGCGAGCCTGAGCGACGGCTCTCCCGGGCCGACGCCGCAGCGATTGGCGCCGACATTCACCTCGACCAAAACGTCGAGCTTCACGCCCGCCGCGCGCGCGGCCTCGTCGAGCGCCGCCACGTTTCCGTCGTCGTCGGCACAAACCGCGATGCGCGCGCGCTTCGCGAGCGCGGCGAGCCGCTTCAGCTTCGGCGCGCCCACCACCTCGTTCGCGATCAGCACGTCGGGCACGCCGCCGTCCACCATCGCCTCCGCCTCGCTCACCTTCTGGCAGCAGACGCCGGCCGCGCCACGCCGAATCTGCCTCAGCGCGATCTCCGGGCACTTGTGGCTCTTCGCGTGCGGGCGCAGCCGGATCGACCTGCCCTTGAGTGAAGCATCCATTCGATCCAAATTGCGCTCGAACGCGTCGAGGTCCAGGATCAGCGCCGGCGTATCGACTTCGGCCAGCGACATGCCGATTTCGGCGGGACGATAGGAAGTCATGAACGGATGGGTATGCACTCGTCACTGTAGAGACCGGGCCGCCCGCCGTCAATCCGCGGCCGGGTGACAGCGCGGCGTTTCGTCTATACGATGCGTCGGTGAAGCCGGGGCGCAGCCGCCGCGAGACTCCGGCACAACAAGATGAGGAGGAACACGTCATGCGAGCATCGAAGGCCGTTTGCGCGTACGTGGCCTGGCTGATTGCCGCCGGCGCCGCGCCCGCGCAGGAATGGAAACCTGAGCGCAACGTCGACGTCGTGGTCGCTTCGGGGGCCGGAGGTTCGTCCGACCGCACGGCACGGGTGGTGCAGAGGCTGCTGCAGTCCAATCCGGCATTTCCCAGCATCAGCGTCACCAACCGGGGCGGCGGGGGCGGCACCGTCGCCTGGACGTATCTTTCGCAACAGCCGGGCGACCCGCATTACATCGCTACGTTCTCGCCTACGATGGTCACCAACCAGCTGCTCGGTGTCAGCAAGCTGCGCTACACCGACTTCACGCCCCTCAGCATCATCCTGCGGGAGTACGTGCTGGTGAGCGTCAACGCCGACTCGCCGATCACCTCGGGACGGGCGCTGCTGGAGCATATCCGGAAGGATCCGACGGGCCTGAGCTTCGCGTTCGCAGCGGCCCCCGGCAATCACAATCACGTCGTCATCGGCATGATCTTCAAGGCCGCCGGAGCCGACCCCAGGCAATCCAAGGTCGTCATCCAGAAATCCGGCGGGTCGGGCGCGACCGCGGTGATGGGCGGCCATATCGACGTGCTGGTGGGAGCACCGGCGAACGTGCTCCCGCACATCCAGGCCGGCAAGATGCGCGCGATCGGCTTGAGTGCGCCGCAGCGGCAGCCGGGCGCGGCGGCAGAGCTCCCCACGCTGAAGGAACAGGGCATCGACGCCGTCTTCTACAGCTGGCGTGGCTTCCTCGGGGCGAAGGACCTCACCCCGGCCCAGATCGCGTTCTGGGACGCGGCGTTCGCCCAGGCGCTCCAGGTGGACGACTGGAAGCAGGATCTCGTGAAGAATGCCTGGGCGGAGGATCTGAAGAGCGCCGCGGAAACCCGCAAGCATCTCGACAGCGAGCAGGGATTGATCGCCGCGATGCTCGGCGAACTCGGGCTCCTGAAACGGTGACGGGCGTCACCGCAAAGGATGAGGGCGGAAGGCGGAAGGATGACCTAAAGGCGTTTTTGCTTCTCCGCTATTTCCTTCATCCGTCATCCCTCATCCTTCATCCTTCCTACGCGGAGGCGTCCGCCGTCAGGCCCGCGGCTTCGATGCCGGCGACGCAGCAGGCCTCGTCCTCTTCCCCGGTGCCGCCGCTCGCGCCGGCCGCCCCGAGGATCGTGCCGTCCTTGTCCTTGATCAGCGCGGCGCCGGTCTGCGGCAGGAACCTGCCGCCGGCGGTCGCCGCGAGCGTGATGAAGAAGTTGGGGTTGTCCTTGGCGCGCTTGCTCAACGCCTTGCTGGAAGCGCCCATCGCGACCGAGGCCCATGCCTTGCCTTTCGCGATGTCGAGACGGAACATGCTCGCGCCGTCCTCGCGCTGCGCCGACTTGATGTTGCCGGATTCGTCGAGCACGACGACACCGAGCGGCTTGATCTTCATCTCGCGCGCCTTCGCGAGGGCCTTTGCGATGATGGTGTTGGCCTGCTGCAACGTAAGCTTGGACATTCGAATCTCCCTGGTGAGCTCGCGCGAAACGGGTGTGGTGACGCAGTAGAAAAACAGCGCAGCGAATATACAAGTGCCGCAGATTCAGTGTCAATCATGACAGACTTCCTCGGCTTCGGAGCCGCGGCCATTGCCGCATGCGCGCTCGCGATGCTTGCCGGCGGCACCGTCAAGGGCGTGGTGGGAGTCGGGCTGCCGCTGGTGGCGCTGCCGGTGATGGCGAGCTTCATCAGCGTGCCCAAGGCTATCGCCCTGCTGCTGCTCCCGTCCTTCGCGACCAGCGTGTGGCAGACTTTCCACGGCGGCCAGTTCAGCGCTTCGGTACGACGGTTATGGCCGTTCCTGATCGGCATGGCCGCCGGCACGTGGGTGAGCGTCGGCATGCTGGCGAGCTTCGATGCCCGGACGCTTTACCTCATCCTTGGCGCCATCGTCGCCATATTCGCCTCGGTCCTCTACCGGCGACTCGTCTTTACTGTCGCGCCGCGCGCCGAACCCTGGGCGGGACCGGTCGTGGGCGCGGCATCCGGGCTGGTGGGCGGGGTGTCCATGCTGTTCGCGACGATCTACGCGATGTATATCTCCGGCCTCAAGCTGGGAAAGGACGCGTTCGTCGCGGCGGTGGCCCTTGCGAACACCTGGGCCACGATCGTGCTCGCCGCGGCGATGGCAAATTTCGATCTGTTCGGGGGCGCCGACCTCGCGGGATCGCTGCTGGCGCTCATTCCCTCGTTCGCCGGCGTGCTGTTCGGCACGTGGCTGCGCCGCTACATCAACGAGGAGCTGTTCCGCAAGGCACTCGCGGTGGTGCTGTTCCTGATCGCGATGAATCTGATTCGCAAAGCGCTGGGATGAGTCACGCCTTGTCGGCGCGCGGGCCGATGAGCCCTTCTTTCTCGAGCAACGGGTAGATCCCGCCGGCTTTCACCAGTTCCATCAGCTTCGGCGGGATCGGGCGGCCACGCAATGTGGCGTTGCGCGTGACGTTCTTTACCGTGGCCGATTCGAAGTCCAGCTCGGCAACGTCCCCTTCCTCGAAGGCATCGTCCACTCCCGGACACTCGATTGCCGGAAACGCGAAGTTCACGCAGTTCCGGAAAAACAGGCCATTGATCGAGGGCGCGACGAGACAGGCAATGCCCAAGTTCTTGAGCGAGCGCGCCGCCGGGCGGCTCGAGCCCATGCCGAAGTTCTTCCCGCCGACGAGGATGTCGCCCGCCTTGACCTGGGCCGCCCAGCCGGGCCGATTGGCGTGAAACACGTACTTCGGCTGCTCCGCCGCTGGCAGATAGAACGCCTGGACCGGCAGGATGAGATCGGTGTTGATGTTGTCGCCGAACTTCCAGACTCTGGCCTTGATTTTCATCCCGTCACTCGCCGCCGGTCAGTTCAGGAACTCGCGGGGATCGGTGATCACCCCGCGGATCGCGGAAGCCGCAACCGTCGCCGGCGATCCCATGTAGATCTTCGCGCTCGAGTCGCCCATGCGCCCCTTGAAGTTGCGCGTGCTCGCGGTAATGCAGGTTTCGTTCGGACCCAGTATGCCGAGGTGCCCGCCTCCGCACGCACCGCAGGTCGAGGGTGTGACCACGGCGCCGGCCTCCACCAGCGTGCTCACGATGCCCGCGCGCGCGGCCTCGCGAAACACGTTCTGCGAGCCCGGGGTCACGATGAGCCGTACCGTCGGCGCGACGCGCTGGCCGCGCAGAATGCGAGCCGCGAGCTCGAGATCGTCCATGGTGCCGTTGGCGCACGAGCCGATGAAGGCCTGGTCGATGCGGGTCCCGGCGGCGGCCCCCACGGGCTTCGAGTTCTCTATGACCGAGTCCGGGAACGCGACCAGCGGCTCGAGCTGCGCGAGGTTCACCTTCCGCACTTCGGCGTATTTCGCGTCCTCGTCCGGATGGACCGGCTCGAACGGCGCGGAATTGCGCGCGCGCACCCAGTCGAGCATCGCCGCGTCCGGCTCGAAGGTCGAGAATTCCGCCGACAGCTCGGCCGACATCGTGGTGAGCGTCTTTCTTGCTGCGATCGAAAGCCCGGCGACGCCGGGGCCGCCCCATTCGATGTTCTGCGTCGCATGATCGCCGTGCTTGCCGGCGATCTGCAGGAAAGCGTCCTTTGTCGTCACTGCCAGCGGGAGCTTCCCGCCGAGCTCATAGCGCACCGTCTCGCCCACCCGGAACCAGGTTTCTCCCTTGATCGCGGAGTAAACGACGTCGGGCTCGCCCACGCCGCGCGCGATGCAGTTGAATACGCCGCCGCTGCAGGTGTGCGAGTCGCTGCAGACGAGGATGGTG
>DATICE010000112.1:0-14729 GCA_035456985.1 Burkholderiales bacterium | reverse complement strand
AACATGGTGAAGCAGATCCGCTCCGGCCAGTACCGGGCGCCGGACGAGGATCTGCAGGATCCCCGCGAGAAATAGACCGGGACTGATACGGCGTGACTGATACTGCGTGACTGAAAAAGCGTGACTGATACGGCGTGACTGATAGGGCGGGTTTGTCAGCCTGTGGCCCGCTTCACCAGTCACGAATCATCAGTCACGCTTTCGCGGTCAGTGGTGTGTGTCCGATGGTATCGTCGGCAGCGGGCCGCTGCGCACGTTGCGCAGATGGTGCCGTCGCACCAACGCCATGGTGCCCGCGACGAACAGGCCGAACAACACGATCACCGTGTAGATCGAGAAATCAAGCCAGATGAGTAGCGCGTAGACCCCGAGCATGACGAGGATCGAAAGATTCTCGTTGAAGTTCTGGACCGCGATCGAGTGGCCGGCGCCCATCAGGATATGGCCGCGGTGCTGCAGCAGCGCGTTCATCGGCACTACGAAGAATCCGGCGAGCGCTCCGATCAGGATCATGAGCGGTATGGCGATGGCGACGTTGCGCGCGAAGACCATCGCGATCACGATCACGCCCATCGCAATGCCCACCGGGACCACGTTGACGGCGCGGTTGAGGGGGATCAACTTGGCGGCAATGACGGCGCCCGCGGCGATGCCCAACGCGCAAATGCCCTGAAGCACGGTGGCCTGCGACAGCGTGTAGCCCAGCGCGACCTCCGCCCACTTGATGAGGATGAACTGCAGCGTCGCGCCGGCGCCCCAGAACAGCGTCGTGGTGGCGAGCGAGATCTGGCCGAGCTTGTCGCTCCATAGAAGCTTTACGCAATGCGCGAACTCGTGGATCAGGAACAGCGGATTGCGGCTCGGCACCCGGTGATCCACCCCGGTCCGGGGGATGTAGAGGTTGAAGATCGCCGCGATCACGTAGAACACGATGATCACCAGGATCGCCGCTTCCGGCGGCGAATCGATGCCGGTCTCGATGCGCGGCAGGTCGATTGCGAGCAGCCTCGCGGATACCTCCGGGCCGATCAGCACGCCGCCGAGCACCGTGCCGAGTATGATCGACGCGATCGTCAGCCCCTCGATCCAGCCGTTGGCGATGACCAGCTTCTGGTGCGGCAGGTACTCGGTGAGAATGCCGTATTTGGCCGGCGAGTAGGCCGCGGCGCCGAGCCCGACCACGCCGTATGCGATCAGCACGTGGCGGTAATACGACTCGCCGTGCCCCGGCAGCCAGGCGAAGAGAAAGAGCAGCACGCAGCCGGCGATCTTGACCAGATTGGTGATGAACATCACGCGGCCCTTGGGCATCGAGTCCGCGAACGCGCCGACAAAAGCCGCGAACGCCACGTACGATATAGTGAAGAAGAACTTGAGCAGCGGCGTCATCCACTCCGGCGCCGCCGTGTTGATCAGCACGGCGATCGCCGCGACCAGCAGCGCGTTGTCGGCGAGCGAAGAAAAGAACTGCGCCGCCATGATGATGTAGAAGCCGAAAGGCATGCGTGGCCCGCGCGGGGATTATGCGGTCGATACCGGGGACGGGTGGGATGGCTGCCGTCTTATATCACACATCATGAAAATGTGGTTGAATACTAACCCTTTTCCGGTCCCGATCGCACTGCCATGGCCGACCGCCGACTCCAGGTCTTCTACACCGTCGCCAAGCAGCTGAGCTTCACCAAGGCGGCGGAGCAGCTGTTCATGACACAGCCTGCGGTGACGTTCCAGGTGAAGCAGCTCGAAGAGCAGTTCAATACGCGCCTTTTCGAGCGCAGCCACGGCAAGATCTCCCTCACGCCGGCGGGACGGATGGTCATGGATTTCGCCGAGCGCATCCTCGCGCTGTCGGAGGAAATGGAAACGCGGGTCGGCGAGCTGACCGGCGCGATGAGCGGGCCGCTGCTGCTGGGGGCGAGCACGACCATCGCCGAATTCGTCCTGCCCCGCATCCTGGGCGAATTCAAGGTGGCGCATCCCCAGGTGCACACGCACCTTACGGTCGGCAACTCCGAGATGATCGAAAACCGCGTCGCCGATCACGCGCTCGACCTGGGCCTGATCGAGTCGCCGTCGCATCTCCCGGGCCTCGTCACCGAGGTCTGCTGCGAGGACGAGCTGGTGTTGATCTGCGCGCCTGCCCACAAGTTTGCAAAGGCCAGAAGCGTGAAGCCGGACGACCTCCCGGGCGAATCGTTCGTGAGCCGGGAGCTCGGTTCGGGCACGCGCGAGTTCACCGACCAGTACCTGCGGCGCTGTCGGGTCGCGCCGGAGGATCTCAATATCGTGATGGAGCTCGGCAGCCCGGAGACGATCAAAGGGGTGGTCGAGACTGGCCTCGGCGTTTCCATCATGTCGCGCGCGCGCGTGATGAAGGAGCGCAAGCTCGGGATGCTGGTGGCGGTGCCGCTCGAGCCGCGCCTGATCCGCACCTTTTCCTTCGTGCATCCCAGGGAGAGGTTCCGCTCGAAGCTGCTGACGGCGTTCGTCGAGTTTGCCACCACGCGGATGAAGCAGCTGGCGAACGAGGGGTGATGCGCCCCCTCTTTGCCACCATCGAATCCGGCGCGCTGAAGCACAATCTCGCGATCGTGCGCCGGCATGCCCCCCGCGCGCGCGTCCTGGCTGTGGTCAAGGCCAACGCGTACGGCCACGGCCTGATGCGTGCGGCCGCGGCGCTGTCCGAAGCCGACGGCTTCGCGCTGCTCGAGCTGGAAGATGCCGTGCGGCTGCGCGAGGCCGGGTTCCGGAACCGCATCGCGCTGCTCGAGGGCTTCTTCGAGCCGGGCGAACTTCCGGTCCTGGTCAAGCACGGACTTGCCACGGTGGTGCACAGCATGGAGCAGGTCGCGGCGCTCGACGCGCTGCCCGACGGCGCCAAGCTCGACGTCCTGCTCAAGGCGAATACCGGCATGAACCGCCTCGGCCTTGCTGCTTCCGACTTTTCCGGGGCGCTCGACCGGCTGCGGCGCAACGCGCGCGTCGGGAACATCACGCTGTTCACGCATTTCGCTGACGCCGACGCGGCGCGCGGCGTCGCCTGGCAGCTCGAGCGCCTGCGGCGGCTCGCCGGCTACGGCTTGCTGCCCACGAGCCTCGCCAACTCTGCCGCGATCTTGCGCTACCCCGAGACGCACGGCGACTGGGTCCGGCCCGGCATTATGCTCTACGGCTGCTCGCCGTTTCCCGAAAGCGCGGGCGGCGAGGCGGGGCTGAAGCCGGTCATGACGCTCGAAAGCCGCATCATCGCGGTTCAGGAGCTGCAGCGCGGAGACGCGGTGGGCTACGGCGGCACGTTCGCGGCCGAGCGCGGCATGCGCGTTGGCGTCGTCGCCTGCGGCTACGCGGACGGCTACCCGCGCCACGCGCCCACCGGCACGCCGATCATGGTCGCGGGCCGCATGACCCGCACGCTCGGCCGCGTATCGATGGACATGCTGTGCGCGGACCTGACGGCGGTGCCGGGGGCGGGTGTCGGCGCGCGGGTCGTCCTGTGGGGCGAGGGCGTTCCCGTTGAGCGCGTCGCGGCCGCGGCGGGGACCGTGGGCTACCAGCTGCTCGCCGCGCTCGCGCCGCGCGTGCGGATCGTGGAAAAATAACCCTCTCATGGCAAAAGCGAAGTCCGTTTACAGCTGCACCGAATGCGGTGGCCAGGTGCTGCAATGGCAGGGCCAGTGCCCGCACTGCCAAGGGTGGAATACCCTGGTCGAAACCATTGCCGAGGCGGCGCCCGCGGGCGCGAACCGCTATGGCCGGATCGCCGAAGCCGGCAAGCCGCAGCGCCTCTCGGAGATCGAGGCGCGCGAGGAGCACCGCATGCCGAGCGGACTCGAGGAGTTCGACCGTGTGCTGGGCGGCGGGCTCGTCCCGGGCAGCGTCGTGCTGATCGGCGGCGAGCCCGGCATCGGCAAGTCCACCCTTCTGCTCCAGTCCCTTGCCGAGGTCGGAAGATCGCGCCGGGTGCTTTACGTGACGGGTGAAGAGTCGCCGCAGCAGATTGCGCTGCGGGCGAAACGTCTCGGCGTTGATGCCGCGGGCGTCATCATCCTCGCGGACACCAGCCTCCAGCGCATCGAGTCGGTCATCCGCTCCGAGAAGCCGGAAGTGGCAGTGATCGATTCGATCCAGACGCTCTACTTCGACGAGCTGCAGTCGGCGCCGGGGTCGGTGGCGCAGGTGCGCGAATGCGCGGCGCGGCTGACCCGCCTCGCGAAGGCCGCCGGCGCCGCGATGGTACTGATCGGGCATGTCACCAAGGAGGGCGCGATCGCCGGTCCGCGCGTGCTCGAGCACATGGTGGACACCGTGCTCTACTTCGACGGCGATCCCCATTCCCGCTACCGGCTGATCCGCGCCTTCAAGAATCGCTACGGCGCGGTGAACGAGCTGGGCGTGTTCGCGATGGAGGAGCGGGGGCTCAAAGGCGTCTCGAATCCCTCGGCGCTGTTCCTGTCCCAGCACGGCTCGGATGTCGCCGGCTCGTGCGTGATGGTGACGCAGGAAGGCACGCGCCCGATGCTGGTCGAGATCCAGGCGCTGGTTGACGATGCCCGTGCGCCCAACCCGCGGCGGCTCTCGGTCGGGCTCGAGCAGGCCCGCCTCGCGCTGCTGCTTGCAGTGCTGCACCGGCATGCGGGAATCGCATGCTTCGACCAGGACGTGTTCGTCAACGCCGTCGGCGGCGTGAAGATCGACGAGCCGGCCGCGGACCTGGCGGTCCTGCTGGCGATCGTGTCATCGCTCAAGAACGTGCCGCTCCCCGGAAAGCTCGTCGTTTTCGGCGAGGTAGGCCTGGCGGGTGAAGTGCGGCCGGTGCAGCGCGGCCAGGAGCGGCTGCGCGAGGCCGCCAAGCTCGGCTTCACGCACGCGGTGATTCCCCACGCCAACAAGCCGCGGCATCCGGTCGCAGGGCTCGAGGTCATCGCCGTGCGGCGCGTCGACGAGGCGGTGGTGAAGGTGCGCGATCTAGTATCGAAGTGAAGACCACGCTGTCGCTCCTCGCGCGCACGGCGTACACCAATCCGCGCCGCAATGACTGCGGCGCGCCCATCGTGCACTGCCGCGCCTCCCTTGCGCATTTCAAGTCGCCGAAGCGCGTGGTGTTCGGGGTGCCCCCCAAGACCTCCACCGGCAAGATCCAGAGTTTCATTCTGCGGGATCGAGCGAAGTCGGCTTCGGCAATCGACACGTAGTGCAAGGGGGCCGCGTCCTCCCGTCGCGCCCGTGCGCGGGCGCATGTTCTTCAATGTGCGCGCAAATTCCGTTCCTCTTGACTCTTGGTTCCATCAGGCGCGAAATGAGCCGGATTTCCTCGGGGGAGGGACCATCATGACAAATGCATCGGCAGCTTCACGCATTCCTGTGTTCGAGCGGGTCGGCGAGCGCGTCGCCGGCAACGTGCAGAAGTGGCTTCCGGACCCGTTTCTCTTCGCCATTCTGCTCACCTTCATCGCCTTTGCCATGGGCATGTTCTTCGCCGGAAAGACGGCGGGGGAGATGGTGACGAACTGGTACCGGGGTTTCTGGAACCTGCACACCTTCGCCATGCAGATGGTGCTCATCCTCGTCACGGGCTACGTGCTTGCCCACGCGCCTTTCGTCCGCCCGGCGCTCGACCGGATTGCCGACCTGCCCAGGACCGGCGGACAGGCGGTGGTGCTGGTCACGGTGCTGGCGATGGTGGTTTCCTGGATCAATTGGGGCTTCGGGCTCATCGTCGGCGCCATTATGGCGGTCGAGGTGGCGAAGCGCGCCCACGCCAAGGGCATCCCGGTCCACTATCCCGTGCTGTGCACCGCCGGCTACACCGGGCTCGGGGTGAGCTGGCACTGGGGACCGTCCGGCTCGGCGCCGCTCCTCAGCGCGACCAAGGGCCACGTCTTCGAGAAGCTCATCGGCATCGTGCCTACATCCGACACGATCTTCTCCAGCTATGCGATCTGGCTGGCGATCCTGAGCCTCATCTACGTGCCGCTCATCATGTATCTCCTCGCGCCGAAGACGGCCAACCGCTGCCGCGGCATCGAGCACTGGATGCCCGAGGCCGTGAAGGGCGGGGCGGGCAAGGCGTCCGCGGCCGCGTCGAAGGGCGACTCCAGCTGGGCTGACCGCATTAATAACAGCGTGATCCTCGGCGGGCTCATCGCCCTGATGGGGCTCATCTACATCGTGATGCACTTTGCGCGCGGCGGCACGCTCGACCTCAACATCGTCATCTTCATCTTCCTCATCGTCGGCCTCGCGCTGTTCCTGCGGCCCTACCAGTACCTGCTGGCGTTCTACGACGCGGTGAAGGCCTCCGCCGGCGTCATCCTGCAGTTCCCGTTCTACGCGGGGATCATGGGGATGATCAGCCTCTCCGGTCTCGCCGTCATCATGGCGGGCTGGCTGATCAACATCGCCAACCCCACGACCTATCCGATGATGTGCTGGCTCGCCGCGGGGTTCGTCAACCTGTTCGTGCCGTCCGGAGGCGGAGAGTGGGCCGTGCTCGGCGAGACGATCCTGCGCGCCGGACAGAGCCTCGGGGTGCCGGTGGGCAAGACGATCATCGCCTTCGGCACGGGTGATGCCTGGACGAACCTGTTCCAGCCGTTCTGGGCGATCGCGCTGCTCGGCTTGACCGGCATGCGCGCGCGCGACATGTTCGGCTATTGCATCGTCCTGATGTTCGCGTTGCTGCCGTTTTTCGCCATCCTGCTCACGTGGCTCCCGTACTGAGCCGATAGAGCACCCGCCGTTTTTTCCGGAGTTGCTTCCGGCCGGCCGACCACAGTGTGGTCGGCCGTTTCGTGTGCGTCCGCCATGCGGTAAAATGGCGGCCCTTCCACCCCCGTATCGCGGCAGTTCCGGAGCGCGCCCATGAAGGTCCTGGTAACGGTCAAGCGTGTCGTCGATCCGCAGGTCAAGGTGCGGGTGAAGGCAGACGGCAGCGGCGTCGAGACCGCCAACATCAAGATGGCGATGAACCCGTTCTGCGAGATCGCGGTCGAGCAGGCGGTGCGCATGAAGGAAGCCGGGGTCGTCACCGAGATCGTCGTGGTCTCGATCGGGGTGCAGCAATGCCAGGAGACGCTGCGAACCGCGATGGCGATGGGGGCTGACCGCGGCATCCTCGTCGAGACCGGCGTCGAGGTGCAGCCGCTCGGAGTCGCCAAGGTGCTGAAGGCGATCGTCGAGAAAGAGGGCCCGCGCCTCGTGATCATGGGCAAGCAAGGCGTGGACGACGACAACAATCAATCGGGCCAGATGCTAGCCGCGCTGCTCGGATGGCCGCAGGGTGCGTTTATCTCCGCGATCACCGTCAACGGCGACAGCGCCGACTGCGTGCGGGAGGTGGACAGCGGGCTCGAGAAGCTGACCCTTAAGCTCCCGGCCGTTGTCACGACCGACTTGCGCCTGAACGAACCGCGCTACGTCACACTCCCCAATATCATGAAGGCGAAGAAAAAGCCGCTCGAGGTCGTGAAACCGGAGACGCTCGGTGTCGACATCACCCCGCGCTTGAAGCTCTTGAAGGTGCAGGAACCGGCCAAGCGCGGCGCCGGGGTGAAAGTCGCCGACGTAAAGGAGCTGGTGGCGAAGCTCAAGAATGAAGCGAAGATAATCTAGTGACGAGTGACGAGCAACTATGGCGGTACTGGTAATTGCTGAACACGACGGGAAGCAGCTCAGGCCGGGCACGGCGAACGCTGTGACGGCTGCGGGCAGGATGGGGAGTGACGTTACCCTATTGGTCGCGGGACACCTGTGCGACGTCGCGGCGCAAGCCGCGGCAAGGCTGGCGGGAGTGAAGAAGGTGTTGCTGTGCGACGCGCCGCAATACGAGGGACTGCTCGCGGAGAACCTCGCCGCGCTGATCGTGCCGCTCGCCGGGAGCTACACGCACATCATCGCGCCAGCTACCGGCTTCGGCAAGAACCTGATGCCGCGCGTGGCGGCACTGCTCGACGTGCAGCAGATTTCCGATATCAGCGCGGTGGAGTCGCCGGACATCTTCGTGCGGCCGATCTACGCTGGCAACGTGCTGGCGACTGTGCAGTCGGGCGACCGCGTCAAGGTCGTCACGGTGCGCGCGACCGGGTTCGACGCGGCGGGCGAGAGCGGTTCGCAGGCGCCGGTCGAGAAGCTTGCGCCGGCGGCGGACGCGGGACTTTCGAAGTTCAACGGTCAGGAGGTGCACAAGTCCGACCGCCCCGAACTGACCGCGGCCCGCATCATCGTTTCCGGCGGGCGCGGCATGGGCAGCGCGGAGAATTTCAAGATTCTGGAAACGCTCGCCGACAAGCTGGGCGCGGCAGTCGGCGCCTCGCGCGCGGCAGTGGACTCGGGCTTCGTGCCGAATGACTACCAGGTCGGTCAGACCGGCAAGATCGTCGCCCCCGAGCTCTATATCGCGGTTGGCATCTCGGGCGCGATCCAGCACCTGGCCGGCATGAAGGACAGCAAAGTCATAGTCGCCATCAACAAGGACGCCGAGGCGCCGATCTTCGCCGTGGCGAACTACTGGTTGGTGGAAGACCTCTTCAAAGCGGTGCCCGAGCTTACCAAGGAGCTCTAGGATTTCCACCTACACCGCCCCGCTGAAAGACATGCGCTTCGTCATCGAAGAGCTGGCGGGGCTGGCGGAAGTTTCCGCGCTGCCGGGGTACGGCGAAGCCAACGCAGAGTTGGCCGAAGCAGTGCTGGGCGAGGCGGCGAAATTCGCGCAGGAGGTGCTCGATCCCCTTAACCGCCAGGGCGACAAGCAGGGCGCACGGCTCGTTGACGGAAGCGTCACCGCGCCCGCCGGATTCAAGGAGGCCTACCGCAAGTTCATCGAGGCGGGCTGGAACGGTCTCGGCGGGGAGCCTCAGTACGGGGGGCAGGGATTGCCGCACCTCGTCGCGACCCCGGTGCAGGAGATCTGGAAGAGCGCGAACATGGCGCTCTGCCTCGCCCCAATGCTCACCGCGGGAGTGCTCGAGGCGCTGAGGGTTCACGGCTCGCCCGGGCAGCAAGCGACCTACCTCCCCAAGCTCACCTCGGGCGATTGGGCCGGCACCATGAACCTGACCGAGCCGCAAGCGGGTTCCGACCTCTCCGCGGTGCGCACTCGCGCGATGCGCGAAGGCGATCACTATCGCATCCGGGGAACCAAGATCTTCATCACCTGGGGCGAGCACGATATGACCGAGAACATCGTGCACCTCGTGCTCGCGCGCACGCCGGACGCGCCGGAAGGGGTAAAGGGCATCTCGCTCTTCATCGTGCCGAAGTTTCTGCCCGGCCCTGGCGGCACGCTCGGCGAGCACAACGAGATTCGCTGCGTGTCGCTCGAGCACAAGCTCGGCATACACGGGAGCCCGACCTGCGTTCTCGCGTACGGCGACGAAAAGGGCGCGGTCGGCTATCTGGTGGGCGAGGAGAACCGCGGCCTCGAGTACATGTTCACAATGATGAACCAGGCGCGGGTCGCGGTCGGCCTGGAGGGGATTGCCATCGGCGAGCGGGCGTACCAGCACGCCCTCGAGCACGCGAAGACCCGCGTGCAGGGCCGCGAAATCGGCCAGAAAAGCGGCGACCGCGTCACCATCATCCACCATCCCGACGTGCGCCGGATGCTCATGTCCATGCGCGCCCAGAATGAGGCGATGCGCGCGCTCGCCTACTTCACGGCGGGGACGCTCGACAAGGCGCGGCACCATCCCGATCCCGCGCAGAAGCGGCGCGCCCAGGCGCTGCTCGATCTGCTGACGCCGATCGTCAAGGGCTGGTGCACGGAGCAGGGCGTGGAAATCGCCTCAACGGGCGTCCAGGTCCACGGCGGCATGGGATATGTCGAGGAGACGGGTGCGGCGCAGTACCTGCGCGATGCGCGCATCACCACCATCTACGAGGGCACGACCGGCATCCAGGCAAACGATCTCGTCGGGCGCAAAGTCGCGTTCGAGAAGGGCGCGACCGCGCTCGCGGTGATCGAGGCGATGCGCGGGATCGACCCGCAACTGGCGGCGGATAACGAACTTGCTGCGATACGCGCCAACATTAAGGAGGCGGTTGACGGGCTTGAAGCCGCGACGCGCTGGATCGTCGATACCTTCCCGAAAAACGCGAAGGCAGTGGCCGCGGTCGCCGTGCCGTACCTCAAGCTCTTCGGCACGGTCGCGGGGGGGTGGATGATGGCGCGCGCGGCACTGGTTGCGCGCGAGAAGCTGCGGCGGCCCGGAGCAGACCGGGATTTTCTCGAGGCGAAGCTTGCAACCGCGCGCTTCTACGCCGAGCACGAGCTGCCGCGGGCAATTCCACTCGCGCGCGAAGTGACCCGCGGCGCCGATAGCGTGCTCGCCCTCGACGCTAACAGGTTTTGATGACATCGAGTTCCGTCCCTCTGTTGTCGAATCCACTCGCCGAGCGCCTGCGCAAGGGCGAGCTGGGCCTGACGCTCATGATTCGCCACGCCCGGACCGTGGACATCGCGCTTGCGGCGAAGACCTGTGGTTTCGACGGCCTGTTCTTCGACCTGCAGCACGGCGTGATCCCGGAGCAGGAGATCTCGCAGATGGCGGTCGCCGCGATGAACGTCGGCGTGACACCGATCGTGCGCGTGCCGGAGAAGGACTACGCCGCGGCGCTGAGAATGCTCGACAACGGCGCGCTCGGCATCGTCATGCCCGAGGTGACCACGGCGGAGGACGCGCGGCTGTCGGTGGCAGCGTGCAAGTTTCCGCCGGTGGGCAACCGCGGCGCATTCGGCAGCTGGGCGCATTTCGGCTATCGCAGCCTGCCGGCGGCCGAAATGCGCAAGGCCTTCAACGATGCGACGCTGCTCGTCCTGATGGTGGAGAGCAAGGCCGCCGTCGACAACATCGAGGCCATCGCCGCCGTGCCGGGCGTGGACGTGATCCACATCGGCACCAACGATCTGTCGACCGACCTCGGGCATCCCGGCGAGCTGGCGCACCCGGACGTCATGGCGGCCATCGAGCGCGTGGTCACGGCTTGCCGCATTCACGGCAAGTTCGCGGGCGTTGGAGGACTCACCGGCGGCGAAGCGGTGAAAAGCCTGCCGCACGTGGTCAAGCTTGGCGCGCGCTTCATCACATCGGCGAGCGAGTGGAACCTGATGCTGGCAGCGGGGGCGGAGCGCGTGAAGGCGCTGCGCGCGCTGCCGCTGTGACAGGTGACGACTGACGAGGGGCGAGTATCCTGTAAGGTAGAATAGCCAGGCAAGACCGCGTGGCATCCGGTCCGAAGGCCCTTAACAATTTCGAGAGGAAGAGAGTCGGATGGGAAACCTCGCGATGCGAACGATGACGCTGCTGACAGGGGCGGCGATTTGCGCCCTGACGGCGGGGCTGGCGGCCGGACAGACCTATCCCGCCCGGCCGATCCGCATGATTGCGCCATACCCGCCCGCGGGCACCTCGGATATCGTCGCGCGCATCGTCGGCCAGAAGCTCATGGAGGCGTGGAGCGCGCGCGTCGTGGTGGACAACCGCCCGGGCGCGAGCGGCAGCCTCGGCACGGAAATCGCGGCAAAGTCCAACGCGGACGGCTACACGATGCTGATCGGGAGCGTGGCTCCCATCGTGCTCAATCCGCTCTTCTACCCGAAGATTCCCTACCAGTCGCTGCGCGATTTCACGCCGGTATCGCTGATCGGCGCCGCCCCGCAGCTGGTGGTGGTCAACCCGTCGCTGCCGGTGAAGTCGGTCAAGGACCTGATCGCCCTCGCGAAGTCGAGCAAGGACGGGCTCAACTTCGGCGCGAGCGGCGTCGGCACGCTGCCCCATCTCGGCGGCGAGATGTTCAGGGTCATGACCGGCACCAACATGGTCCACATCTCGTACAAGGGCACCATACTCGCGATCCAGGACCTGCTCGGGGGGCGGCTGCACGTCGTGTTCTCCGACATGCCGATCGCTCTGCCGCTCGCCAATTCGGGCAAGCTGCGCGCCCTCGCTGTAACCGGCTCGAAACCGTTCGGGCTCACGCCGGGCATTCCGACCATGATCGAGGCCGGCCTGCCGGGATTCGTGCTCGACAACTGGTGGGGGGTGCTGGTGATGAAGGGAACGCCACAAGGTGTCGTGAACAAGATCAATACCGGCCTGGTCGGAGCGGTGCAGCAGGCGGAGGTGAAGGAGCGTTACGCGACGCTGGGGCTTGAAGCGGTATTCAGCACGCCGCAGCAGTTTACCGAGGTCATCAAGGCCGACCATGCGAAGTATGTGAAGCTCATCAAGGATGCAGGCATCAAGATCGAGTGAACCCGACAGGAGGTTGAGAGAAATGGCAGCGAAGACAGCGAAGGCGACGAAGACGGCGGCGAAGGCCGCCGCCGCGGAAGGCTACGACCACACGTTCAAGGCGATCTACGATCGCGACATCCCGTGGCAGAGCGACGACGTGCTCGGGATCCTGAAGTTGCCGCCTGGAGTGCAGGTCAAGGTGCTGAACTACGACCCGGTCATGAAGCGCATCGACATGAAGCACCGCTTCCCCCCGGGCTACGTCGAGCCCGCGCATACGCACAAGAGCTGGCACTCGATCCTGGTGACGAAGGGCCGCATGTGCGTGGCGGGGAAGGACCTGCGCCCCGGCGACTACGTGTTCGGCTGGGACATTCCCCACGGGCCCTAC
Organism: Burkholderiales bacterium; assembly: GCA_035456985.1. Lineage (GTDB taxonomy): Bacteria > Pseudomonadota > Gammaproteobacteria > Burkholderiales > SG8-41 > SG8-41. Next base: position 2,105 of record DATICE010000112.1, on the reverse strand, counting down.
GAGTATCCCGACGGCTGCGAGGTGTTCATCGTCTACATGGGCGATCCCACGCACAACTGGGAGAAGGCAGGCCTCCTCAAGCACCAGAATGTCTGGCAGGCGGAGACGGACGAAGGCAAGAAGGGCGTCGTGGCGCACATCGAGAAGCGCAAGGCCGGCAAGGTATAGAGGTGATGAGTGACGAGTCGCTCGTCGAGCAGAAAACCCCGCTGCCGCGGGGTTTTTTGTTTTCAGACGCTGTCAGTTTCGCTATTGCTTTTGGGGTATCGCAGTGGTCGTACTGGGCCCTATGCCTGTTAGCTGGAGGATCACCTCTCCGTCTCTGGCCCAGGCGAAATGCGGCATTTTCGGGGGTTCGCTGAAGAAGGTGCCCGCAGGATAGGTTTTCAGCCTGCTTTCGTCCCACCGTTCACCAACCCCGTAATAGAACGTGCCCGCAAGGACCGCGACCGTGCGCTCCTCGCCGTGCCAGTGCGGCAGGACCTTGAGTCCGGGCGCAAACTTGTACCGGACCACGTAAAGGCCCGGCCGTGCCGGATCGCCGTACAGGACCGTAGCGGCGGGCACTCCGGGCCGCGCCGCCTTGAACTCGATTTCGTTCGGGAGCTTGACGACCTGGCCGGCGTCTTGGGCACGGGCGTCGCCCGCGATCCAAGTAGCGAGCGCAACTGCCCCGGCACCGAGCATCAGTGAAATGACGGGAATCACGCTCGCGGCTTCAGCAACCTTGAGTGGACGCATGGGCCTTCCCCCGGGTGAAGGCGCACTTCGATGCTGCGTGGCATGGCGTCACTGCCGTTCCACGAGGCCAAACATCTCCGCGCCGAAACGCTTGCGCGCTTCGTCGTGTAACGGCCTGACCGCGCGCGCGAACGCCTCGCGCTCGACCGCCGTCAGCTCCACGAATTCGCAGCCCTCGGCTTCGAGCACCTTGCGGGCGGTTTCTTCTTCCGCGACCGCGAGTTCCCGCTGCAGGGCGATCGCCTCGCGTGCGGCGCGTTGCATTGCCGCCTGGAGCCGCTCTGACCAGCCCTCGAATGCCGTCCGGCTGAGGTAGAGCCCGCGCGACATGTAGCAGTGGTTCGTGAGGGTCACGTAGCGGTGGACCTTGTGGCAGCCGTAGGTCACGGTGTTCGCGAACGGATTCTCCTGCGCATCCACGGCGCCGGTCCGGACCATTTCCAATCCTTCCTTGAGGTCGCACGGGAACGGAACCGCGCCAAGCGCCGCGAAGGTCCGCGCGTGCATCTGGCTCGGCATCAGGCGGATCTTCATCTGCGCCATGTCTGTCGGCGTTCGCACCGGCCGCAGGCGGTTCGTGACGTGGCGGTAGCCGTTCTCGAAGTAGCCGAGGACGCGATAGGCGAATCGCTCCTCGATCTTGCGGCTCAGGTACGCTCCGAGGGCGCCGTCCATTGCGCTCCGCGCGTGCGCGAGGTCGCGAAACAGGAAGGGGAGGTCCGCAAACTCGAGCTCGGGCACCTTGTCGGTCAGGTAGCTTGTGGACTGGTAAGTGAGCGTCAGGATTCCCTGTTCCGTCATCCACAACAGGTCCCCGCCCTGATACCCCAGGTCGAGGATGTTCCATACGTACTTGATATCGACGCCGTCGCCGAATTCGGCCTGCAGGCGGTCTCCTATCGCCTTCAGGCCCCGGCTGTGGCTGGTCGTCGGCGGGCCGTAGCCGCCCATTACGATGCGGGTGGTCACAACATCGGCCCGGGCTGGCCGAGGGCGTACTCGGTCAGGTGCTGGACGATCCAGTCGTAGGCGTCGTTCACCGAGTCTGTGTAATGCACCAGCCCCGGATCGCGCGCGGATATCGTGCCGTAGCGCACCAGCGCGTCGAAATTCACCACCTCCCGCCAGAACTCGGTGCCGAAGACGACGATCGGCAGGGGTTTCCTCATCTTGCGCGTCTGCACCAGCGTCAGCAGCTCGAACAACTCGTCGAGCGTGCCGAATCCCCCCGGGAACACGATCACCGCCTTCGCCAGGTACGCGAACCAGAACTTGCGCATGAAGAAATAGTGAAAGTGGAAGTGGAGCTCGCGGGTGACATAGGGGTTGCCGAACTCCTCGGCGGGGAGCGAGATGGTGAGGCC
>DATICE010000111.1:0-6509 GCA_035456985.1 Burkholderiales bacterium | reverse complement strand
TTCACTCTTCCCCCCGTTTCGCGTAGTTGGTCTCGATCCAGCGCTGGTACTCGCCGCTGGTGACGTTGTCGGCCCACTTCATGTTGTCCAAGTACCACTCCACGGTCTTGTAGAGACCGGTCTTGAAGCTCTCCTGCGGCTTCCAGCCGAGCTCGGAGCGGATCTTCCGCGCATCCATCGCGTAGCGCCGGTCGTGCCCCGGCCGATCCTTGACGAAGCTGATGAGCTTCTCGTGCGGGGCGTGGGCGGGGCGCGCTTCGTCGAGCAGGGCGCAGATCGCCTTCACCACTTCGAGGTTGGTCATTTCGCCCTCGCCGCCGATGTTGTAGGCCTCGCCCGGGCGGCCCTTGGCGAGGGCGAGCCGCACGGCGGCGCAGTGGTCGCCGACGTAGAGCCAGTCGCGAATATTCTTGCCGTCGCCGTAGACCGGCAGCGGCTTCTGGTGCCATCCCGTGAGAATCATCAGGGGGATCAGCTTCTCGGGAAACTGGCAGGGGCCGTAGTTGTTGGAGCAGTTGGTCGTAATCGCCGGGAAGCCGTAGGTGTGGTGGTAGGCGCGCAGCAGATGGTCGGCGGCGGCCTTGGATGCGGCGTAGGGACTGTTCGGCGCGTACGGGGTGGTCTCGGTGAACGGGGGATCGCCGGGGCCGAGCGAGCCGTAAACCTCGTCGGTCGAGACGTGCAGGAAGCGGAAGCGGTTCTTTTCGGGCTGCGCGAGCGCCGACCAGTACGCGCGCGCTTCCTCGAGCAGCGCAAACGTGCCCATCACGTTGGTCTGCACGAAATCGGCGGGGCCGTGGATCGAGCGGTCGACGTGGCTCTCGGCAGCGAAATTGACGATCGCGCGTGGCTTGTGCTCCAGCAGCAGCCGGCTGACCAGCGTCCGATCGCCGATATCGCCGCGCACGAAGATATGCCGGGAATTTCCGCGGAGGCTCGAAAGGTTCTCCGGGTTGCCGGCGTAGGTCAGCTTGTCGAGGTTGACGAGCGGATCGGACTCGGCTGCGATCCACTGGAGAACGAAATTGGAGCCGATGAAGCCGGCACCGCCGGTGACGAGGATCACGCGCGCACCTCCTTCATGCGTCCCCGCGTGAATCGTAAGTACCTGAATTCGAACCGTTGTTCACGCCCGCTATTCTATGCGCAAAGCGGGTTTCAGTGTAGGCTACGGAACCGCCGCGATGCGCTTTCTCTACACGCTTCTGCTCTATCTCCTGTTGCCGCTTGCGCTGGCATTCCTGGCGTGGCAGGCGCGTCGCCACCCGGGCTTTCTGAAGCACGTCGGGGAACGCCTCGGCCGCTACGCACGGGCGCCAGAAGCCCCAGTCATCTGGGTACACGCTGTTTCGGTAGGCGAGACACGGGCCGCCGAGCCGCTCGTGCGCGCTCTGCAGGTGAGGCATCCGCAGTGCCGCATCCTTCTTACGCACATGACACCGACGGGGCGCGAGGCGGGCGAGACGCTGTTCGGCGGCAGGGTCGAGCGCTGCTACCTTCCGGTCGACCTCCCCGGCGCGGTCGCGCGCTTTCTCGACCATTTCCGGCCGCGGGCCGGCATCGTGATGGAGACTGAAATCTGGCCCAACCTGCTTCATGCCGCCCGCGAGCGCTCGATCCCGCTCTATCTGGTGAATGCGCGCATCTCCGAAAAGTCGTACGCCGCCTACCGGCGATTCGCAGGACTCGTGAGCGCGAGCCTGGCCGCGTTCGCGGAGGTGGCGGCGCAGAGCGAGGACGACGCGCAGCGCCTGACCGCCCTCGGAGCACGCGGTGTGCGCGTCACCGGCAACGTCAAATTCGATGTTGCTCCGCCGGCCGATCAGCTGGAGCTCGGGCGCGCGCTGCGTCGCGGCCTCGGGACCGCGCGCCCGATTCTGCTCGCGGCCAGCACGCGCGAGGGCGAGGAGGCGTTGCTGCTCGATGCGCTCGAGGGAATGGCCGTGCCGGGACTGCTGATGGTCATCGTTCCCCGCCATCCCCAGCGTTTCGAGGAAGTGGCGAGGCTGCTCGAGGCCCGGGGCCTCCGCTATCAGCGGCGCAGCGCCAACGCCCCGGTGCTTCCCGAAACCCGCGCCGTGCTCGGCGATAGCATGGGGGAGATGTTCACCTACTACGCGGCGTGCGATGTCGCGTTCATCGGCGGGAGTCTCGTCCCGCTGGGTGGGCAGAACCTGATAGAGGCGTGCGCGGCGGGCAAGCCGGTGCTGATCGGGCAATCCGTCTATAACTTCGTGGAAGCAACCGAGCTCGCGATACGCGCGGGCGCGGCGATCCAGGTTGCGGATCCCGCGGCGCTTGCGCGAGAGGCCGGGAGAGTGCTGCGCGATTCGGAAACGATGCGGCGAATGTCGCAGGCGGCGCTCGCTTTTGCAAGCGCGCACCGCGGGGCCACCGCCAGGATTCTGGAGCTCATCGAGCTCCAAACCCCCTAATCCCTCTCACGCTTCGCGCCGGTATTCGGCGTTTTCCGTCACGATGCGATCCACGCTCTGGTCGCGGTCGGAAACCGGCAGTTCCTGCAGAATCTGGAGGGAGAACGCCGCGGCGACGAGCGGCGGCCGGCGGACGAGGCCGCGGATGAATCCGTCGTAATAGCCGCCGCCGTAGCCCAGGCGCTCGCAACGCGGGGTGAAAGCGACGCCGGGCACCAGCACGAAGTCGGGCCGCGACGCCGGGACGCGAGGGCACAGGTCGGCACGCGGCTGCGGAATGCCCCAGACCCCGGGAGCGAGTTGCCGCGCGGGATCCTCGACCGCGTAGAGCTGGAGCGTGCGACCGCCGCGCTCGACTCCGGGCAGCACAAGCGCCTTGCCTTGCGCGAGGACATCTGCGATGAAGTCGGCGGTCTCGAATTCGCCCCCGAAACTCGCATACGCCATCACGCAGCGGGCGCCGCGATAGGTATCGAGGGCAAGCAGCCGCAAGGTGATGCGCGCGCTCAGCGCGCGCCGTTCCGCGACGGGCAGCGCATCGCGCCGCGCCAGCACCTGCTTCCTGATTTCGCCTTTTTCGCTCAGCGATCGAGCCAGGCGTTCACCTGGGCGAGGTCCTGCTCGGAGAGTTGGCCGGCGGCGGCCTTTAGCCGCAGCAGCGCCAGTATGTAGTTGTATTTCGCCTGCGCGAGGTCGCGCCGCGTTTGCGAGAGCTGCTGCTGGGCGTTCAGCACGTCGATCACGGTGCGCACCCCGACCTCCTGCCCGAGGCGCGTGGAGTCGAGCGAGCTCTGGCTGGAAACGAGCGCCGCTTCCAGCGCCCTCACCTGCGAGACGCCCGTCGCCACGCCCAGGAACGTCTGCTGGGCGGTCAGCTGGGCGGTGCGGCGCGCGCTTTCCAGGTCCTGGCGGGCCTTCTCCTCGTTGGCGAGCGCCTCGCGCACGCGCGAGGTGGTGAGCCCGCCCTGGTAGATGGGAATCGCCAACTGCAGCCCCACCACGCCCGATTTCGTGTCGGTGCCCGCGACGCCCACCGTGCCGGCGCCGCTGCCCGAGTCGGTGTAGGTTGCAAAGGCGTCGAGCGTGGGGCGATGGCCGGCGCGGTTGCGCTCGACCTCCTTGGCGGCGAACTCCAGGCCGGCGTGGCTCGCGCGCACCTGCGGGTTGTTGGCGCCCGCGGTTTCGACCCACGGGGCGGGATCATTGGGCTCCGGGAAGCGCGGGTTGAATCGCGGCCCGAGCGGGGCGAGCGCCGGCGCCGGACGGCCGATGATGAGCTCCAAGAAGCGCTTGCGGATCTCCAGGTCGTTCTTGGCCGTGATCTCGAGCGAGACGGTGAGGTCGTAGCGCGACTGCGCCTCGTGCGTGTCGGTGATGGTGGCGGTGCCGACCTCGAAGTTGCGCTTGGCCTGCTCGAGCTGGCGGCCGATCGCCGTCAGCTGCGCCTGCGCGAACACGATCGTGTCCTGCGCCAGCAGCACGTCGAGATAGGCCTGGGCGACGCGCAGGATCAGGTCCTGGGCGGCGAGCGCAAAGGTCGCGTCGGACTGCACGACCTGGGACTTCGCCTGATCGTATGCGGTGAAGTTCTGCGGGCGGTAGATCGGCTGCGTGACCGACAGCGTCGCGAAATTGGAGTTGAACTGCGAGGTGGTCGTGCTAACCGTGGGGTCGCGCGAGCGGATCTCGCGGTCGTTGTATTGCGTGCCCGCGGAAACGGTGGCCGAGGGCAGAAGTCCGGAGAGTCCTTGCGGCAGCTTCTCCTGCCCGGCGCTCCAGGTTGCCCGCGCCGCCGCGTACTGCGCGTCCGCGCTCTGCGCCATGCGGAAGATCTCCATCAGGTCCGCCGCGCGCGCAACGGGGGTCGCGAGCAGCAGCGCGAGCGTGACCGGTGCGATGAAGCGCATCGCGCGGCTCAGAAGACGAAGCGCTCGGGCTGCACCGCGTTGCGCAGCGGCGCGATGCACGTTTCGAACAGGCCGGTCGTGCTGAATGCGCCGGCCGCAACGCAGGTGATGAGCCGCGCCTCCATGACCGGCGGCGTGCCCACCACGGCGATCAGCCGGCCGCCGCGCTGGAGGCTCTTCGGGAACGCGTCGGGCAGCACCGGCAGCGACCCGGTCACCACGATGGCATCGTAGGGCGCATGGCGGTCCCAGCCGCGCGCGGCATCGCCCGTTTCCAGGGTCACGTTGGCGATGCCATGCGCCTTGAGGGTCCCGCCCGCCGAGCGCGTGAACTCCGGGATGATGTCGACGCTGTAGACGTGCCTGCCGAGGCTCGCAAGGAGCGCCGTCATATAGCCGCTGCCCGTGCCCACCTCGAGGATGCGGTCCGCGGGCTCGAGCGCGAGCTCCTGCAGCATGCGCGCTTCGAGCCTGGGGGCGAGCATGGTCTCGCCGTGCCCGAGCGGGATCTCCATGTCGGCGAAGGCGAGCGCGCGGTAGCGCGCCGGCACGTATTCCTCGCGCCGCACGCGCAGCAGGAGATCGAGCACGCGCGGGTCCAGCACCTCCCACGGCCGGATCTGCTGCTCGACCATGTTGAAGCGGGCGCGCTCGACGTCCAATTGCGGGTTCATAGGGAAATTCAGGGGGTTACAGTGCAATGCGGCGGTTGCAATTATCCCATAATTCGATTAGCGTTAGGGCTACACGTTGGGGGTCCTGATTGCCTCGGGCGATCGGGTGAGAGATACCCTTGGAACCTGATGCGGGTAATGCCGTCGGAGGGAAGCGTGGGCCGGGATTCTCCCGCCATCGCTTCTCCCGCCGCAATCCCGAGGAGCGAACATGAACGCCAACCCGAAATTCCTGAGCGCGACCGCCCACGTTGACGAAGCGGCGGTGAAGCCGCTGCCCAACTCGCGCAAGGTCTACGTCACCGGCTCGCGCGCGGACATTCGCGTCCCGATGCGCGAGATTGCGCAAACGGACACCCCGGCTGCCTTCGGAGCCGAAAAGAACCCGGCAATCTTCGTCTACGACACGTCGGGTCCCTACACCGATCCGTCGGTGAGAATCGACATCCGCTCGGGCCTTGCGCCGCTGCGGAGCGGATGGATCGAGGAGCGCAGCGATACCGAGGCGCTCGAAGGACCCACCTCACGTTACGGGCGCGAGCGGCTCTCGGATCCCAAGCTCGCGCAGCTTCGCTTCAACCTGAAGCGCCATCCCCGCCGCGCGAAGGCGGGAATGAACGTGACGCAGATGCACTACGCGCGCCGCGGCATCGTCACGCCCGAGATGGAGTTCATCGCGATCCGCGAGAACCAGCGCATCGACATGCTCTCGGAGCTTCTGCGCCGGCAGCACCCGGGGCAGGACTTTGGCGCCGCGATTCCGAAGTCGATCACGCCGGAGTTCGTGCGCGACGAGGTCGCGCGCGGGCGCGCCATCATTCCCGCCAACATCAATCATCCGGAATCGGAGCCCATGTTCATCGGGCGCAATTTCCTGGTGAAGATCAACGCCAACATCGGCAATTCCGCGGTCTCCTCGGGCATCCAGGAGGAGGTCGAGAAGATGACGTGGTCGATCCGCTGGGGCGGCGACACGGTGATGGATCTCTCCACCGGCAAGCACATCCACGAGACGCGGGAATGGATCATCCGCAATGCGCCGGTGCCGATCGGCACGGTGCCGATCTACCAGGCGCTGGAGAAGGTGGACGGGAAAGCTGAAGAATTGACCTGGGCCATCTACCGCGACACGCTGATCGAGCAATGCGAGCAGGGGGTGGATTACTTCACCGTGCACGCGGGCGTGCGGCTGCCGTTCATCCCGATGACGGCGAAGCGCATGACCGGCATCGTCTCGCGCGGGGGCTCGATCCTGGCGAAGTGGTGCCTCGCGCACCACAGGGAAAGCTTCCTCTATACCCGATTCGAGGAGATCTGCGAGATCCTCAAGGCCTACGACGTCGCCTTCTCGCTCGGCGACGGGCTGCGGCCGGGCTCGATCTACGACGCCAACGACGAGGCGCAGATCGCCGAGCTGAAGACGCTGGGCGAGCTGACTAAGATCGCCTGGCGGAACGACTGCCAAGTCATGATCGAAGGCCCGGGGCACGTGC
>DATICE010000110.1:0-20466 GCA_035456985.1 Burkholderiales bacterium | reverse complement strand
GGCGCAGGCACTGCTCCGCCCTCCGCGTGCCCCTGGCCGCAACCCGGAGGGACGGGGCGATCTGGGCGCATCTTGTTGTCGGTAGCCCTTGCAATATCGACATATTGCTGCGGGCTATCCTCCTAAAGCTGCATCCCACATCGCCTCCGTCGCACACGTGCCTATTGTTGAGATAGGCTCAAAGCTTGAGAGCAGCGCGCTGCGCGGCGATGAGCTCCTGGATCCCGCGCTCGGCGAGATCGAGCATCACGCCCATCTGCGCGCGCGTGAACGGACGCCCTTCCGCGGTCCCCTGCACTTCCACCAGCCCGCCACTCCCGGTCATGACGACGTTCATGTCGGTGTCGCAGCGCGCGTCCTCCATGTAGTCGAGATCGAGCACGGGGATGCCTTCGAACACGCCGACCGAGACCGCGGCCACGAATTCCCGGATCGGCGAGGAGCCGATCAGCCCCTGCTTGAGCAGGTGCGCGACGGCGTCGTGCAGCGCGACGAAGCCGCCGGTGATGGCCGCGGTGCGCGTACCGCCGTCGGCCTGGATGACGTCGCAGTCGACCTGGATCGTGCGCTCGCCGACCTTCTCGAGCTCCATGGCGGCCCGCAGCGCCCGCCCGATCAGGCGCTGGATTTCCTGCGTGCGGCCCGACTGCCTGCCACGTGCGGCCTCGCGGTCGGTGCGCGTGTTGGTCGAGCGCGGCAGCATGCCGTACTCGGCGGTGACCCAGCCCCGCCTCGCGCCCTTCAGGTGCGGCGGCACCTGCTCGAGGACGCTCGCGGTGCAGAGCACGCGGGTGTCGCCGCATTCGATCAGCACCGAGCCCTCGGCATGACGCGTGTAGCCGCGCGTCATGCGCAGCGCGCGCAATTGCTCCGGTTTTCGTCCGCTTGGTCGCATCTAAGTTCCTGAGTATGCTATCTTTCCGGGTGGACCACAGCTTGAATGGTATAGGGTAAACGATGGCCGGTAAATCGCGCGTGACCGCGAGCCAGCCAGGGCCGAGTAACGGGTAACGAGAAACGAGTATCGAGTGACGGACTCTAGATGATTCACAGCATGACCGGATATGCGTCCTCGGCACGGGAATTCCCGTTCGGCGTTCTGGCCATCGAGTTGCGTTCGGTCAACCACCGCTACCTCGATATCCAGTTTCGCCTGCCCGATGACCTGCGCGCAGTCGAGCCCGGTCTGCGCGAGCTGCTCGCCGAAAATATCGCGCGTGGCAAGGTGGAGTGCCGCGTGTCGTTCACTACGGCGCCGGGGGCGCACAAGACATTGAAGCTCAATGAGGACCTGCTGCAGCAGTTGGAGGCGCTGGACCACAAGGTACGCGCCCGGATTTCCGGGGTCGGGAAGCTCAACGCGGCCGATGTCCTGCGGTGGCCCGGCGTGCTGACCGCGGAACCCCTTCCCCTCGAGGAGCTCCAGGCAGCCTGCCGCGAGCTGCTGGGGCTGGTCCTGCAGGAATTCAACGCGGCGCGCGCTCGGGAAGGTGATCGCCTTGCGTCCTTGCTGCGGGAGCGTGCGGACGCGATGGAGCGCGTCCTCGGCGACCTTACTCCGCGCATGCCGCAGGTCGTCTCGGCGTACCGGGAAAAGCTCGCCGCGCGGCTGAAGGAGGCGATCGGCGGCGGCGAGGAGGAGCGCATCCAGCAGGAAGTCGCCGTGTTCGCCACCAAGATCGACGTGGACGAGGAGCTGACGCGCCTCGCCGCCCATGTGGCGGAGTTGCGGCAGACCCTTGCCGGCGGCGGTGCGGTCGGCAAGAAGCTGGATTTCCTCATGCAGGAGCTCAACCGCGAGGCGAACACTCTCGCCTCCAAGTCCGTGGACCTCGCCGTAACCCGCGCCGCGCTCGACCTGAAGATCGTGATCGAGCAGATGCGCGAGCAGCTGCAGAACATCGAATGAGCGGGCTGCTGTTCATCGTGAGTTCGCCTTCGGGCGGCGGTAAGACCAGCCTGGTCAAGAAGCTGCTCGAAGCCGAACCGCAACTGCGGCTGTCGGTGTCGTATACCACGCGTCCCCCGCGCCCCGGCGAGGAAGATGGCCGCGACTATCACTTCGTGTCGGCTGCGGAGTTCGAGCGCATGCTCGAGGCCGGGGAGTTCCTGGAGAGCGCGGTGATCTACGGCAACCGCTACGGCACTTCCCAGAAGTTGATCGAGCGCGAGCAGGCGCAGGGCCGCGACGTGGTACTGGAGATCGACTGGCAGGGCGCGCAGCAGATTCGCCGCGTGATGCGCCAGGTGGTGAGCATCTTCATACTGCCGCCCTCGCCCGAGGTGCTGGAAGCGCGCCTGCGGGCCCGCGGGCAGGACAGCGAGGACGTCGTCGCGCGGCGGCTCGCTTCCGCGCGCGAGGAAATCAGCCACGTGAGCGAGTACGAGTATGTTATTATTAACGACGATTTCAACCGGGCGGCGCAGGATCTGCGCAGCATCATCCGGGCCGAACGGCTCAAGCTTGCCCGCCAGCTCGCCCGTAACGTCAACCTGGTCAACCGCTACAAGTGACAGGAGCCAACCGTGGCCCGCATTACCGTCGATGATTGTTTGAAAGTCATACCCAACCGCTTCGAGATGTCGCTCGCCGCGACCTTCCGCGCGCGCCAGATCACCAACGGCGCGCAGCCGATGACGGAGGCGAGCCGCGACAAGCCCACCGTGATCGCGCTGCGCGAGCTCGCCGCCGGCAAGTACGGACCCGAGATCCTCAACAAGACGCCAACCTGACCCCGGCGGGATGAGGGCAAAGGAATGAATACCAGCTGAACGCCGGAGCACCGGCCCCTCCTTCGTCCTTCACCCCTCATCCCTCATCCCATGTCCACCGCCGCCCCCGCTCTCTTCAAGGAGTGGTCCGGCTACCTCAAGCCGGAGGACATCACACAACTGCAGTCGGCCTACCACTTCAGCGAGCAGGCCCACGAAGGGCAGTTCCGCAAGTCGGGCGAGCCCTACATCTCGCACCCGCTCGCGGTCGCCAACATTCTCGCGCAGTGGCACCTCGATCCCCAGGCGCTCACCGCGGCGCTCCTGCACGACGTGATGGAGGACACCGCGGTCACCAAGACCGAGATCTCGCGCACTTTCGGACGGCCGGTGGCCGAGCTGGTAGACGGCGTCTCCAAGCTCGACAAGATCGAGTTCGAGTCGCACGCCGAGGCGCAGGCCGAGAATTTCCGCAAGATGCTGCTGGCGATGGCGCGCGACGTGCGCGTGATCCTCATCAAGCTCGCCGACCGGTTGCACAACATGCGCACGCTCGAGGCCGTGAGCTCCGAGCAGAAACGCCGCATCGCGCGCGAGACGCTCGAGATCTACGCGCCGATCGCCAATCGCCTCGGGCTGAACAGGATTTACCAGGAACTCGAGGACCTGTCGCTGAAGCACCTCTACCCCGACCGCTTCCGGGTGCTCGCCAAGGCGGTGAAGGCGGCGGGCGGCAACCGCCGGGAGGTGGTGGGCAAGGTGCTCGACGCGATGCGCAAGAAGCTGAAGAGCGCGGGGGTCGAAGCGCTGTCGCAGGGGCGCGAGAAGCATCTCTACTCGATCTACCGCAAGATGCGCGAGAAGCACCTCACCTTCGCGCAGGTGCTCGACGTCTACGGCTTCCGCATCATCGTCAACGACGTGCCGGCCTGCTATGTCGCGCTGGGGGCGCTCCACAGCCTCTACAAGCCGATCCCCGGCAAGTTCAAGGATTACATCGCAATCCCCAAGGCAAACGGCTACCAGTCGCTGCACACCATGCTGTTCGGCCCCTTCGGCACCCCGATCGAAGTGCAGATCCGCACCCGCGAGATGCACAAGATCGCGGAGGCGGGGGTCGCCTCGCACTGGCTCTACAAGGATTCCGACACCTCGCTCTCGGAGCTCCAGAAGAAGACCCACCAGTGGCTGCAGAGCCTGCTCGAGATGCAGTCGCAGTCGGGCGACTCGGTCGAATTCCTCGAGCACCTCAAGGTGGATCTCTTTCCGGACGAGGTCTACGTGTTCACGCCCAAGGGCAGAATCCTGTCGCTGCCGCGCGGGGCGACCGCGGTGGACTTTGCATACGCCGTGCACACCGACATCGGCAACCGCTGCGTGGCGGCGAAGATCAACCAGGAGTTGATGCCGCTGCGCAGCGAGTTGAAGAACGGCGACCGCGTCGAGATCATCACCGCGGCCCACGCGAAGCCCAATCCGATGTGGCTCAATTTCGTCGCGACCGGCAAGGCGCGCTCGCGCATCCGTCATTTCCTCAAGACGATGCACTTCCACGAGTCGGCAAAGCTCGGAGAGCGCCTGCTCAATCAGGCGCTGACAGCGCTCGGAGTCAGCCCGGCTGAAATCACCGAAGCCCAGTGGGACAAATTCGCGCGCGACTCCGGCGCCAAGTCGCGCCAGGAGGTCCTCGCCGACATCGGGCTCGGCAAGCGGCTTTCGGCAGTGGTGGCGCGGCGGCTGCTGTCGCGGGGCGAGCCGGGCCCGAACGAGACGCCCGCGCGGGGCTCGGTCATCATCCACGGCTCGGAAGGCATGGCGGTGCAGTTCGCCCAGTGCTGCCGGCCGATACCGGGCGACCCCATCATCGGCATCATCAGCAAGGGTCAGGGCATGGTGATCCACACCCATGACTGCTCCGTCATCACCAAGGCCCGCCACGACCCGGACCGGGTGCTCGACGTGGCGTGGGACCCCGAGACCCGCAAACCGTTCGAGGTCAGCATCAAGCTGGTGGCGGCCAACCAGCGCGGCGTCCTCGCCAAGGTCGCCGCCGAGATCGCGGAGGCGGGGTCCAACATCCAGAACGTGGCGGTGGATCCCGAGGACGGCAGCAGCTATACCAACATGTTCTTCACGCTGCAGGTCTCCAACCGCCTGCATCTCGCGCGCATCATGCGCGCGCTCCGGCGCATTCCCGAAGTGGTGCGGATCTCGCGCATCAAGGGCTGAGGCCGCCTGGCGGTCGCGGCTGCAGCAACGCCGGCGTGGCTGCCATGGCTCCGGCGAAGCGCGTGCGACGAATTTCGCGACCTCGATCGTCGCAGTACACGAGCTCGCGGGTGTCGAAGTCGAAGCGCGGATGGCGCGAGTCGTTCCAATGCTCAAGGAAATGGACATAGAACGGCACGAACAGCCCGAGCCGCGGGTTGTTCTGGTTGAGGACGAACACGTATTCCGGCTGATCCTTCACTTCGAAGCCGCTGTGGCAGTACTGAACCCACAGGTGGTCGCCCAGCACCACCAGCTTCCAGAACGGCTCGTGGTCGTAGAATTTGAGCGTGACCTTCTTGCCCAGGGTGCGCAGCGTCATCAGGTGAGCGATGCTCGCTTCCACCTCCTCGGCATACGACTGCTGCGTGATCTCCTCCGGCAACGAGCTCACCCGCTTCTCCGCCCCGTGGGCCGCGGGGTTGAGCAGCATCACGCGGATCTCGTAGGCCGATTGCAGCGGCTCGCGCAACGGATTGTTCGCGTCGGCGAACGTGTCGTAGCCGGTCAGCGTCATGATGAAGGCGTCGCGTGCCGCGCGCACCTTCCGGATCAGCTGGCGTTCACGGCGGCGGCTCAGCCAGCCCGCGCCGTCGCGGGCGTAGACTAGGGCGGCGGTGTCGGCGACTTTGCCCTTGCGGCGGTTCTCGACGGCAACGCGCCACAAGTTGAAGAGCACCACGAGGGAGCCGGCGAGACTCAGTTCCAGGGAAAGCATCAAACTGGTGTCCGAAGCCACGAGTGGCCACCATTGATAGAGAATGTACTGGGCGACAACCGGCAGAGAGAACGCGATGCCCAGGGCAAGCAATGTAATGACTACGTGCAGCGCTACTTGGCGCAATCCCCACCACCACCGGTCGTTGCCCAATCCCAGCGCGATTTGGCTCATGGTTCGATAGATCTTAAAGTGCCGTAAGGTCGCGGCTTACTTCTGGATGCTGACGACGCGCGTCGGCTCGGCCTGGGCCGGTGCCTCCCGCTCATCGAGGTGCTTGGACAGCATCAGGTAGGTCGGATAGCGCTGACCGGTCCTGCCGGCGTAGTCGGCGATCATCCGCTCGAGCGCCTTGAAGGCGAGGCGCACCATCCTGGTATCGGTGTCGAACCGCGTGCGCGAGACTTCCTCCATACGCAGCATAACTTCGATTATTTCGAGCCCCACCGCCTCGTCACCGCGAAATTCCGCATGAATCCGCTTGACCCTTCCATGATTGAGAATCGCCACGTTCGCCTCTCCCTGTGGGACCTGAATGTTCCGCGGCCCGAGGGGTCCCTGCCCGGGCCGCGCTTTGTCATCGGCCAGCGTCACTCCGCTGAGTAGCCTTCCTCGGTTCCGGCGGGCTCGTCGGAAGCGGCGGGCACTGCGGCCGTCATCCTGACGGCCCCGCCTTTCGCACCTTCCTGCGCGGGAGTTGCGACCTTCTCCACCCGTGGCGCGGCATTCGCCGCGGCGACGACACTCGCCCGGGGACGGCGAATTTCCGGTCCCGGCACGGCCGTGGCGGGACGTCGCGCCGCTACGGCCGGCTTGGCATCGGGCGCAGTCCTCGGACCGCCCGCGGAGCTCTTCGTTATCGAGGCCGAAGATATGGGCGCCGGCGCGGCGCTCGCGCGGCCGAGCGGCGGAACTCCGGACCCCGCGACCGCCGGCGGTACGATACCCCCTCCCCCCTTCGCCGCCGCCGGATAGTTTGATATCGGCGGCGTGGCGGCGCCGGCTTGGCGGACCCTGCCCTCCTTGGCCTGCGCAAGCGTGATACCCATAGTGCCGGCGATCTTCGCCCAGCTCATGCCGCCCGCCCGCATCTGCAGCAAGCCCGGATGCAGGAAGGGACTCGCGGCTCGCCCGTTCGTGCGGCTCGCGACCCCCCCGCCGGCAAGCACCGCCTTGATCTCGCCGGGAGTGGGTTGGGTAATACCGAGCTGGGCGAGTTGTTCCCGCGCGAGCACGAGCGCAACGCGGACGTTGCCGTAATCCATGGGGCGGGTGGGCGGGACGAGCTGCGTTGCCTTGCCGGGTTGGCCACCGGCGCCGCGTGCGGTCAGCGTGATCTCGGTGGCCTGCCGCAATCCCGCCACCAGGCTGCGGGAGTTGGCGTCCGAACCCGCGAATGCGGAGAATTCGTCGACGAGTCGAATCTGGGCCTGCGGCTCGCTGCTGGATGCTGCGGCGGCGCGCGCGGTCGCGGGAGCCGCCACGTCCTGCGCGTCCGTCCCGGCCGTGAGGCTTCCTGCGCCGAGCAACGCGGCCAGCAACAGCGCGCAATGCGTATTCACTGCCGCGCTTCCTGTCGATCGCTCGAGTCTCGGGCCTGGACCGCCTCCCCTGTATGACATCGCGCCGATCCTCGCTCAGCCCGCGGCGATCCAGCCCATCATGGCGGCAATACCGATGACGCTGATAGCGATCACGGCCACCGCGGCGACAAGCAAGATGGAATAGAGGATCCTGGCCCGTTTCTCCACGGCGCCCGCATTTCCCGAGGTCAAACCGGCAGCCTCCATAAAACGGTCCTTTTTCGAGCCTCGACAGAAGAACCACCCGCACGGAACGGGAGCCCACAGGTCAGGCGCAATGGTCGTACCAGGCGGCATTGTTACGTCTTATCAATGCGTTAACGCCACAGACTCGAGTCCGGATGTCGCCATCAGGCAACGTGGCCGTCTACGGCAGGCCTAGCGGGGTGATTCGGCAGGGGTTTTTCTGTCGCGCGACAGCGACAGGGTGCGCGTTGAACGGCGGATTCGCGCGCGCTGAGAGGCGCATGCGCGAGATGAACGGCGGCTGCGGTCCCTCTCGCAGGAATCGCATCCGCCCGGGCCGTCCGTTCGATCTCGCGCAGTTAAACCGGCGTTGCGGGGGCGCACCCCCACGCAACGTCCGGATTTAACGGGACTTGAACAGTTTGGGATCGAGCTGGTGCCGCCCAAGCAGCTTGTAAAACTCGGTGCGGTTGCGCTTGGCGAGCCGCGCCGCCTGCGTGACATTGCCCTCGGTGATCTTCAGGAGCTGGGTGAGGTACTCGCGCTCGAAACGCCGCCGCGCCTCTTCGAACGAGGCGAATTCCGCCTGCTGGTTCTGGATCGCCTGCTGCGCGAGCGACACCGGGATGATGGGCGTCGTCGCGAGCGCGACCGACTGCTCGACGACGTTGTAGAGCTGGCGCACGTTGCCGGGCCAGGCGGCCGCCACCAGGAGCTCCATCGCCTCCGGGGCGAATCCGTTGACGGTCTTGTGGTACTTGGCGGCGAGGAGCCCGAGGAAGTGGCCGGCAAGCAGCGGGATATCCTCGCGCCGCTCGCCGAGCGGCGGGATCGAGAGCGCCACCACGTTCAGCCGGTAATACAGGTCCTCGCGGAAGTTTCCCGCCGCCATCTCCGCCTCGAGATTGCGGTGGGTCGCCGAGATCACGCGCACGTCCACGTCATGCGTGTCGGTGGAGCCGACCGGCCGCACCTTTTTCTCCTGCAGCACGCGCAGCAGCTTCACTTGCAGCGCGACCGGCATGTCGCCGATCTCATCGAGAAACAGCGTCCCCTGGTTGGCAGTCAGAAACAGCCCCTTGTGATCGCGCACGGCCCCGGTAAAGGCGCCCCGCACGTGGCCGAAAAGCTCGGATTCCAGCAGCGGTTCGGGGATCGCGCCGCAGTTGATCGCGACGAAGGGGCGGTCGCGCCGCGGGCTCGCCTTGTGGATCGCGCGTGCCACCATCTCCTTCCCGCTCCCCGACTCCCCGTAGATGAGCACGCTTGCGTCGCTCTCGGCAACCAGCCGCGCCTTCCCCAGCACGTCCTCCATGGCGTGGTTGCGCGTGATGATCTCGCGGCGCCATCCCTCCCCGTCGTCGCCGGCTCCCCGGGGGCCGCCTGTCGTCGCCAAGGCGCGCTCCACTTCCGTCAGCAACGCCTTGGGATCGAAGGGCTTCGCCAGGTAGCCCACCACGCCGCGCTGCACCGCGGACACCGCGTCGGGAATCGTGCCGTGCGCCGTCAGGATGATGACCGGCAGCATGGGGTGTCCGCTGCGGATCGCCTCGAACAGCGCCATGCCGTCCATGCCGCCCATCCGGAGATCGGTCACCACCAGCTGCGGGCGCGTGGCGCTCACCTGCGCGAGCGCGCGTTCCGCGCTTTCGGCAGTGGAAACGGCGTAGCCGGCGGCGGTCAGCCGGATCTGCATGAGCCGCAGCAGGTCCGGATCGTCGTCGACCACCAGTATGCTGGCGCGCGAGGTGCTCATTTGTTCCTTTCGATCATGCTGCGTTCGAGCGACTTCAGTGCGTCGAGCTTCTGCTGCAGCTCCTGGGCGCTGGCGGCAAGCCGCTGCTGCTCCTTCAGGCTCGCACCAAGCACCACGGCGAGCCCCTGCAGCCGCCCCTGGTGCGCCGCAACCGTTTCCAGCAGCCCGGCTGCGCGCGCCTCGTCGGTAAACGCCATTCCGGGACGCGATAGGACAATAGCGAGGCGCACGCGGTTGAAATCGGTGTTCGCGCGGGCAAACGCGTGCCACGCCACCTCGTGCTCTCGGATCGCCTCGGGAGCGGAAAGCTTACTGACATACGGGAAATAGAGCACCAGGCTTTCGACGTCCGAGGCCGGCTGGGGCGAGCCCGGTTGCACCCACGGCGCCGGCTCCATGGGCTCGACCATCTTCACGACGCCGCAACCCGCGAGAGCCATCACGCAGCCAAACCCGAGCAGGAGGAATCGGTTCGTCACGACGCGGCAGTCTCCGCGCGGATGAGCGGAAGCCGGATCCTCAGGTGGGCGCCGCGCCCGCTGTCCACGACTTCCACGCTGCCGCCGTGGGCGAACACGTACTCCTTCACGACTGAAAGCCCGATACCGGTGCCGCGCACCGGGCCCGCACCGGCCTGGCTCCCCTGGTAGAACGGATCGAAGATGCGGGTCCGCTCCTCCCGCGGAATCCCCGGACCCTGGTCGGTCACGTCGAGCTCGAGCGCATCGCCGTCGAAGCGCGCGGCGACGCCGATGACGCCCCCCGGCGGCGAGAATTTCACGGCATTGGAGACAAGGTTGTCGAGCACGACGCGCAATTTTTCGGAATCCGCGGGGATCATCACGTCTTCGGCAGCGATGTCGAGGGTGAGGTTCCGGGCCTTGATCGCGAGCCGCTGATCCTCGGCCACGCGCCCGATGACATCCCGGATGTCCACCGGCCCGAGGTCCACGGTGACCTTGCGGAACTGGCTCGCGCCGAACGAAAGCAGGTCCTCGATTAGCTTCTGCAATTCTACACTGTTGTGGCGCAGGATCTCTGCGATTTCCCGTTGCTCCGGTGTCAGCTTTCCGACTGCTTCCTCGGACAGAAGTTCTGCGCCTTCGCGCAGCGCCGTGAGCGGCGTCTTCAGTTCGTGCGAAACCTGGCGCAGGAAGCGATTCTTCTGCTGCTCGACATCGAGCAGCTCGCGCCGCATCCACTCCAGCCGGTCGCCGAGCTGCACCAGGTCCTGCGGGCCGCTGACCGCCACCGGCACGCGCAGCTGGCCGCCGCCCAGGCGGCGGATCGCCGCATCGATCTGGCGGATCGGGCGCGTGATGAGGATGGAGAATCCGATCGCCAGGAACACCACCACCGGAAGCAGCGCGAGCAGCTGCCACAACGTGATGCGCTGCGCGCGGTCGGCGATCTCGCGCATCGCCTCGACCTCGCGGGCGATCAGCGCATTGGAGCGCGCGACCAGGGCCTGGGCCAGCTCGGACAGGCCGACAAAACTCTCTACCGCCGCCCCGGCCTCGGCGCTCTTCGGACCGGGGCCTGACAGCGCGCCGAAAGCCGCCGCCTCGCCGCGGACGATGTCGTCGAGCACGCGCTTCTGCTCCGCGTCGAGCGGGAGGTTCGCGAATTCCGCCACCGCCTGCTCGAACTGCCGGCGGCTTGCGGTGTAGGCGTCGAGCAGCGAGCGGTCATCGAGGATCTCCATCTGGCGGGCAGTGCGCTCGAGCGCGGTCAGCTGCTGCGCCAGCCGGCGGCTGCCCTGCGTGGCCTTCACGGCCTGGTAGACCGCGTTCTGGCTGCGATTGGCGAGGCGATCCACCGAAACCGCGTTGCTGACGAGCGCGAACATCAGCGGCAGCGCGACGAGCGTGAACCCGACCGCCAGCAGCCGCGGAAAGGAGCGCGGGTAAGAAAGCGGCATGGAGTGAGATTAGCCCCGCCCCGGGGCCGGGGCAACCCGCAGCGCGACGTGACCTGCGTCACGGGCGCGGGTAGCGCGACCGCTCATCGCGGTGCCTGAGCAAGGTCGAGCAACATCCGGTGCAGCCCGCTGACCACCCGCGCAAGGCGCTCGTAGTCCACCTTGTCCGGCGTGTCTCCGGCCAAGTGGTAATGGGGGTAGCGGTAGGGCGCGGTGTCGGTCACCATCAGCGCCGGCCAGCCCTCCTGCCAGAACGACCAGTGGTCGGACCAGTCCACGCCCGGGACGAAGGCGGGCGCCGCAACGCCTTCGGACGGAAAGCTCGCGTGGCGGCGGAACGACGCGAGCGACTCGTGCAGCAGCGCGCGCGACGACAGGTTCGAGACGAAGGCGATGAAATTGCCGGTCGACGGATAGAACAGGCTGAATGGGAAGGGGTAGCGCTGGCTGCCGGGAGCGTCGGAGTAGTAGCCGATCGTCTCCAACGAGAACATCGCGACGATGTTCTCGCCCCGCTCGCGCGAGCGCCGCGCATAGACACGGCTGCCCATAGCGGCGGTCTGGTCGAACGGCGGCTCCTCATTGACGAACAGCACGCAGCGCAGCGTGCGTGCGGAGTTCGCTTCCTTGAGCAGGCGCGCAAGCTCCAGCACCGCGGCTACGCCCGAGCCGTTGTCATTCGCGCCGGGAGCGCCAAACACTGAATCGTAATGGGCGCCGACGATCACGATTTCGGATGCCCGCGCGCCTCCCCGCAGCTCCACCTCGATGTTGCGCACCTCGGCCGGTCTCGACACCCGTTGGTTATCCGGCACTGTGTAACGCTGCACTGCGAGCGCGTGGCCCAGCCCGGCAAGCGTCTTCTCGATGTACTGAGCCGAAGCTTCGAGCTCGGCGGCGTGGAACACATTGTGCTCGCGGCTCGCGATCGCCGCGATGTGGCGGCGCAGATTGGCGGCGATGAGCTGCTCCTCGCCGGTGAGCGGCTGCAGAGCACCGGCGTAGGTAGCGCCCGGGACCTTGACCATGTACCACAGCAGCCAGAGGGTCGCGGCAGCGAGAGCGAGCCAGAAGATCATGCGGACCTTCCAGGGGATTCCGTGGACGGTGATTCGTGGCTGATGGTTCGGAGACCGGTCACCGGTCACTGGCGTCAGAGCGGAGCGATCTTCAAGTCTTTGGCGAGCGCCTGCAGACTCGCAGCGAGCGGAGCAGCCAGCGGGATGCCGTTCTTCAACCGGTCGGCGCGCGCCGCATGGCTGCCCTCGCCCGGCAGGCGGATGCGGTCCACGCCCGGCAGGCGTTCCGAGTTGCGCAGGTCGCGGATCAGCGTGTCGACGCTCATCTTGAATTCCGCGACCGGCTGAAAGGCCGCCACGTTGATCGCCACGATGGCGTGCCCCGTGTTGGTGGCGGTCGTATCGTCGGCGTTGAAGTCCACCACGTCTTTCCCCATCGCCGCACCGTTCAGCGTCCCCGCGAGCAGCCCGAAGATGAGCGCGAGGCCGTAGCCCTTGTAGCCGCCGATGGGCAACAGGAAACCCTCGTTGGCGCGCTTCGGATCGGTCAGCGGCCGGCCCTGCCGGTCCATCATCCAGCCCTCCGGCATCGTTTCCCCGCGCTGCGCCTTGGTCTTGACCTTGCCGTAGGCGGCGACCGTGGTCGCCATGTCGAGCACGATCGGGGGTTCCGCGCCGGCCGGCACCGCGACCGAGATCGGGTTGGTGGAAAGCAGCATGTCGAGCCCGCCCCACGGTGGAAGATGGTTGGCGTTTCCCACCGCGAGGTAGAGCCCGATCATGTCGTGCTCGAGCGGCATCGCGGCATAAAGCGAGGCCGGTCCCGCGTGGTTGCTCCATTTCACGCCGACCCAGGCGACGCCGACGGTCTTCGCCTTCTCGATCGCCTTCTCCGTGGCGAAGCGCATCACGAGGTGCCCCATGCCGTTGTCGCCGTCCACCAGCGCCATGCCGGCGGCTTCCCGCTCGACGCGGATCGCGGGCTTCAGGTTGACCGCCCCGCCCCGGATGCGGCGGATGTACTGGGGCAGCCGGAAAACGCCGTGCCCCTCGGCGCCCTGCAGATCGGCGCGGGTCATGAGCGCGGCGATGGATGTGGACTCCGCCGCCGAGATGCCCACGGCCTCGAACGCGCGCGCGATGAACGCCTCGAGCCGTGCTGCCGGGATGCGTGTTGCTGTGTGGGTGTCTGCCACGGATTCCTCGTCTCGGGTTTCGATTCGCCGCACAGCGCGCGATTCCATGAATGCCCGGCTGTGCGCACCTGTCATACTAACGGCCTGCACGAAATATGGATATCGGTCTTTCTCTCGTCGAACACGAGGCCGCAGTCCGCTTTGCCGCGTTCGCGGGGGTGTTCGCGATGATGGCGGCTTGGGAGGTTGCGGCGCCGCGCCGGGCGTTGAGCCTCCCGAAGGCCCGGCGCTGGGTGGCAAATCTCGGCGTCACGCTGCTCAACGTCGGGCTGGTGCGCGTGCTTTTCCCTACCGCGACCGTGGGCGTGGCGCTGGCTGCGGGCGAGCGCCAGTGGGGCCTCATCAACGCCCTCGCCGTACCGGTCCCGCTCGCGTTCGCAGTGTCGTTCCTCGCGCTCGACTTGATGATCTGGATCCAGCACGTCGCCTTCCACCGCGTGCCCGTGCTCGCACGCTTGCACCGCATGCACCACGTCGATCTCGACTTCGACGTCACGACCGGGCTGCGCTTCCACCCGGTTGAGATTGTCCTGTCACTGATGATCAAGTTCGCCGCGGTCCTCGCCCTGGGCGCGCCGGCCGCGGCAGTTCTGGCATTCGAGCTCGCGCTCAACCTGGGGTCGTTGTTCAACCACGGCAACGTCCGCATGCCGCGAGCGGTCGATCGGGTGCTGCGGCTCGTCGTCGTGACTCCCGACATGCACCGCGTGCATCACTCGATCTTGCCCGAGGAAATTAACAGCAACTACGGATTTTTCCTGTCCTGGTGGGACCGCTTGATCGGCACCTACCGGGCGGAGCCGCGGGCGGGCCACGACGCGATCACGATCGGCGTCCGCGACACGCGCGACCCGGCCGTCTGCGCCCGCTTCTGGCCCATGCTCGCGCTGCCGTTCCGGGAGCGTGCCGACGACTTTCCGTGCGCGCGCCTCGACGCCAGTCGATCATGACCTGGCAGGCCCTGATGGAACCCCCCGGGCGCATCATCGCGGATCAGGAATCGCGTTTCCGCGCTTCCGCCAGGGCGTGAGCCACGGCGCGGGGAACCAGTCCGAGCTTTCCCAGCGGCTGCAGCGACTCGTCGCTGCTCTTCGCGCACGCCTGCTGTATCGCCAGCAAAACTTTGGCGGCGGCGGTTTCCCGCCAGAACCAGTCTTCGATCGCCCTGGGCGAAAGATTTCCCGGCTGCGCCGCCACCGCCTCGTAATAGAACGCCTTCACGTCGTCGCAGGCGCGCTTGAGCGCGACCCCGGCCGGCACGCCCGGGGCAGCCGCGGGCCGCGGCGCGCCATCGACGTAGGAAGCCGCGTGGCTCGCCGCGTCCTCCACGGTCATTCCGGAAATGCCGACCGTCGTGCGCCCCCGTCGCCTGACCGTGAGGTCGTACCACGGCGCCAGCTGCGCCATTTCGCGGCGCATCGCCTCGACCAGGCCCGCGTCATTCCCGCGCACCGCGGCGAAGCTCACCGGGCACGCAAAACCCTCGGACGGGGCGTCCGTTGCCGGGGCATCGTCAGGAAAATCCTCGAGCACCGGCCCCGGCCCGCGCTCGAACAGCGAGAGCACGGCGCGCAGGACCCGGCGCTGGAAGTCCGGCTCGTTCGGCGCCCCGAACGGCCGGCCGAGCATGAACGGCACCCACAGCGCCCGCGGCGGCCTGATCGCGGCGGTCTGCTCCCGGATCAGGCTGATCTGGGAGGTGGGAACGCCCTCGCGCTCGATGAAGTGGCCCAGCGCGCCCACGGCGCACGTGCAGTTCGGTCAGACCGGCGTCAGCAGTACGGCGTCGACGCGGTCCTGCTTGAGCAGCGCCGCGAGCTCTCGCGCCTTGGGCTCGAGCGTGCGGATGGGGGCGGCGCCCATGAACGAGTAATGAAACTCCGAGACGCTTCCGATCGCGCTCGCCCCTGCGAGCTCGCGCAACCGGTCGAGCGGAAAAACGACGTTCACGTCCTCCTGGAAACCGCTGCGGTCGAAATTGACCGAGGTGTGGCTCATCCTCAGATCGCCGGCGGGCGTGTCCCCGGGGATGACGCGGTAGTCGGCCGAGCCCATCTCGAACGGCCGGTCGCCGTGAACGTGCAGCCCCGAGGTGGTGACGATCGCGACCCTGCGCCGGCCGAGCGGCGGCCCGGACGCGAAAGGCGTCGGACCGAAGTCGGGCAGATCGCGAATCTTGTCGAGTTGGTGCTGCCGCTCCCACTCGGGAAGCTCGCTCAGTCTCGCCATGCGCCTTCACTCCTCCGATCAGTCATGCGGCACCCGCTTTCCGCGCCCGGTTCCAATGCGCCGCGATTCAGCGGCGGCGCTCCTCGAGCTCGAGTAGAACTCCCAGGAAGTCCTTCGGGTGCACGAACGCAATGCGCTCGCCGTGCACGTTGCGGCTCTCCTTGCCCTCGCCGAGGATGCGGACCCCTTTCTTCGCCAGCCCGGCGCCGGCCGCAGCGACGTCGTCGACATTGACGCAGAAGTGGTGGATGCCGCCGGCAGGGTTGCGCTCGAGGAACTTCGAAATCGGAGAATCCGGGCGTAGCGGCTCCATCAATTCGATGCGCGCGTTCGGGAGCTCGATGTAGGCCATCCGAACGCCCTGCTCCTCGTTCACTTTCACGGCGCCGGCCTCGAGGCCGTAGATCTCTTTCAGCCGCTGCGCCGCTGCTTTCAGGCTCGGCACGGCGATCGACACGTGCGACAGTCCGGTGATCATCGCAAGCCCTCCATGCTAGACCACCTTCTCGGCGCGCAGCTGCGCGATGCGCTCGGCGGAGAGACCCAGTTCCGCCCCGAGCACCTCCTCGGTGTGCTGCCCGAGAAGCGGCGGCGCACGCCGGATCGTCTCGGGCGTGCCGCTGAAGCGAAACGGCATGCCCACCATCCTGAGATCGCCCACGGTCGGATGCTTCACGGTCCGCACCATGTCGCGCGCCAGGGTGTGCGGGTCGGTGAGCGCCTCCGCGACGCTGTTGATCGGGCCGCAGGGCACGCCGGCCGCGCGCAGCTTCCCGATCCAGGCGGCGGACAGCTCGCGCTTCAACGCCTGCGCGATCAGGGGGTCGAGCGCCTCGCGGTTCGTCACGCGATCCGGGTTCTTCGCGAAACGGGGATCGCGCCCCCAATCGGCGTGCCCGACAGTCTCCGCGAACCGCGCGAACTGCCCGTCGTTGCCCACCGCCACGGCGATCAGGCCGTCGGCGGTCGGGTAGGTCGTGTAGGGAACGATGCTGGGATGCCCGTTGCCGTAGCGGCGCGCGTCCCTGCCCGAAACCAGGTAGTTCGAGGCCACGTTGATCAGCATCGCAATGCCCGAGTCGTAGAGACACAATTCGACGTGCTGGCCGCGGCCCGTGCGGTTGCGCGCGGCGAGCGCGGCGAGGATCGCATTGCAGGCGTAAAGTCCGGTCACCACGTCCACGATGGCGACGCCGTATTTCGTCGGGGTGCCGTCCGGCTCGCCGCAAATGCTCATGAGCCCCGACTCGGCCTGCAGGATGAAGTCATAGCCCGGTAGCGCCGCATCCGGCCCGCTTGACCCGTAGCCCGTGATCGAGCAGCGGACGACGCGCGGCGCGTGTCTCTCCAGCCACGCGTTCGTGATACCCCACTTCTCGAGCGTGCCGAGCTTGAAGTTCTCCACCAGCACGTCGGCCTTCTTCACGAGCTGCGCGAGGACTTCCTGGCCCGCTTTCACCCCCATGTTGAGCGTCAGCGAGCGCTTGTTGCGATTGACGCCGAGAAAGTACGCCGACTCGCCGTTGACGAAGGGCGGACCCCAGGTGCGGGTGTCGTCACCCGCGCCGGGCGGCTCGACCTTGATCACGTCGGCGCCCATGTCGCCGAGCATCTGCGTGCACAGCGGCCCCGCGAGGATGCGCGTGAGATCGAGCACGCGCAGCCCGTCGAGCGCACCGCTGGGCTTCTCAGTGCTCATCACCCGCCACTCACTGCGCTTTCTTGCGCATGGCGGGCGGCTCGTTCAGGTTCTGCTCCAGGCCGCGCAGGTAGCCATCGAGCTCGCGCTTCGCGCGCAGGCGGAATTTCTGGAAGTCGGGCGGCCGCCCTGCCAGGAACGCATTCATCCCCTCCTTTGCCTCCTCCGAGCCCCAGACATGCGCGAGCAGCTCCATGCCGTGCTGCCACGACGAATAGAGGTTATCCGACTCGAAGTTGAGCGAGCGCTTGGTCATTCGCAGCGTCAACGCGCTGTGGCCTTTCATGGTCGCGCACCACTTGAGCGTTTCCTTCCGCAGGTCCTTCTGCGGCACGCACTTGTTGATGAGCCCGACCTCGACCGCCTCCTTCGCCGTGAAGCGACGCGCGCAGAAGATCATCTCTCGCGCGAGGCGCTCGCCGATCAACCGCGGGAGGTACTGAGTCGCGCCCACCGTCGGGCAGGCGCCGACCCGGGCGCCGGTCTGGCCCAGCACGGCGTTTTCGGAGGCGATCACGAGATCGCACCACAGCGCGAGCTCGTGGCCGCCACCCATGCACCAGCCGTTCACCATCGCGATCACCGGGACCGGCAGCCCGCGGATGGTCATGGCGAGCCCGAGCATGCGGTCGTTCCACATATACGCGTTAGTGAAATTCAGGCGCTTCATGGCGTAGAAATCGCCGCCCGCGGAAAACGCCTTGTCGCCGGCGCCAGTCACCACCGCGCACACGACGGAAGGGTCCTCGCGGGTGGACTTCAAGGCGTCGATCATTTCGTCGAGCGTCTGCTCGCGGAATGCATTGAGCACGCGCGGACGGTTGATCGTGACCCAGGCAACCTGGTCCTTCATCTCGTACAGGATGTCCCGGTAATTCCGGCTGGTGGACTGCGCGGGCGGTCCGGGCGCAATCCGCGCCACGGCTTTCCTGCTTTTTGCGGGCATGTCGCTCCTCGTCGGGGTCGGCTGTTGGCGTTGAAGCGGGGAGAGCCGAGTTTACCGCATTGAGACCGCGGGAGCGCTGCGCTACCATCCGGTGACGAGCCCGCGGGCCGCCACGACGGGAGGGAAATCCATGAAACGCGCTGCCGGTTTTCTGTTCGCGATCTGCGCACCGCTGGTTTGCACAGCGGCGTTCTCGCAGGCCTACCCCGCCAAGCCGATACGGCTGATCGTTCCGTTTCCGCAAGGGCGGGGCACCGGATCTCGGCGAGGGGGTTGGTGTTGGGGCGGAGACGGGGCCCTGCCGCCGGGATTATGGCGCGGTGTCCTGCGGCTGCTAGCTAACGCGATGGTCGCGTCGACATTGCTTGTATCGGGAGCGGCGATCGCGCAGCAGTATCCAACGAAGCCGATACGGCTGATCGTTCCGTTTCCGCCAGGCGGCCCCACGGATACGCATTC
Source organism: Burkholderiales bacterium (assembly GCA_035456985.1). Lineage (GTDB taxonomy): Bacteria > Pseudomonadota > Gammaproteobacteria > Burkholderiales > SG8-41 > SG8-41. The sequence goes on along the minus strand of DATICE010000110.1, from coordinate 1,774 downwards.
GCGCTGGGCCGCGCAGCAGTTGAATGCCGCCTTCGGCCAGCCGGTGGTGGTGGAAAACCGCGCCGGCGCCGCCGGAGTCATCGGCACCGAGGCCGTGGCCAAGGCCGCCGCAGACGGCTACACGCTGCTCGGCGGCAATCCCGGGCCGCTCACCATCGCGCCCAGCGTGCGCAAGAAGCTCGCGTACGACACGGGCAGAGACTTTGCACCGATCACGCTGATCGCGCGCAGCGCGAGCTGCATGTGCGTGCACCCCTCCGTACCGGGCCCCAATCTCAAGGCGTTCATCGCAGTGGCCAGGGCGAGTCTCGGCAAGATCAATTACGCAACGCCCGGTGTCGGCACGGTCGGACACCTCGCGATCGAACATTTTTCGACGCTCGCCGGCATCAAGATGACGCATGTTCCGTACAAAGGGGCGGCGTTATACACCGTGGACCTGATCGCCGGCAACATGGATTTCGCCCAGATCCAGATCTTCCAGGCGGCGCCGCACGTGCGCGCAGGCAAGCTGCGCGCCCTCGCCGTCACGGCGCTCGTGCGCTCGCCGCTGATGCCGGAAGTGCCGACGGCACAGGAAGCAGGCGTGAAGGGATTCTCGAGCTACAACTGGAACGGGGTGCTGGCGCCGGCGGGCACGCCCCGGGCAGTCATCGACCGGGTCCACGCCGTTCTCGTGAAGCCGCTGACCAACCCGGACACCCGCAAGCAGATGGAAGCCGCGGGCTACGAAGTGGCGGGCGACGGCCCGGCCGAATACGCCGCCTTCATCAAGGAAGAGACCGTGAAATGGGCAAAGGTGGTGAAAGCCGCAGGCATTCAGCCCGAGTAACCCGTTACTCGGACACGGGGCATGAATAACAGGAAAAACCGGTATGGCTGATATGAAGGACCCGGCGTACTTCATGTACTTCCCCGGCAACTACCGCTGGTCGGCGGCGTTTATCAACATGATCGGATCGATCGCCTACGGGGGGGCGGAAATCGGCGAGCTGCACAAGATCGGCCGCATGCTCAAGGACAAGGCGCCGGACGACGACGAGGCCTGGTTCCACGCCTGCGTGAAGGTCGCCGACGGCGTGCGCGCCTACGCCGAGAAGTGGGACAAGGCGGGGCACCGCCATGCTGCCGCGCACGCTTACCTTCGCGCATGCAACTACTACCAGATGGCCGAGCGCTTCCGCACGCCCAAGGACCGGACCGGGCTCGAGGCCTTCCGCAAAGGCGTCGAGTGCTTCCATCGCCACGCCGCGCTGAGCGACCTCAGGATTGAGATCGTCGAGGTCCCGTACGAGAACGGCAGCCTGCCCGGCTACTTCGTGCACGCGCAGAACGCGAAGGGAAATCGGACCCCTTGCGTCGTCTTCTTCGACGGGCTCGACGTCACCAAGGAAATCCAGTTCGTGCGGGGGGTGCCGGATCTCGTCAAGCGCGGCATCTCGTGCCTGGTGATGGACGGCCCCGGAACGGGCGAGGCGATCCGTTTCCGCAACTATTACCTGCGCCACGATTACGAGGTCGCCGGAGCCTCCTGCATCGACTGGCTCGAAAAGCGCGCCGACGTGAATCCGAAGAAAATCGGCATCGTCGCGATCAGCCTCGGCGGCTATTACGCACCGCGCTGCGCAGCGATGGAGCCGCGTTTCGCCGCCTGCATCGCCTGGGGCGCGCAGTGGGATTACCACGACACCTGGAAGAAGCGCATCGCCGCCTCCTTCAAGACCGCGCTCTCGGTGCCCGGGCACCACATCGAGTGGATCATGGGCGCGAAATC
>DATICE010000109.1:0-23772 GCA_035456985.1 Burkholderiales bacterium | reverse complement strand
CGGCGCGATCTGCTCGAGCTCAACGCGCCGGGCAAGCCGGGACGGGTCCACCACGGAGGCTTCCAGCTTGAGACCGTTGATGAAACGATCGTCCCGGTCCAGCACGTCCACGCTCATCTCGCCACGCTGTCCGCGCCACTGAAATTGCGGCACGAACGATTCGGTCCCGCTGCGGCGCATGGTCCAGCGGGCCATCTGCGACACGAAGCGCCCGAAGGCCGGCCACTCAACCCAGCGTCTGCCCCAGCGGCCGGAGAGGTCCGACGTGAACGCCACCGTCTTCCCGAGGCCGTAGCGCCACGACACCAGCAGGGGGTCATCGCCACGGCCGGCGAGCAGGACCTGGGCGGCGGGCTTCGCGTAGGTGCGCTGGTATCCCCCAAGGACCGGAAACGCGTCCGCACCGAAGCCCGCGATCAGCTCGCCTGCATATGCGCGCCGCGCCCGGATGTCCCCCTCCACGATGAGGTCCCGCGTGATCGTCATGGTTTCGCTCGTGAAGATGCGCGGCACGTTGCGGGGATCGTCCGCGCGGTAGTAGCGACCCTTGCCGAGCGTGGCAAGCCTCGCCATCAGCGCGCGGTCCGCGTCGGCGCCCATCGCCACGGTGGACATCGTGATGCCGTCGGCGGCAATACGCGCGGCGAGGGGATCGAAGTCTTTCTCGCCCTCGGTGAGGCCGTCGGAGAGCACGATCAGGTGCTTCAGCTTCGCCTGTTCCCGGCGCATGATGCGGTGCGCCTCCTCGAGGGCGGGATGGAGATCGGTGCCGCCGCCCACTTTCAGATCGCGGAGCCGCTCCGCAATCGGACGGCGCACGCCTACTTCGGTCATGGGCACCACCCAATCGCGACCGCTGTCGAAAGCGAGGACACCGACCCGGTCAAGCGGTTTCAGCAGCTCGATGGATGACAGGGCGGCGCGCTTGGCGATCGTGAGCTTCTCCTCGTCCTGGACTTTCGAGCCCATGCTGCCGGAGCGGTCCAGCACGAAGACGACCGACAGGCTCGGAATCATGATCTCGGACTTCACGTTCATGGCGACCGGCAGGAGCTGTTCAACCGGAGTCCCGTGGTAGCCACCAGCGCCGTAGCTCCGGTCGCCGCCGATCATCACGACGCCGCCTCCCGCATCGCGCACGTAGGTCTCGAGCAGCGCCATCTTGGCGAGAGAGAGATCGAATCCGGAGACGTTGTCCAGGATCACCAGGTCGTAGCCGGCCAGCTCGTGCAGGCTGGCCGGCAGCGCGCCGGCGGGCACCTCGTCCACCGCCAGGCCCTGGGCCCTCAATGCCGCGCTCACGTAACGACCGGCTTCAGGGTCGTCCACCACGTGCAGCACCCGCGGCGCGCCCGAGACCTGGACGAACGCCTGGTAGCGGTTATTCGCCGGCTCGCTGTCGGCGTCGCTGTTGACGATGACCTCGTACTCCAGCAGGCCGGGCGTGTCCGCCTGATCCACCAGGGAGTAGACGTTCATGCCCGGCTCAATCTCGATCGTGAACTCGCGCTGCAGCACGCCGTTGCGCATGAAAGCCAGGTGGGCGCGGGAGGACTCGCTGCTGCGCACCATCGCCTGCACGTTGAAGGGCTCGTGCAGCCGCACCCGGGGCGGAACCGTCACGCCCTGAACATAGATCTCCTTCTGTGCCGAGGACCTCTCGAGCGCGATGGCGTCAATCTCGACCCCGAGCGAACGCGCGACCGCGGCTGCCGAGCGCGCATCGCCCAGGTTCTCGCGACCGTCGGTGAGCAGCACGATGCGCCGATGCGCCGCCGCGGGAAACGCACCAATGGCGACCTCGATGGCGCGCCCGATATCGGTGCCTGCGCGTTCCACATGGGCCGTGATTTCGCGCAGCGGCTCGCCGCCGCTGCGCACGAGGGATTCCACTGCTGCGTCCGCGCCGAACACCACCAGTCCGCTGCGGGCCGACGGGGATTCCCTGGCGCGATTGAAGAAATCAAGCGCCTCGGCAATGGACTCCCGCGCGACGCTGCTTGAGACGTCGAGGGCGAACACCAGCTCGGGATGACGAGTTCTGGAGCCGGCGAGCGGCCCCGCAAGTGCGACGACGAGCGCGGCGAAGGCCAGGATCCGCAAGACGCCGGCGGCGACCTGTCTGAAGGGCGCGCGCCCCGCGCGCCGGAATGACAGGGCGACGAGCAGCGCCAGCACCACAATGAGTGCGAGCCATGCGGGTTGCGCGAACTCAGGCATTCCACCGGCTCCCGGTCCACACGAACCACTCCAGCGCCAGCAGGATGAGCGCCAGCATCAGCAATTGAGGCCAGAGCGGCACGAGCGCCCGCGCGGTACTGCCCGCCGGTCGGATTTCCTCCCGGCGCTCGACAGGCGCCCAGCGGTTGTTGACGTCGGATTCCCGGGCGTCGGCGAGGCTTACCGCGAAGTATCGCGTCACTTCACCAACGGTATATTCATAGATCCCGGCGTCGGCGGTGGCATCGAAGAGCAGCGTTCCGTCCGCCGACGCCAGCGTCTCGGACTTGCCCGACGGCATGCGCAGGGTCACCCGCGCTGCGCCCGCGGGGAGCACGATCGTCTCGGTTGAGCCGGGCGCTACGTGGGTCGACACGAATCCGTCACCGCGCGGACTCAGCCACTCCAGGCTTCGGCGGACGATCAGCGGGAAAGCCGCTTGCAGCGGGAAGTTGGTACGGGCGAGATCGAATCCGAGATAGACCAGTTTCCGCCCGCCATCAAGCAGCGCGAGTCCCAGATCCGTTTCTCTCGACCAAAACAGGCGCTGCAGCCCGAGAACCGGCTTGTCGATGATGACGCGCCGGGCCTGGTCGATCCGAACCGCGGCGAGATCCACGTCAGCCATCAACGCGCTCGGTCCGCGAACGAGCGTGCCCGGCCGCACGAGCTGCCCCGAGTCGGAGAACGGCAGCCCCGCCGCCACGGTGTTCACGAGCAGGAAATTTCCAGGTGGCAGCTGCGGTGCCGCGATGCCATCGAACACCACCACGTCGTAGTTGAGGGCGAGCTGCGCGACGTCCCCGGCGGGCGGAGAGTCGCCCTTGACGAGTTCCAGGTTGGGCATGGCGTGAAACACGCTCTCCAGATAGAAGTCGCCCCGGGTGAAGAGCAGCACCCGCAGGGGGTCGTCCGTATTCACCGCCGCAAAGGCCTGGTTGTCGGCGGCGAGGTCGTCGTCCACCTCGATGCGTGCTGTCGCCCGCCCGCGGGCGCGGCCAATGAACGGAAACACCAGTGTCTCTTGCGCGCGCGCTGCGAGCGCGAGAGACCGCCTGAACAGCACGCGGTCATCCAGGCTCACCGACGCGGGCACAACCACCGGCGCGTCCGTGTAGTTGCGCACCGTCATCAGCATCTGGAAGCGGTCCTCGGCCGCGAGCTCCTGGCGGAAGTCGAAGCGGGTGATGGCCACGTTTCGCGCGGGCCCGCCCACGACGCGGAATACCACCTGGGGCGAGCCGGGATCCACGTCAGCATCGAAAGCGCCGTCGGTCAGGAAGTAGATGCGGCCCTGCTCGCGGCCCCGAAGCAGCGACAGCGCCAACGCCAGAGCTTCGCGCGGCCGTCCCGCCTCGTCGCCGGGACGAAGCTCTCCCAGTGCCCGGCGAAGCAGCTCGCGGTCGGCTTCGAAGCCCGTCCGCAGCAGGGCCTTGCGGCCGCTGGTCATCACCAGCATGCGCCCCTCCCGGGGCAGGCCGTCGACGATCCTGGCGGCCTCGGCAAGGGCCAGGTCGAAACGAGTCTTTCCGATCCCGGATCGCGTCTTCATGCTCGCGCTTACGTCGAGCACGAGCACGGTACCGGCGTCCTCGCTCGCGCGGGTCAACCACTGGGGGCCGGCAAGCGCGAGCCCGAGCGCCAGTGTGCCCGCCAGCAGCAGCAGGAGGCTCAGGTTCCTGAGCAGCGTGCGAAGCCCGGTCCGGGGCTCGCGGTCCTTCAGCGCCGCCTGCCACAGTGTCGTCGTGGACAGCACGATCCGGCGCCGCCTCGGCCGCAGCAAGTGAAGCGCGATGAGGAGAGGGATGGCCATGAGCGACAGCAGGGCCAGGGGGTAGGCAAGCTCGATCACCGCAGGTGCACTCCCTGGCGCAGGTACTTGAGGACGAGGTCCTCGAATGGGATGGCCGTGCTGGCACGCAGGTACTCCACGCTTCGCTGGCGACAACAGCGCTCCACCTCCTGCAAGTGGCGCTCGAGCCGCTGCTGATAGAGGCTGCGCAGATCCTCGTCAACGGTCACTTCCAGCTCATCCCCGCTCTCCGCGTCGACCATGCGCAAGGCACCGTCGAGTGGCGGGTCGATCTCCGACTCCGCGAGCAACTGGATCACCACGACGTCGTGTCCGCCGTAACGCAGAGCCTCGATGCCATCCTGGATTTCACCTGCACCGAGCAGGTCGGAAATCAGAATCACCAATCCGGGGTTTCGCGTACGCGTGGCAAAGGCGCGCAGAGCCGAGTCGAAGCGGGTCGCCCCGGCGCAGGGAAGCTCGGCGAGGAACGCGAGCAGTCGGGCCATGTGGTGGCGCGTCTTGATGGGGGGCAGGGCCGCACCCGGTCCTTCGGAGAAGGCGCTCACGCCGACGCGATCGAGATTGTGCAGGGCGATGTAGGCGAGCGCTGCGGCCAGTCGGCGCGCGTGATCGAACTTCGACGGCTCGCCGAAGCCCATGCTCGCGCTCGCGTCCAGGATGAGATGCAGCGTCACATCGTCCTCGGAGGCGTGAAGCTTGAGAAAGAGCTGATCCAGCCGCGAGTAGATGTTCCAGTCGATGTGCCGGAAGTCATCACCCGGCCGGTAATGCCGGAAGTCGGAAAATTCGAGCCCTCGCCCGCGGCGCGAGGTCGTGTGCTCCCCGCGCAGCAGGCCGCGGAAAATCTTGCGCGCCAGGAGCTCAAGCTGCTCCAGCTTGCGCAGGAACTCGTCATTGAAGACAAGACCGGCGTCGGCCGGTAGCGCAAGCGGATTCATCGCCATGACTGCCGGCTGCGGCTCAGGCGGGAGTCTTCCCGGGCACGGTCGGCGTTTCGCGGATCACTTCCGCGATCAGGTCTTCCACGTCGATCCCTTCCGCCTCGCCCTCGAAGTTGAGCAGAATGCGGTGCCTCAACGCCGGCGGTGCGGCGGCGGCGAGGTCGTCGAAGCTTACGTTGATGCGTCCCGCGAAAAGCGCCAGGGCCTTGGCAGCGAGGACCACGGCGAGCAGCCCGCGGGGGCTCGCGCCGTGGCGCACGTAGCGGCGAACCATGGGAGTTGCGTGGGCGTTTGCCGCATGAGTGGCGAGCACCATGCGAATGGCGTAGTCCTTGACATGACCGGCAATCACCACCGAGCGCACCAGCTCCCTCAGCTCCAGCAGCTCGCCGGTGCTCAACACCGGCTCGACCGCCGGCATGAGGGAACCCGTCGTGCGATCAACGATCTCGGACAGCTCGCCGGCACTGGGGTAGGTGGCCTTGAGCTTCAACAGGAAGCGATCGAGCTGGGCCTCGGGCAGGGGATAGGTGCCCTCCATCTCGATGGGGTTCTGCGTCGCGAGCACCATGAAGGGCTCCTGCAGCGCATGCCCGGTGCGCCCGACGGTGACGCGCTTCTCTTCCATCGCTTCCAGCAGGGCTGACTGGGTCTTCGGCGTTGCACGGTTGATCTCGTCGGCAAGCAGGAGTTGCGTGAACACCGGGCCCTGCTGGAACTGGAAGTGTCGATGGCCCTCCTCATCCTGCAACACCACCTGGGTGCCGATGATGTCCGCAGGCATGAGATCCGGCGTGAACTGGATCCGGGCGAATTCCAGGTGCAGTGCATCGCTCAGGGTCCTCACCAGCAGCGTCTTGCCCAGACCCGGCACGCCTTCCAGCAAGGCGTGGCCGGAGGAGAGGAGGCAGGTGAGGATGCCGTTGATCAGTTCGTGATGTCCGACGATTCGCCGCGCGATCTGGCGCCTCAGCGCGTCCAGCCGCTCGTGCGCAAGCGCCAGGCGTGCCTCGTCGCTCACTTTGCGCCTCGCTTGTCGGTTGGTTGCTGTAGCGGGACGCGGCCCTGGCTGAGCGTCAGGAAATACCTGCGCACGAACTCCTTGTAATGGGCCGGGTACTCTTCCTTGGCGAGCACCTCCTCCACCTGTGACGCAAACTCGCTGCTCATCGCTACGTTCTCCACACTGGGTCGACCCGGCTTCGGAAGGACCCTTGCCTCGGTCACGAACACATCGCCCTTGCCCGGCCGGCTCTCCGGCTTCAGGACCGGCCCCGTCTCGCTCGAATCGGGGCCAACCGGCGCAAGCTGCCGTTCAGGGGCGATGCCGGAATCGCCCTGCGAGCCGGATCGCGCCGCGCCACGGGCAGTCTCGCTCCCCTGGCGTCCGTCGGCGCCCGCGTCGGCCTGGCTTCTTGCGCCGCGGTCCTCCTCCTCATCGAAGTCGAGATGGATCCCCGGATTGCGTCTATCGCCGGTCCCGTCAGTCGACTCACCTAGATTCTCCAGCGCCAGGCGAACCTGCTCCCGCGCGTTTTGCAATTCCCTGTCCTCCTTGCGCGCGCGATCAATTTGCGCCAGCTTCTCGAGCATTTCCCTCAGTCCCTCGTTGTCTCCCGGCAATTGGCGTCTCAGTGCGTCCTCCAGGTCGCCCCGCGGGACACCCGAGCGCTCGAGGTCGGCGAGTTGCCCGGCCAGCGCGCGGGTATCGGCGCTGTCCAGCGCTCCACGCTGCATGCGCTCAGGCATTGTGCTCTCCCCGGGCAGCGGACCGATATCAACCTGGCTTGCCTCCGCGAGCGCCTGCATCCTTTCCTTGTCCAGCGACTCACTCCTTTCCCGCAGCTGCCCGAGAGCCTCGCCCCGGGCGAGCGCGCCGCTTTCCATGTGCGCGCCCAGGCGCCCGAGCTGCTCAGCTTGCCGCTCGCTTCGCGGCAGCCGCTCACGCCGCGCCCGCTCCTGCATTGCGCGTCCAAACTCGCCAAGACGGTGGCCCTCTCTCGCAACCTGCTCATCCACCTCGCGCGGCACCGGGGTTTGCAACCAGCTGAGATCGACTACGCTCGCCAGGAGCAGCGCGATGGCTGCCAGGGCCGATAACTGCCCCCAGCGGTTCACCCGCAACGGAAACAGCCTCCGGGGGTGGACCGGCAGCCCCGCCTTGACCGCCTGCGCGCAAAGCCGCTCGGCCAGCTCGGAATCACCGCGAACGGTCATGATCTCCCACGCCGTGCTCAGACGCTGCTTAAGCTTGAGCGCCAGGTCCACGCGGATGGCAACTCCGAGGGAGTCGGGGCGCCGCCGCCAGCCCAGGAGCAGCGCAAGCGCCACCCCGATGATCACTGACGCGCCGGCGAGCTGCCACGGCGAGTAGGGCAGGGGCACAAGCCGCGCGACCAGTATCAAGAACGTAGCCAGGACCAGTCCGACCAGCAGGCCCCCGAATCCATGATCCACGAGCACCTGCAGGCGCCGTGCGCGGGTGAGGGCGGCCACCGCCGTGCTCACGCGTTCCCGGGCCGGAAGCGAGCTGCCGAGCCAGAGATCGCGCGCGCTGACGACCTGACTCATGACGCAACCGCCTTGCCGAATGCAGCGCCGTCATTGGGACCCGCCATGCCGCGTCGCGCGCGCGCGAGGATGCGATGCAGCACGATCGTCGCGAGCACGCTCAAGCCCGCGTAGAAAGCCAGGAACACCCACCCGTCGGGCACGGACCCAAGTTCCGGCCGGGTGGCCGTGCTCTCGGCGAGCGCGCGGGATGTGAAATCAATGTGGCTCGCGACGGGCGCGAACCATCCGACAGGAACGTACATCAGCAGCAGGATCGCGCGCACGCTGAAGTAACTCTCGCCGCGATGCTGCCCGATCGCAAGGTGTGTGATCGCACCACACACCCGGTAGAACATGGCCTGGATGAGCGCCGCCACCAGGCACCACGCGAGCGCAACCCATTCGCCCCCGGAAACCGTAAAGGCCATCAGCAGCAGGGGCGAGGAAAGCGCCACCAGGTACAGGCTGTGAACGAGCTGTCCCAGCAGGTAGCCGCGGAGAACCCGACCCATACCAAGGGGAGTCGCCAGAGCCCAGTCACGCACTCCGTGCTGGCCCGGCAACAGGAACTCCTCGGCCCCGGCACGCAGCGCGTAGTACGCCGTGGTGACGCCCACGGCCATGACCGCCGCGGCCAGGGTGTGCGGACCATGCTCGCTCTCCAGCATCTGCGCCACCCCGACTTTCGGCCACCAAAGAAGCAGCACCACTGCCTGCAGCGCAAGCAAGCCGAGATAGTCGAGCTGAGCCTTGCCGGCCCGGGTGATCCCGACCAGAACCTCGGTGACCAGCGGATTGCTTCGCATCATTCGCCCTATCGTCCGGTTGCCGTCTTACCCGCCGGAGCATTTCCCGGTTTTGCCGGAACCTGGAACGCGACCAGCGCGTGTTCCCGGCGCGGCCAGTCGGCACTCGAGCCCGCCGGCCGAAACGGGTTCTCCGTGTAGCCGATCAGCAGTGCGTGACCCCGGCGGGGATATCCGCTTTCGCGCATTTCCCGCGACTTGCGCTCGAGCAGAATTCTAGTCGGTTCCATGGCCTGCGCCGGAACCCCGGAGTGTGGCTTGAGCACGTGTTTCCAGGGCGCCTCACCGACCTCGAGGCCGTGCGTACGACGGACGAACTTACGTTCAACCCGCGCACCGGCCTCAACGGAACCGAGCTCGTAGGCGTAGCCATCGAACACCAGCCAGAGGTCCTTCAAGGTTCGCCCGCTGCCGTTGTCCAGAACGAGCTGAAGCCCCGTCGCCTCGTCGTGCAGCGAGGCGTCCAGATTGAACGTGATCACGTCTTCCCCCTCAAGCGCGTGCAGCACGTAGCGTCGCCGGTCCAGCGGCTCGAGAAAGCGCTGTGGTCCCTCGCCAAACACCCAGTTCTCCACACTGCCGTCTCGCTGTACCTGGCGGGTCGGATACAGCACCGGCTCAGCACCGCGGTACTCCAGATGCAGCGCCCCGCTTCGGTTGGAGTACACGCCCACATCCAGCGCGAGCCGCGCGTAGATGCTGTCCGGGAACGGCTCGATCAGCGCCGCCGCAACCGCGGTGGCTCCGCGCGGAAATACGGTCGGGCCGAACAGCAGCCACGCCGCGGCAGTGAACAGCACCGGCGCAGCCCAGCTCCAGAGCGTTGCCAGCCAGCGACGCCGCGTCTGGCGCGCGGATAGCCCGTACCCTGCCAGCAGTAGCCCCAGATAGAGTGCCAGAAAGTAGAACACCGTGGCGTGCGACGGGAAATTCGTAACCCCGGCACGGATAAGGGGCATAAGCGGGCTCGCGAGCGCCGGTTCCGTCGCGCTCAGGGAGAATTCTGGCGCCGGCGGCAAGCGCAGGCTCTCCAGCCAAAGCCGTCGCATGCCGTCCCAGCGATTGAAAGGATAGCCTGCCACATCGAAGGTCAGGTAGAGCACCCGCCCGAGGCCGAGCGCGCGCTCTACGATAAGCGGCACAGCCCCTGCGCGCAGGCTCGCACGTCCCCGGTAGGAGTCGAGCCGATTGACGTGGACCGGACGCGAGACGTCGAGTGAGGCGGAGAAGGCGCGCTGGAGGTCGGAGGGGTTCACGCGCATCAATCCCAGGGGCCGGCCGGGCAGGAGCGCAGCCAGCCGCGTGCTACGAAGCAGTGCGTAATCCGGTCCGCCGGACACGGCGAGGATCCCGCCTTGCGCAATCCACTTGTGCAGGGCGTCGAACTGAATTGCGCTCAGCCGCTCCATGGACAACCCATGCACCACGATGGCGGCTACGGCGTCGTATCCCCGCCAGTGCACGGGCAACAGCTCGGGGTGAGGATAGAGCACTCGCAGGCCGTTGGCGGTGCCGTCGTTAAGGTAATCGAGATCCGCATCCCGGCTGAGCACCAGCAACAGGCGCTCGGCGGCGAAGCGCGTGCGCAGATCAACCTCCGCTCGTGCCAGCTCCCTCTCGCCCGAGCGCACGCGGATCACCGGCGGATGGGACAGCCCCTGCAGGAACACGGTGAACTGCAGGGTCTTGCGTGAATCCCGGTGGAGCTCCAGCTTGCGCCGGTGGATGGTTTCGAACAGCCGGTTGTACAGCTCGTCACCGCCGCTCACCTGCACCTCGAGCTCCCCGCTCAGGTCTCCACCGTGATTGGTCACGGTTACGCTCAGAGGGGTCCAGCGGCCGGGCTGATAGGTGTCGGTGAATCCCACCGCCGCGGCGATGTCCACGGCGCCCGCGTGGATCGCCGGCGGTGCGCATAGCAGCGCGAGCAGCGGGAGGAGGGAGCGGCCCCTCAGTTTCATTCCGCGTCGTAATCGGTTGCGACGGCCTGCGGGGGTTGGCCATCCCACACGCGCTTCATGTTCTTGTAGGCGAAATCGGCGCGGCGGAACCAGGTATCCCAGGTCGTGCCCGCGCTGTGGGGTGACACCACGACGTTCTCCAGCTTGAGGAGCGGATTGGCGGAATCGACCGGCTCCTTCTCGAATACGTCGAGGCCGGCGCCCGCGATGCGCTTCTGCTGCAGCGCTTCGGTGAGCGCGACCTCGTCGACCACCGGCCCGCGGCTCGTGTTGATGATCACGGCCGTGGGTTTCATTATCGCGAGGCGCTCGCGGTTGACGACGTGGCGCGTTTCGTTGGTGAGCGGCGCGTGGCAGGAAATGATGTCCGAGGTACGAAACAGCTCCTCGAGCGAGACCCGTCTGGCCTTCAACTCGCGCTCGCGTTCGGGCGGGAGCGGAAACTTGTCGTAATACTGGACGATCGCGTCGAAGGCCTGGACCCGCCGGGCAACCTTCTGGCCGATGTTACCGAACCCGAGGATGCCCACGACCTTCCCCGCCATTTCAAAGGTGTTCATGCCGTCGATCGCGGCGCTCCAGCGCCCCTCGCGCACCGCCCGGTCCGCCGCGTTGAGCCGCCGGTAGAGGGACAGCATCGCGAGCACGGCGTGATCGGCCACCGCCCAGGAATTTGCCCCGCCGTTGTTCGCGCACGGTATCTTCAGCTCGCGCAAGAGCTTGAGGTTGATGCGGTCGTAGCCCGCGGAAAGTATCTGCACCAGCCGGGCTTTGCCGGCCGACCGCAGTATCTGCTCGGTGAGCGTCGCGCGGAACGCCATGATGAAGTCGGCGTCCCTGACCGCCGCCACCTGTTGCGCTTCCGGGGACTTGCCGTCCACCACGGTCGTGGCGAAGCCGGCGGGGTTGAACGAGATGATGGCCTCGACGATGCGCGGATGCAACCCGTGGAGGAAGACGACTTTGGCGTCCGTCATGGTTGTTTCCTGCTTCCAGTGGGTGAAGGTGGCTAGTGTAACTTTTCCCGCGTATGCTTAGACATGCAAAAAACGTGGCCTGTGCCGGCTTTCGTTCTGCTGTTGGCATGTGGCTTGGCGGGTTTTGCGAGGGCCGCGATCGGCGCGGACGATCCGCGGAGCGCTTCCGGATCCGCAGGTGAGCCCGACCGCCAGGTCTGGTATTCGCCGCGCCTGCTGGCCAACATTTCCGTCAGCGAGCGCTACGTCGTCATCGGTGTGTGCGAGGCGGACGGCATCCGGGAAATAGCGGGGATTCTGAGACGCTCGGACTTCGAGGAAATGTGGGCGTTCCTTCCGCGCGCGCACGGATCTCGGGATTGTCAATGGCACGAGATCGGCCGCGAGGAGAAATCCGAAACCGACAGCGCCTTTCTGCGCGTGGACATGACGTACCTCGAGGCGCTCATGGCCGAAAACCCGGAAATTCACGTCATTCATTTTCATCCGCTGAAATACTTTGAGTGCGCGGCGCACCCCGGCTGCCCGCGGGCCGCGCCGGCCGACGGGGGCACAGCGCTCGATCCGCGATGGATTACCGATCTGATATTTTCGATGCCGAGCCCCAGCGACGTTCATTTCATGATGGACGTGACATCGCGCTATCACCGGCGCCGTCAAGGCCGGGGAACCATCAAGCACAAGGTCGTAACTCCCTACGGGGTGGTCGACTACGGGTTGACGGATGCCGGTCTCGCCAAGTTCGATTCGGAAAGATTCGGGCGCAGCGAGGGGCTGTACATCACGTGGGTGATGGCGGGCAAATTGGCGAATGATCACGTGGAAGACGTGATCAAGGAAAATCCGGGAAGCATCGACGATGCCGTGCGACGGCTCGCGCACACGCTCAATAACGAGTTCCTGCGGGTGGCGCACGGCACGCTGAAACAGGCGATTCCTTCGCAAGCGCGTTAGGCGCATAATGCGGGGGTCGAAAACGCTCTGGGTCTGCAAGCAGCTCGTGCCCGGCTGGTAGTCTCAGTCCTCTCCCACAGGTTCTTTGATGCCGCGCGATTATCGCGCGCGGCCACGCCACTTCCGGAGTACATCATGCCTACGATTGGCACCGTAAAGTTTTTCAACAGCAGCAGGGGCTTCGGCTTCATCCGCCCCGACGACGGCTCGAAGGACGTGTTCGTGCACATCTCCGCGGTCCAGGCCGCGGGTCTCGGCACGTTGAGCGAGAACCAGAAAGTATCGTTCGACGTGCAGAAGGGCAATGATGGCAAGTCTTCCGCGACCAACCTGAGGGCTGTTTGACATGGATATCTTCGTGGGCAACCTCGGCCCCGACGTGACCGAGGCGGAAATCGTGGAACTGTTCAAGCCGTTCGGTCAGGTCGGATCGGTGCAAGTCGTGCGGGAACTGTTCACCGGCAAGGGCAAGGGCTTCGGTTTCGTCGAGATGCCCGGCAAGCAGCAGTCCCGTGACGCGATCGCCGGGCTCAACGGCAAGGAGTTCGCGGGACGACCGCTGAAGGTGAACGAGGCGCGGCCCCGTATCGAGCGCGGCCGCCGGCGGTAGCCTCCGATCCGGGCCGTCCATAGGTCGGACGTCACCAGGAGAAAATTCAAGCACCTGGACATCCTGATTGCCCCGGTTTCCATTCGGGCGCCCAACAGGCGTATCGTGCGGAAAGTCGAACAGGGGAGATCAGCATGAAATCGGCTCTCGCGGTGTGGTTCACCGTGCTGCTCGGCGTCGCGGGCAGCGTGCATTCGGCGGAGCGCGGCTCGCCGGAGGATTCGGCTGCCGGATATCCCGCGCGGCCGGTCCGGCTCATCATTCCGTTCCCGCCCGGCGGCAGCAACGACATCATGGGCCGCTACTTCGCGCAATACCTCACGGAGCGCATGGGCAAGCAGGTGGTGGTGGACAACCGCCCGGGAGCGGACGCCATCATCGGCACGGAGATTGCCTCGCGCGCGCAGCCCGACGGCTACACGCTGCTTATCGCTTCGGCGGCGTTCGCCGTAAACGCGGTAACGCGCAAGGTGCCCTACGATCCGCACAAGTCCTTTTCCTGGGTGGGAACGCTGGGGTATGGCCCGAGCGTGCTCTCGGTCGGGCCGGCGCTCAAGGTCAGTTCGGCGAAAGAGCTGATCGCCTACGGCAGGGCCAACCCCGGAAAGCTCACGCTCGCCACCTCGGGTGGTTTTGCCCAGATGGCGAGCGAGCTCTTCAATCACATGTCGGGCACGAAGATGCTGATCGTGATCTACAAGGGCGGTTTCCCCGCCCTGCTGGACGTGATGGGCGGGCAGGCGCACGTCAACCTCGGCTCGCTGGTCCAGACGCTGCCGCATCTGAAGTCGGGCCGGCTCACGCCCCTTGCGACGAGCGGCTCCAGGCGCGCAACCGCGGCGCCGGATGTTCCGACCATCGCTGAAGCCGGCCTCACCGGCTACGAGGCCAACAACTGGTGGGCCATCGCGGCGCCCGCCGGCACCCCCCGAGGCGTGATCGGGAAGCTCAACGCGGAGTTGAAGCGGTACCTGGACGATCCGGTGACCCTGAAGCGCTTCCGGGCGGAAGGCGTCGAGGCCGATTTCCGGACGCCCGCCGAGGTCCAGAAGATGATTCCGGCGGAAATGGCAAAGTGGAAGGAAGTTGCCCGGGTGGCTAACATCCGCGCAGGTCAATGAAGGGCAGGGAGCATCAGGTGCAGGCTGACCGCTCACGCAACAGGAATTGGAGGAGAAGCACATGACGACCGAGCTCAAGTACCTGGCACTCGTCGCCACGCTCAACGCGCTGATCTGGATGCCCTACATCCTTAACATGATCATGGTTCGCGGCCTGGTGGACGCCGTCGGATATCCCGAGAATCCGAAGCCGATGGCGGCCTGGGCGACGCGGTTGAAGGCGGCGCACTACAACGGTGTCGAAAACCTGGTCGTATTTGCGGCGCTGGTGCTTGTTGCGCACGTCGCCGGCGTCAAGGGAGAGGCGACGGCGATGGCCAGCATTATCTATTTCTGGGCGCGTGTGGTACATGCTGTCGCCTACACTTTCGCGATTCCATGGATTCGCACGCTGGCGTTCACGGTCGGTTGGGCGTGCCAGCTCACCCTCGCGTACAAGATCCTGGCGTAGTAGGGTAGGCCGGAGTTTCAAAGGAAGGAGCGCAATGAGCGGACTATCGCGGATCGGTCCCGTCGTGGGACTGGTTGCGGCGTCTGTCCTCCCGATACCGCACGGTTCCGCGCAACCGGCGGCGACGTATCCGACCAAGCCAGTCAGGTTGATCGTCGCGTCGGGTGCGGGCGGGGGCCTCGATTTTGTCGCGCGGCAAGTCGCCACTCCGCTCGGTGAAGCACTGGGTCAATCCGTAGTCGTGGACAACCGTGCGGGCGCGAGTGGAAGCATTGCAGCGGAGCTTTCCTCTCAGGCCGCGCCGGACGGCTACACGCTGATGTTTCTCAGCGCGAGCCTGGTCGTCTATGGAATCGTCAACAAGACGCGCTACGACCTGTACCGCGACTTTGACGCGGTTTCCCAGGTCGCCGCCGCGCCATACCTGCTTACCGCGTATCCCGGACTGCCGGCCAAGACCGTGAAGGAGCTGGTCGCGTATGCGAAGGCGAACCCGGGCAAGCTCAATTACGCGTCGACGGGCAACGCCTCGCTGGCGCACCTCGCGGGCGAGCTATTCGCAATAACTACCGGCACGCAGCTGGTGCACATCCCGTACAAGGGGGTGGGGGCCGCGTTGCCCGACATGCTGTCGGGCAGGGTGCAGATGAGCTTTCTCTCCGCCGGCTCGGTCTTCGCGCAGGTCCGGACCCAGAAACTCAAGCCGATCGCGATTGCCAGCGCTGCGCGCGCGAAGATGGCGCCCGACCTGCCGACGATGATTGAATCCGGAGTGCCGGGGTTCATCGTGACCCAATGGCACGGCATGCTTGCGCCGCGCGGGACACCGCGGCCCGTGATCGAGCGCCTGCACCGGGAAATCGTCAAGGCGGTGCAGCGGCCGGAGGTCGCCAAGAGGCTGGCGCTCGACGGGACTGAAGGCATCGCGAGCTCACCGCAGGAATTCGCCGCACACCTTAAGTCCGAGCGCGACCAGTGGGAAAAGGTGGTCAAGCTGGCAAAAATTCGCGGCGAATGACAAATACAAACCGACGACAAGGAGACACATGCGGGCGCGCAAAATGACTTTCTGCACGCTGGCCGGACGTGACGGCGGCACCCTGGGCATGAAGACGGAGCGGGGTATCCTGAATGTGAGCGAAGCGTCCAGGGTGTTCCGGATCAAGGCGCCGACGGATATTCACGCGGTGATCGAGGGCGCCGACTGCACGCCGCTTGCAAGGCTCGCGGCGAAGGCGCTGG
The DNA here is from genome assembly GCA_035456985.1 of Burkholderiales bacterium. GTDB lineage: Bacteria > Pseudomonadota > Gammaproteobacteria > Burkholderiales > SG8-41 > SG8-41. The sequence goes on along the minus strand of DATICE010000109.1, from coordinate 8,120 downwards.
AGGACAAGCGCGGCAAGCGCGTGCTGGTGGCGGAATCGCGCGCGCGGTTCGGTCCGGCCGTGCCGCGCCCCGGGAAGATCATCTGCGTCGGGCTTAATTACCGCAAGCACGCGATGGAGACCGGCAACCCCATTCCGCCGGTGCCAATTCTGTTCAGCAAGTACCACAACACGCTCGTCGGCCATCGCGGCACCATCCGCCTCCCGGTGAAGGTGTCCTCGCAGTTCGACTACGAAGTCGAGCTGGTGGTGGTGATGGGCAAGCAAGCCCGCGACGTGCCGGAGGAGAAGGCGCTGGCGCACGTCTTCGGCTATGCCAACGGAAACGACTTCTCGGCGCGCGACCTCATGCGCGTGACGAGCCAGCTCATGCTCGGAAAGACCTGCGACGGATTCGCGCCGCTCGGCCCCTGGGTCGTCACCTCGGACCAGATTCCCGATCCGCAGAACCTCAGGATCGCCACTTACGTGAACGGCGAGAAGCGCCAGGACTCGAACACTTCCGACATGATCTACAGCTGCGCGCAGATCGTGAGCTACTGCTCGCGCCACATGACGCTCCTGCCCGGGGACATCATCTATACCGGTACGCCGCAGGGCGTGATCCTGGGCTACCCGCCCGAGAAGCAGGTGTGGCTCAAGGCCGGGGACAAAGTGGTGACCGAAGTCGAGAAGTGCGGTGCGCTCGAGGTGACGTTGGTCTGATTAACGCAATGGAAAGCCCGACCATGTATCCAAATACTCTCCTTTATGTCAATGGCACCTGGGGCCCGGGGGCGTCCGGCCGCACCCTGCCGGTCGTCAATCCCGCCAACGGGAGCCAGATCGGAGCCGTTGCCTGCGCCGAGCGCGCCGACCTCGACCGCGCGCTGGAAGCAGCGGACCAGGGATTCAAAGCCTGGCGCAAGGTCTCGGCTTTCGAGCGCTCCAAGCTCATGCGCAAGGCGGCAAATCTCTTTCGGGAGCGTGCCGATGCGATCGCGCCGATGCTCACGATGGAGCAGGGCAAGACGCTCGCCGAGGCTAAGCAGGAGGCGCTCGCCGGCGCGGACATCATCGACTGGTTCGCCGAGGAAGCCCGCCGCGCCTACGGGCGCGTGATTCCCGCGCGCGCGGAAGGGGTGTATCAGCTGGTGATCAAGGAGCCGGTGGGACCGGCCGCCGCCTTCACGCCGTGGAATTTCCCGATCAACCAGGTGGTGCGGAAGCTCTCGGCCGCGCTGGCGGCCGGCTGCTCGATCATCGTGAAGGCCCCGGAAGAGACGCCCGCTTCGCCTGCCGAGCTGATCCGCGCCTTCGCCGACGCCGGCGTTCCCGCGGGGGTGGTGAATCTCGTGTACGGCAACCCGGCGGACATCTCGAGCTACCTCATCCCGCACCCCGTCATCCGCAAGGTCTCGTTTACCGGGTCGGTCGCGGTGGGCAAGCAGCTCGCGGCGCTCGCCGGTACGCACATGAAGCGCACGACGATGGAGCTCGGCGGGCACGCGCCGGTAATCGTATTCGACGACAGCGACGTCGAGGCCGCGGTGAAGACGATGGCGTTCATGAAGTACCGCAACGCGGGTCAGGTTTGCATCTCGCCGACGCGCTTCCTGGTGCAGGAAGGGGTCTATTCGAGCTTCGTCGAGAAATTCGTCGCCGGCGCCAAGGCGGTCAAGGTGGGCGACGGCATGGAGAAGGACACGAAGATGGGGCCGCTCGCAAATCCGCGCCGGAGCCGCGCGATGGAAGCGCACGTCGAGGACGCGCGCAAGCGCGGCGGCAAGGTGCTCGCCGGCGGCTACCCGATCGGCGAGAAGGGCAACTTTTACGAGCCCACGGTGATTACGGAGCTGCCGCGGGAAGCCATGGCGATGAACCAGGAGCCGTTCGGACCGCTCGCCGTCATCAATCCCTTCAGCAAGTTCGAGGATGCGGTGAGCGAGGCGAACCGCCTTCCGTACGGACTTGCCGCTTACGCGTGGACGCGCTCGGCCAAGACGGCCAACGCCATCGCTGCATCGGTGGAGACCGGCATGATGACGATCAACCACATGGGCCTCGCGCTGCCCGAGGTGCCGTTCGGCGGCGTCAAGGATTCGGGCTACGGCTCGGAGGGCGGAGCCGAAGCGATCGAGGCCTATCTCAATCCCAAGTTCGTGTCGCAGGCGGGCTTGTAGCGGAAGGGACGTCGGGAACCTTTGAACGGGCGCATGCGGAGGGGAAAATGAAAATCAGTGGAACCTGGTTCCATCGTGCAGCCGTTTCCATTGCCGCCGGTTTGGCGCTCATGGGCACCGCCGCCGCGCAGGAGTACCCGACGCGGCAGATCGTCGTGATCGTGCCGTTCCCGGCCGGCGGCTCGACCGATATCCAGGCGCGCCTCCTGTCCGAGCCCATGCGGCAGGCGCTCGGGCAGCCGGTGGTGGTGCAGAACGTGCCGGGAGCGGGCTCGACGATCGGCACCGGAAAGGCGATCCAGTCGCCGCCGGACGGCTATACCCTGATCGTTGGCAACTGGACGAGCCACGTCGGCGCGGGCGCTGTCTACCCGGTCAAGTGGCATCCCGTGGCGGACCTCGAGCCGATCGCGATCCTCGCGACAACGACGCTCATCATCGCCGGCCGGACCGGCCTGCCGGTGAGCAACGGCAAGGAGCTGATCGCGTGGCTCAAGGCAAATTCCGGTGAGGCGACAGCGGCGACGGTGGGCACCGGCAGCGGGGCCCATATCTGCGGCATCTACTTCGAGCAGAAGACCGGCACCCGCTTCCGCTACGTGCCGTACAAGGGTGGCGCGCCCGCAATGGCGGCTCTTCTGGCGAACGAGGTGGATGTCTTCTGCGGCGAGGCGTCCCAGATGCTCGGGCACTTCCGCGCGGGGAAAATCAAGCCGCTGTTGGTCATGTCGAAATCGCGGTGGCGGCCGCTTGCCGAAGTTCTCACGATGGAGGAAACCGGCGCGTCCGACACCTACATCGCGTTCTGGCAGGGAATGTGGGCGCCCAAGGGCACCCCGAAGCAGGTCATCGCGAAGCTGAGCGAGGCCGTCGCCAAGGCCTTTACCGACCCGGTCGTGATCAAGCGGCTCAACGAGCTCGGGCAGGAGCTGCCGACGCGCGAGCAGATGACGCCGGAGGCGCTCGCCGCGTATCACAAGTCCGAAATCGACAAGTGGTGGCCGCTCATCAAGGGGGCGAACCTCAAGGTCGAGTAGCGGACGCTGATCGCCAGCCGATACCGGATCAACCGCTCAGCGCGCGGCAGATCTCGGCCACGTGACGGTGATCGGTGCCGCAGCAGCCGCCGACGACGGACATGCGGGGCAGCGCGGATCCGAGATCGCGATACTGCTGGCCGAGCTCGGCGGGGTTGCCGGCGTCGAGATCGGGGCTCTCGTCGAGCTCCTTGTGGCTGCGCTTCGAGGCGTTCGCCCGCAATCCCCGGATCCGGTTGGCCCAGCCTGCGCCCGGCTCGATCGCGCCGCTGAAGTGCGTCGGGTGCGCGCAGTTGATCATGTAATAGGCCGCGTAGCCGCCGGTTTCGGCGTCGGTGAGCTTCACCGCGTGCTCCATCGTGTCCCCTGAAGGCAGCCGTCCGTCGGTCTCCAGCGTGAACGAGATCGCAACCGGCATGTCGGCTGCCTCAGCCGCGCGCACGATGCCGATCGCCTCCTCGACATAGTTCATGGTGAAGGCCGCGACCATGTCGGCGTCGGTTTGCGCGAAGATCTCGATTTGCGGCGCGTGATAGGCGCGAGCCTCCTCGGCGGTCATGCGGGCGGAGGCCTGGTAGCCATCGCCGCGCGGTCCGAGGTTGCCGCTGATGACGACCGGGGTCGCGGGCGCCTCGAACCGCTTGCGGACTTCCAGCAGCAGCCCGACCGACTTGCGGTTGGCGTCGGCGAGCGCGGCGGCGTCGTAGCCGAGCTTTGCTCCCCAGTCGGAGTTGGCGCGCCAGGTGGGCGTCTCCAGCACCAGCCCGGCGCCGTGCTCGAGGGCGATGCCGGCGTAGGCAGCGAAATAGCGGTGCAGGATGGCCCAGCCGGCTTCGTCCTTCAAGAGGTCGAACGAAGCGAAGCACGGCAGGTTCAGGCCCTCATGAAAGATGAGGGTAGTTTCCAGCCCGCCGTCCGTCACGAACAGGCGGTCCTTCAGCTGAGGAAGGCGTTTGCGGTAGCGGCTCACAGAGGGCTCCTTCACGTCGGGTTCAAGATGCCGGAAGATTAGGCCTGAGCGAGAGGCGGGGCTACGGCCATTTCGGCAATAAACCGGGCAAATCTGCCATGAGCGAGGAGCGACGTCCCGTCAGCGTGGCTATCCTGGCGTTCCCCGAGGTGACCGCCTCGGTCGTCTATGGCCTATACGATCTGTTCCGCTCCGCCGGGCGCGACTGGGGAATGATCGTGGACGGGCGGCCGGGACCGGAGCTGATGCGGCCGCTCGTCATCTCCGCGCAGCCGGGTCCCTTCACCGCGGCAAACGGAGTGCGCATTACTCCGGATGCCGGGCTCGAGGAACAGGGGGCGCCCGAGGTCGTGTGCGTCCCCGAGCTCTTTATTTCTCCGGACGAGCCGATTGCGGGGCGCTTCCAGGCGGAGCTCGCGTGGCTCACGCGCTGCCATGCGGCAGGCTCGACGCTTGCCGCGACGTGCTCGGGCGCGCTAATGCTGGCGGAAGCGGGGCTGCTGGACGGCCACGACGCCACCACGCATTGGGCGTACTGCGAGGCGCTTGCGCGCCGCTATCCGCGCGTCCGGGTGCATACCCAGCGCGCCCTTGTGGTTACGGGCGAAGGACAGCGCCTGGTGATGGCGGGCGGGGGATCCTCGTGGCTCGATCTTGCGCTCTACTTGATCGCGCGTACCGTCGGGGCGGAGGCGGCCATGCAGGTTGCCCGGGTCAACCTGATCGATTGGCACAAGATCGGCCAGCAGCCGTTTGCCCGGCTCGCCCGCACGCGGCAAGTGGAGGACGCCGTCATTGCCCGCTGCCAGACCTGGATCGCGGACAACTACCGGCAGGCGGCGCCGGTGACGGCGATGGTGCGCCTCTCGGGCCTCGCGGAGCGGTCGTTCAAGCGCAGGTTCCAGCAGGCGACCGGCATGCCGCCGCTCGAATACGTGCATACGCTCCGCCTCGAGGAGGCGAAGCACATGCTCGAAACCGGAGACGCCCCGGTGGAATCGGTCGCGCGCGAGGTGGGCTACGAGGACGCCGGATTCTTCAGCCGGCTGTTCCGGCGCAAGGTGCGGCTCACCCCGGCGCAGTACCGCAAGCGCTTCGGTTCGCTGAGGCGGGCCGTCCTGACCGGCGCGGTTGGCGCAGACGAGCGGACATAAGGCAGGGGGCCGGAGTAAGATGCCCGGGCAATCGAACCGATCACAGGCATTCAATCCAAATCCATCGTGAGGGAGTAAACATGATTCGAGCCGCAATCGTAGGTCTGGGCTGGTGGGGAAAGACGATCGTCGATTCGGTGCAGGGCAAGAGCGACAAGATCACTTTCGTCGCCGCCAACACGCGCACCCGCGCCAAGGCGGAGGAGTTTTGCCGCGACAAGAAAATAGCGCTGCGCGACAGCCTCGACGAGATCCTCAAGGATCGCAACGTCGACGCCATCGTCTACACCACGCCCCATAGCCTGCACGAAGAACATGTCCGGCGCGCGGCGCAGGCTGGCAAGCATGTCTGCATGGAAAAACCCTTTACGCTTACCGCGGCGAGCGCCCGGGTCGCGATCGAGGCGGTCAAGAAGGCGGGCGTGGTGCTCGCCGTCGACTTCCAGCGGCGGTTTCACCCGTCGGTGGCCGAGATCCGCAAGCGCGTGCAAAACGGCAGCCTGGGCCCCATTTCCTTCTGCGTCGGCGAAGTCTCGACGCCGAGCGGACTCGCGCTGCCCAAGGAGTCCTGGCGCGTGAACCCGGAGGAGACGCCGGCGGGCGCGATGACCGGGCTGGGGGTGCACCTCGTGGACGCCTTCATCGATCTGTGCGGCGAGGTGAGCGAGGTCTATTGCATCAACGCCCGGCGCGCGGCGCCGCTCGTGGACGACACGACGGTCTTCACCATGAAGCACAGGAACGGAGTGATCTCCACGAGCTATTGCACGCTGGCGAGCGCGGCGAGCTATTGCATCGCCGTTTTCGGCAAGAACGGCATCGCCGAGACGGCGCGGCCGAGCCTCGATACCTTCCGTTTCATGCCGGTGGCGGCCGGAGGGCCCCACGCGACCGCGCAGCCTGAAGTTATCGAGAACAAGGGCGTCAACCTGGTGAAGGCGGTGATGGAGGCGTTTGCGGCGGCGGTGCGCGGAGAAGCGCCGTACCCGGTCACCCACGACCAGATCATCCACGGGGTGGCGGTGTTCGAGGCGATCGTGAGATCCGCAAAAACGGGGCAGCCGGTCAAGGTCGGCTGAAGGAGCGCTCCCATGGAAGCGGTGAAAGACAGCGCGCATCTCTACGAGGTCGAGCGGCGGGACCAGCACGCCGCGCGGCCGGGCTTCCGCATCCAGGAGATCCAGATCTCGAGGACCCAGAAGGTGCCCTGGCACTACCACAGCAACGTCCAGGACACCTTTTACGTGCTCAACGGAAACCTGCGGCTCTTCCTGCGCGAGCCCAAGGAGGAAGTGCGGCTCGGCCCCGGCGACACCTATACGGTGAAACCGCGCCGGCCGCATCTGGTCACGAACGGCGGGGATGCTTCGGCGACGTTCCTGGTGCTGCAGGGCATCGGGGAGTACGACTTCGTTCCGCTCGCCTGAGGACGGTCTCGCCCCCGGCACCAGCGCGCGATTGACCCGCCCAACCCGCGGGCGTAGCATCGTCCGGCAGTCCATCCGTCAATGGAGGTTCGATTCATGTCGGCACGAACCATCCGATCCGTAATCGAGGGACAGGAGTTTGTCACGGCGCAGAAGAGCATGCCGGTCCGCGAGGCGGCGCGCCTGATGAAGAGCCACAACGTAGGGGCAATCATGGTTGTGGAGGACGACCAGCTGGTGGGCGTGTTTACCGAGCGCGATGCGCTGTTCCGGGTGGTTGCCGAGGGGCGCGACGCGGCCACGACCCAACTTGGCGCCGTCATGACCCAGAACCCGCGGACGGTCGAGGCGGACAGTCCTTTCTCGCTCGCGCTCCAGATGATGTACGAGGGCGGCTTCCGGAACGTGCCGGTGGTGGAAAACGGCCGGCCGGTCGGGCTGGTGTCCGCCCGCGATGCGCTCGGCCCCGAGCTGAAAGAGTTCGTCTACGAAATGCTCCGTCAGGAACAGACTACGGACGTGCTTGCCTAGCTTCCGTTACCGCGTCACTTCGTCACCGCGTCGCAATACTGGCAAGAAAAAGGGGGGTAAATGCGGCTGCCGGACCACATGGTCACCGGCGCGGGGAGGGTGACGGTCTTTCTCCTGCACGGCATCTACGGCTCGAAGGAGTACTGGCGGTATCAGACCGAGCGGCTCATCGCGCGCGGATACCGGGTCGTGGCGTGGGATGCGCCGGGCTACGGCCTTTCGCCGCTTCCGGATCCGTTCTCCTTCGATGTCGTGGCCGAGGCTGGCGCGGCGCTGATCAGGGCGCTTGGAACCGAGCGCAACGTCTTTCACGGCCACAGCATGGGCGGGCAAATCACGCCGCGTATCCGGCTGAAAGTACCTGAGCGCGTGCACGGCATCGTCATTTCATCGACGATTGGCTATTTCGCGAACCGCACCAGGGAAGAGCAGGAGGAGTTCGTGCGCAAGCGCACGGCACCGCCGCCCCCCGGCACGGACCCGGTGGCGGCCAACATGATGGTCGTGAACTCGATGCTCGGGCCGGCTTCGCGCGGACCTGAGGTCGACCTGGTGCGTCACTGGGCTTCGCAAACGCCGCCGGAGACGGTGAAAGCCGCGGTGAAGGCGGTGCAGAGCTATCCGGAAGCGGATGCTGTGGCGGGCTTCCGTGCAATATCGGTGCCGACGCTCCTTGTGGCGGGCGAAGTGGACCAGGTCGGGCATCCCGCCGGGATGAAGCGCGTCGCGGACATGATCGCCGGCTCCCAGTTCGCGACCGTTTCGGGTTCGGGACATTACCCGTGGGCGGAAAACCCCTCCGAGTTCAATCGCGCGTTCTTTGCGTTTCTGGACCGGCAT